>JBKJHW010000134.1:0-25639 GCA_046598935.1 Vicinamibacterales bacterium | reverse complement strand
CCGCGCGGCTGGGCGCAGCCACCTGCAGGAACACAAATCGCCCGCGGTACTCGGCATACCGGCTGAGCAGGCAGTCGACGGCGAGGAAGCGTTCTTCGATGCCCTTGGTGTAATCGAGCCGGTCGACGCCGACGCCCAGCAGCGCGTCGGCCCGCAGGCCGAGCTCCTTGAATATCTTCTTGCGCGTTTCGGCCGCCGGCAATGCCGTTGGCGCCTTCTTCGGCGGCCATTCGATGGAGATGGGGTAGGGGCGCACGAACGTCATGTGGCCCTTCTGCGCAAGCGCGCCGCGCTCCTTGTCGGTGCGCGCTTCGATGTAGCGCTCGACCGTCTCGACGAAGTTGTTGCAGTGCGCCTGCGTGTGAAATCCCAGGATGTCGGCACCGAGCATGCCGTCAAGCAGCTCTTCGCGCTCCGGGCAAATCCCGAAGCGCTCAGCCGTCGGCCACGGAATGTGCCAGAACATGATGATGGTCGCCTTGGGCAAGCGCTCGCGGATCAACCGCGGCAGGCGCGCGAAATGGTAGTCCTGCACAAGTACGACAGGCGAATCAGTCTTCGCCTCGTCAGCGACCGCGTCGGCGAATCGTTTGTTGACCGCTTCGTACTGTTTCCAGTCGCTCGTTCTGAACATCGGGCGCGTATGGCCCGTGTGGCACAGCGCCCACAATCCCTCGTTGGCGAAGCCGTAGTAATAGCCGTGTTCCTCTTCCGCGGTCAGCCACATTCGCCGGAGCGTGTAGGCCGGCGCGTCCGGCGGCACGGAGACGTGGCCCTTGCCGTCGGCCGTTTCCTTGTCGGCGTTGCCACTGCCGTGGGCAATCCATACGCCCGAGCAGGCCCGCATGATCGGCTCGAGCGCCGTGACCAGGCCACTCGCCGGGTGTTTGACATGAACCTCACCATCCGCAGCCCGTTGGTGGATATACGGCTCGCGATTCGCGACGACGATAACCTGGTCGTCGTTGAAGTGGCGAGTGACCGCGTCCTTGAGGCGCTTCGGCGTCCATGCCTCGACGTCACGGTCCATGTCGCGATCGGCGGCGATGCGGTCGGCCAGCGCACGGACGTCGTGCATCATGTGGCTGAATTCCGGGCGCTCGGCTCCGCCGAGCGACAGCGTCGCGCGCAGGTCGCGTGTCCACTGCCAGCGGGCCAGACGGTTGCCCAAGAGGGTCACGATGGCGGCCGTGACCGCCAGGACGCCGAACGCGAGCAGAAACAGCTGCTCGACCTGCGCCTGCCGGCGGCTGACGAACCCGAGGTCGTGGATCAGGACCAGATAGCCGAGCACGTCCGTCGACGAGCGGATCGGTGACGCCGTGATGTGAACCGTGCCGCCGAGGACCGAGTTGTCGGTGCCGGTCCACGTCTGCCAGTCGTCAGCCTGGTCAGCCGGCTTCACTAAAAGCCCGAAGCGGTCACACGCGAACGCGGACGGGAATCCCGGAGTGGCGGCGATTAAGGTGAAGTCGGATGCGCGGCACGCGGCGACGCCGAGTACCCGCTCGTCCTGCGAGATCTCCGTGAGGAGATTGCGCAGCGCCGGCACCGGCGCGCCGGTCCACGCGTTGACGAGCGCCAGGCGCGCGCCACTGACGGCGAGCTCGGCGCGCAGAGCGAGGTCGCGCTCGAACCACGCCTGTGTGACCGAACGCGTGACGAGCGACGCCCCCCACGTCAGGAGCCCGAGCGTGATCACGAGACCGGCAGTTAATCGAAATGGCCAGCGCATTGCATGTCTATTGTCGTGCAACAATTAGTTTGAGTTCAAACTAATATCGGCTTCGGGTGTTGTTTAAGGCATATTGAGAGGATTGATGACGAATCTCTCGTCTATCGGAATCATCGGAAACTGCCAATGCAGCGCGCTCATCGACCGGCGCGGCGCCGTGGTCTGGTCATGTTTACCCCGATTCGATGCTCCGCCGGTGTTCGGTTCGATACTCGACCCCGACGGAGGTGAGTGGCGCATCGGGCCGGCTGATGGATCCGAAGGCGTGATGGACTACTGCGGAAACACCAACGTACTCGAAACGACTTTCGAGACGCCCACAGGCACGTTTCTCCTGCGCGACTTCGCGCCGAGGTTCGAACAGCACGGCCGCATGTTCCGTCCTCCGATGATCGTCCGCGAGATCGAGCCGATCTCCGGCACTCCCCGCGTCATTGTGAAGTGCAAACCTGTGCTCGGCTGGTCGAAGCGCGCGCCGGCCGAGACGGCCGGATCGCACCACGTCAGCTTCGGCGGCTTCGATTCCGAATTGCGGCTGACCACGGACATCCCGATGTCGTACCTCGGCGGCCAGCCATTTACGCTGACCGGCCCGCAGCGGATGGTGCTGACCTGGGGTGCGCCGGTCGAGGAGGCGCTGGCGCCGATGTGCGATCGATTTCGCCAGCAGACGCTGCAGCACTGGCACCAGTGGGTGAAGCAATGCAACATCCCGCCGCGGCACCAGCACGAGGTGATTCGCTCAGCGCTCGCGCTGAAGCTGCATTGTTTCGAGGATACGGGCGCGATCATCGCCGCCACGACGACCTCGATTCCCGAGTCGCCAAAAAGCGGGCGCAACTGGGACTATCGATATTGCTGGCTTCGCGACGCCTACTACGCGGTCGATGCCTTCCGGCTGCTCGGGCAATTCGATGAGCGCGAGCAATTCATCAAGTACCTTCTCAACATCGTCGGCGGCACCGACGGCCTGGCGCTCGCGCCGCTCTATTCGGTCACGGGGCAACGGCCGGTCGACGAACACTTCGCCGAAGGATGGGCGGGGTTCAACGGCGATGGCCCCGTGCGCGTGGGGAACGCCGCGATGAGCCATCAGCAGAACGACATCTTCGGCGAGCTCGTTCTGGCTTTGGCGCCGATCTTCTTTGACGAACGGTTCAGCGCCGAGCGTACGCCCGAGACGCTCGATCTGCTGATGCGGCTCGCGACGCGCGCCGTGGAAGTCGCGGGCACACCCGACACCGGGATCTGGGAATTCCGCACCGAGCCCACTGCGCAGACGTTTTCCAGTGTGATGTGCTGGGCCGCGGCGGACCGCGCAGCCACCATTGCCGCGCGCTACAGACCGGCCCGCGCCACGGAGTTTCGCGAAGCCGCGGACCGGATCCAGAAAGAGATCGCCTCGCGCGCCTACAACGTCGAGTGCCAGGCCCTCGTCGGTTGCTACGATGGCGCCGAACTCGACGCGTCGCTCCTGCAGATGGCGCCGCTGCGACTGTTCCCCGCGGACGATCAGCGCCTGCGCGACACGGTCGATCGCATCTGGAAGCAACTATCGAACGGCGGCTGGCTCGTCCGATACAGGCAGGACGACGGCTTCGGCACGCCGTCGGTGGCGTTTGTGCTGTGCACGTTCTGGCTGATCGAAGCGCTGGCAACGCTCGGCCGGCTCGACGAAGCCCGCGACCTCATGGACTCTGTCACCAACTCGCTCGGCCCATTGGGTCTCATGGCCGAAGACTTCGACCCGCTGTCAGGGAAGATGTCCGGCAACTTCCCGCAGGCCTACTCTCACGTCGGCTTCATCCGCGCCGCGTTCGCCTCGTCGCCGAAATGGAGCGAAGTGTTGTGACAGGTGAATCTGGCCATCTGTTATCTGGTTATTTCTTATTGGGATCGGGCTATCTGGCTCTCTGGCTATTTCCAATAACAAATATTCAATCGCCGGATTCCAATAACAAATAACCAGATAACAAATAGCCAGATTCACCATCGCCTACGTCATCGCGTAGACGACGATGTTGACGGCGAACTTGGTGTTGTCCTCGGTCCGGAAGCGTTTGTTTCTCCAGTCGTAGTCCCACTCGCAACCGTAGTCCTTGTTCGAGTACAGCACGCCGAGGCGTCTCGTGCGCTCGTCGTCTCCACCGCCGCGCCTGGAAGCGATACCTTTCAGGTAGTCGTGAACCATGTCGTCGCCCCAGCCGTTCAGCTCATGCGAGGTCTGCGGCGCGCCTTCCGGGAACGGGAAGAACGACCGGTAGATCGGATGCGAGTTCGGAATCTTCGCGAGCGTGTTTGGGCCCGGGAACGCCCGCTGCATCTCCGATTCGAACGACTTCGCGTAGAGCCCGTTGATGTCGTGATTGCAGTCGTCGGAGAAGAGGAAACCGCCGTTGTCGACGAAGTCGACGAGGTTCTGCCGCTCGGCGGCGCTGAAGCGCACGAGCGTATGGCCCGTCATGAACAGAAACGGAAACGCGAACAGCTCCTCGGAGTCGGCGGTGATGACGACCTCCTCCGGGTAGACCGGGATGGTCGTGTATTGAACCACCGCGTCGAGCACGTTCGCGGCGACCTTCGGGTTGTAGTCCCAGTCGCCGGAGTTGTAGCGCAGCCGGGCGAAGACAAACTCGTTGGGAAGGGGAGTGCCGCGCCGGGTGGGGGCGGCCGGTCTGGCGGCTTGGCCCTCAGCGACGACCTTCCCGGGCCCCAAGGTCAAGCCGACGGCCGCGGCGCCTAGCGTATTGAGAAACTCCCTCCGGCTGGCCAAGAACTCAATGGTGAATGGTCGATGGTCAGCGGTCAATGAACTTCATCGGCGACGAACCCACTGACCATTGACCACTGACCATTAACCAACGCCTTCTGACCGCGTATTACCGGGTATGACCACCCTATCTCGCGTCGCTGCCCTGGGCCTGATGGCCGCCTCGTTTGTCGCCATGCCCCGGCAGGCTGGCGCCCAAGCCGCGCCCGCCTCCAGCCAGACCATCGTCATCGACAACCAGAACGCCGAGCAGACGCGCGAAGCGCTCCAGGACGTGCTGAAGCGCTATCCGCCGTCGCTGGCCTACGTCCTGAAGCTCGACCCGTCGCTGCTCAGCAACCCGGCGTACATCGCCCCGTATCCGCTGCTTCAGCAGTTTCTGACGAAGCATCCGGAGGTCGCCCGGGCCCCGAAGTACTACTTCGAGGAATACACGGTCCGCGACAGCAACAACTACGGCTACAACCCGAACCAGTGGACGCCCGAGCAGCGCGCCATCGACATGTGGCGCAATAACATCGAGGGCTTCACGTTCCTCCTGGGCTTCCTGAGTGTGCTGGGGGCCCTCACCTGGATCATCAAGTCGATCGTTGATCACCGTCGCTGGGGCCGCCAGGCCAAGGTCCAGGCCGAGGTCCACAACAAGGTCATTGATCGCCTGGCCTCGAATGAGGAGATGCTCGCGTACGTGCAGTCTCCGGCGGGCGCAGGGTTTCTGAAGGGCGGACCGGCGATGCTGACCAACGGCAGCCCCTCCCGGAGCATGGGCGCCCCGTACAACCGGATCCTGTGGTCCGCTCAGGCCGGCGTCGTGTTCCTGGCGCTGGGCCTCGGCTTCCGCATGGTCAACGTGACGGCCCCGTCTGAAGTCATCGAGATGCTCCGGTTCTTCGGACTGATCGGCATGTCGCTCGGCATGGGCTTCCTGGCGTCGGCCGGCCTGGCCTACGGCCTCTCCTGGAAGATGGGCCTGCTGGCCCCGGCGCCGGCGGAACGAACCACCCGGTCGGACTCGTAAATGAGTGCGAGAATGAGGATCTATGAGCTGGCGTGACCTGACGATCAATGAGGCCGAGCGTCTCTCGATCGCCGGAGGCATGGGCGGCCGGGCCGAATCCGCCGAACAGGCAGGCCTCGTGGCTCTGACAATGAACGAAGACGAGTTCCGGTTGTTCTACGACCGGAACTCGCGCCCGTTGTGGGCCTACATCACGCGGATCTCCGGCAACCGTCAGGCCGCAGACGATCTCCTCCAGGAAACCTTCTACCGGTTCCTGCGCGCCAACGTAACGCTCGAGAGCGACGCGCACCGCCGCCACTACCTGTTCCGGATCGCCACCAACCTCGTGCGCGACGGCTTCCGTCGGTCGCGGACGCGCCCGGCCATCGTCGAGCACGACGTCGAGCTTCTCGCAAGCCACGGCGATCACGGCGCCGAAGGCGATCAGCGCACCGATCTCAATCGCGCGATGGCGCAGCTCAAGCCGCGCGAGCGCGCGATGCTCTGGCTGGCGTACGCGCAAGGATCGTCGCATCGCGAAATCGCCGACGTCGTGGGCGTGCAGGCCGCGAGCGTCAAGCCGCTGCTGTTCCGCGCGCGCCGCAAACTCGCGGACCTTCTTGGGGGAGCGCGATGAACCGTAACGGCCAACTTCCCGAATGCGCGCACGAGCGCGAAATCCTCGATCTGGTCCTGTCGGATCGCTGGCCGGACTGCTGCGACGCCGACACGCTGTCGCACGTCGCTCAATGTGAAATCTGCGCGGACGTCGTGTCTGTGGCGCTCGCGATGCGCGAAGATCAGGCGCTTCAGCCGGTGGAAGCCGCGCCGGTCCCGGACGCGACGCTCGTATGGTGGCGCTCGCAGCTGCGCGCGCACGAAGAAGCCGGCCGCCAGGCCGCGCGGCCGATCGCGATGGTGCAGGGCGTGGCGATCGGCATTGCCGGCGTGGCTGCGTTGTCTCTCGGCCGCACGTTCTGGCCGTGGATTCGTGAGTACGCGTCGGGTCTGTCGGAGTCGGCCGCGAACGTCGCCGTCGCCACGTCCGCCGCGGCTGTGACCGCGCCATGGCTGACGCTGGCGATCGCCGTCTCGATTATTGCGACGCCGGTCGCCGTCTACTTCGCGCTCGGGCGCGAATAGGCCGCGGGCAAGCAGGCAACCGTACGTAGAAATGCCCGGGCACGTTGAGCACCCGGGCATTCGTGTAATTACCCGCCTACCGGCTTGCCTGCGGGTTTACCAGCTGATACGCGACACGATCTGCAGCACGCGGCCCGAAGAGGCGCCCGTGATCTCGTAGCCATCGGCCGACGTGCCCAGGCCGGTGACCGGCGTGAACACCACGTAGTCCGTGAGGTTCAGAGCATCGAGACGCAGTTGCACCGTGGCGCGTCCAGCGAGGCGGACGACCTTGGTGACGCTCATGTCGAGGTTGAAGAACTTCGGACCCGTGGCCACGAGCGTGCGCGTGCCGCAATCGCCGTAGGCCGTCGAGATCGTTTCGAGGCAGCCCGCGCTCATCGCCGGCGCGAAGTACTTGCCGGTCGGCGCGCCGAGCGAGCTGTAGCCGCTCGCCGATGACGGGCTGGTGCTGAACGCCTTGACGGTGTTGTCGATGACGTCCTGCGGCAACATCCACACCTTGCCGTCGTCCGTCTTGCGGATCTTGAACATGCTCTGCACGTCGTCGGCGGTGAAGCCGACGAGGCGCACGTTGCCAAAGTCGACCAGACGGCCGCTCTGGATACGTGTCGTGCCGCTGATGTTCCAGCCGCCGATGATCGCATCCATCACGCGTCCGACGCCCGTGCCGAACTTCCGGCCTTGGCCGAACGGCAGGTCATAGACGAATGTGCCCTTGAGCGCATGTTCCACGTCGCCTTCCGCGCCCGTGTTGCGCGTCAGCTCGCGACCGACGCGGAACGAGTAGCGCGATGAGCTGTAGCCCTTGCCGTACGAGTAGTTCGCGTCGACCTGGAGGCCGTCCGACAACCGCCGGCGGAACTCCATCTGCAGCGCGTTGTACTTCGTGAAGCCGCCGTAGCCGGTGACGTTCGCCGAGTTCACGTCCGGGTTCGCGCGGAAGAAATTCCGCGGGAGACCGGCGTTGATCGCGTTCTGTCGGCGCGTCGCGTCGCCTTCAAGCCCTGTGGTCGACGAGGTGCCGGCCGCCGTGAACGGGTTCGGGTTGTACTGCGCGAGCGGGTTGATGAAGTTCGTGCTCGTGTAGTTCGACGAGGTGTAGAGGGCCGCGTTGCCCGCGTTCGCCGCGCTCACGCCGCTGAAGTACGCCTGGTAGATCGGGAGCGGCGACGTACCCGTGCCCACGCCGAAGTAACGGAACGTGGCGCCGCGGCCCGCAGCGATGTTCGTCTGCAGGTTTACCTGCGCGAGCTTGAACTCGTTTAGGTAGCCGTTCTCGATGATGTTCGCCTCGTTGAAGTTGTAGCTGGTCCACTGGTCACGGCTGCGCGTGCCGACGTAGCGCACGATGACCGCGCTCTTGCGGCCGATCGAGCGCTGAATCCCCGCCGTCCAGGTGTCGGAGTACGGCACCTGCAGGTTCGGATCGAACAGGTTCACCGAACCGGTGATGACCGGCGTGATCGGGTAGACCGGCGTGTCCGCGAACGACGGCGCGTCGAGCGAGCCGGTGTTGCGGAGCAGGCGCGGAAGGCCGCCGAGGTTGCCGAGTGCGGCGTTGCGCGACGTGTCGAGCGTGACGCCCTGGTTCGAACCGAACACACCGGAGTAGTCGCCGATGCCGTTGCGGTTGAACGAACGCGCGAATCCGGCCGTGAATGCCGTGTCGCCCTGGTTGCCGATGAGCGTGTGCAGGAAGCCATCATTCACCGACGGCGTCCAGTTGAGGCCGATCGACGGCGCGAAATTGTTCCAGTCCGTGTTGAACGCCTTCGTGCCCTTCGAGAAGTTCACGAGGGTGGGCGCGACGCCGGGCGTGACGCCCGGCTTGAACAGGTTGCATGTGGCTGGCGTCGGCTCGCTGGGATCGCAGCCGGCGGCATTACCGGAAATGCCCCAGGCCGAGTCCAGCGTCGCCGTCGAGTAGGTGTTGTTGGTCGAGTAGAACGGCAGTTGCATGACGTACCGCAGGCCGACGTTGACCGAGAGGTCCGGACGCGCGCGCCAGTTGTCCTGCAGGAACACGTCGAACTCGCGGTGACGGCCACGCTGGATGGCTTCGCCGGCGTAGATGTACTTGCCGTCGACGCCGAGACGCGACGTCGCCGTGACCGAACTGATGCGGCCCGTCAATGTCGCGTACAGATTGCGCGCGGCGGTGACATCGGCAGACGCCGATCCCGGGAAGTTCGCCGCCGTGAACATCGCGAGCGCCGGATCGCCGGAGAGGACGTCAAATGACACCACAGGCGTCATGCTCTGGTTCTTCAACCAGAGATCGACCTGCGTCATTTCGGCGCCGGTCGTGATGCTGTGGGAGCCCTTCTGCCAGCTGAGCGTGTCGCCGATGACCTTCGTCGACGCCTCACGCGAGCTGGGTGTCGACGCGAAACCCGCGTTGGTCGCCCCGTTACCGATGGCGAGCACGTGACCCAACTGGTTGGCGAGCGAACCCGTATACATGCCGAGGTTCAGGCCCGGCGAGAAGAGGGTCGCGCCGCCGGTGCCGCCGACGCGGAACTCGTTGACGATGTTCCTGCCGAAGGTCGACCGCAGGTTGCCGCCGAGCGTGTAACGGTCGGAAATCTGTTCACCGACGACCGGGAAGCCCGGGAACGCCGGCTGGCGGCTGTTGGTCGTGTCCGGCCGCGCGTTGATGTCATTGAAGTTGAACGACGCGTTCAGTTTGTGGCGGTCCGACAGGTTGTAGTCGAGGCGGACGGTCGGGTAGCGGTTGAGCGACTTGGTCGGCGTCTGCCACGTGAAGCGTTCCTGGATCGGGTTGGTGAGTGCCGTGAGTGTGCCGTTCGACGGGGAGGCCGCCGCGCGAATGTCGCTGAGCAGTTTCGCCATCGTCGGATCGATCGTCGCGAGCTGGCCGTTGGCGGCCGCGAGCGCGAGCAGGTTCACCGTGCGGACGCCCGTGGCCGAGTTGTAGGCGAAGATGCCCGACTGCGCGCCCGTCGTGAGGACCGTGCGGTTCAGCGTGCTCGTGTTCGGCTGGCGGAACTCTTCGTAGTTCACGAAGAAGAACGCCTTGTTGTGGCCGTCGTAGATCTTTGGGATGACCACCGCGCCGCCGAGGCGCCCGCCGAATTGGTTGAGCGTGATTTCGGGCTTCGCCAGGCCATCGCGCTTGTTGAAGTAGGTGTTCGTGTTCAGGCTGTCGTTCTGGTAGTAGTGATAGACCGAGCCGCTGAGCTGGTTGCTGCCCGAACGGGTCGAGAACTTGATCTGCGTCGCGCCCTGGCCGGACGAGTCGGCACCGTTGCCGGCGCTCGTGACCGTGACTTCTTCGACCGCGTCGAGACGCGGGCTCATGCGGGCAAAAAACCCGTCCGTTGTTTTCAGGAAATTGTCCTGCACGCTGAGACCGTCGACCGTGATGTTGATTGAGCTCTGCGGGAGGCCGTTGACCGTCGAGTTGCGCACCGTGCTCGCCGTGATGACGCCGGGCAGGAACTGCAGGAAGTCGATGGCGTTGCGCGAGGCAAGCGGCAGATTCGAGATCTGCTTCAGGTCGATTGTCTTCGAGACCGAGGAACCGGTCGTCTGCACCATCGCCGCCGCGGCTTCGACCGTGACGGTCTGTTCGAGCCCGCCCACTTCGAGCGTGGCCCTGATCGAGGTCGGGCCACCCGCGCTCACGCGCACGTCCTTGGCCACGAACGTCTTGAATCCCTGCAGCTGCACGGACACCGTGTAGCTGCCGACGCCGAGTGACGGCACCGTGAACGAACCATTGCTGTTCGACACCGCCTCGAACGTCGCGTTGGTCGCGTCGTTCTTGACCGTGATCGTTGCGCCCGGCACGACACCACCGGTTGAGTCCACCACCACGCCGCTGATCGACGACGTCGAACCGCCCTGTGCAAAGGCGGTCGCGCTCAGTCCGAGCATGACGGACAGCGCGAGGACGAGCCTCATTGCTTTGTGCTTCATTTCAATTCTCCGTGGGAGACCAGGGTCGAACACCGCGTGCAGCCGCACAGCGGACGTCGGGTGCGCGTCTCCTCCCCAAGTCGCGCTGCCGGGACGTAAGAGGGATTGTGAGAGACGACGCCTGCGAAATCAACAGCGTTCGGTAGCGTGCTCTATTGAACAAACGAACCTCCTGGACGGGGCGATACGCTCACCTCGCTTGCTACGGCATCGATCGCCGATAGGAAATAGCGGATCCTTCCAATAGCCGATAATGAGTTGCCACGATGACGGACGACCCCGGCAAACTCTTAGGCCTTCTTTTCCGCAGCCATCCGTGGCACGGCGTCTCTCTCGGTAGCCGCGCGCCGGACGTCGTCACCTGCTTCATCGAGATCGTGCCGACGGATCGGGTGAAATACGAGATCGACAAGCCGAGCGGTTACCTCAAGGTCGACCGGCCGCAGTTGTACTCAAATATCTGCCCGGCGCCGTACGGGTTTATTCCGCAAACGTATTGCGGCCCGCGGGTGGCGTCGCTGACCGCCGCGCGCACGGGGCGGCAGTCAATCGAAGGCGACAAGGATCCGCTCGATGTGTGCGTGCTGACGCAGTCGGCGATTACGCACAGCGACTTGCTGCTGCAGGCGCGGCCCGTCGGCGGATTGCGCATGATCGACGGCAACGAAGCGGACGACAAAATCATTGCCGTGCTCGAGGGCGACGCGCTCTACGGCGCGTACTCGGAGATCTCCGAGATTCCGCCGGCCGTGGTTGACCGGCTCGTCCATTACTTCGAGACCTACAAGTGGAAACCTGGCGCGCCGGACAAGCCGACGGAAGTCGCGCACGTCTTCGGCCGCGAGGAAGCGCAGCTCATCGTTCGCGCCGCCCACGAAGACTACGCGGAGCGGTTCGGACATCTGAAAAAGCAGCTGGACGACGCGCTGTCGTAGGGGAGTGTTTTAGCCGAGGTTCCGCGCCGCGCGGCTCAGGCGATCATCCGCGCAGGAAAACTCGATTTCGTCGTTGGCTTCGGTCGCGGACGCGACCAATCGCTCGAAGGCCGCCAGGTGAACGGCATCCGCGCCGCGGAGCCCGTGCTCGTCGGCCAACGCCCCGGCGCGCCGCGCAAGCGCGTCATCGATCGGCAGGACCAAGAACGTCGGCCAGTCCGAATCGAACTGTTGACGGGCGGATTTGAACTGCGCGGGCGTAATCGTCCGTTCGCGACGGCGGCGTGAAAAAGCGGCCCGGATTTCCGGATAGGCCAGCGCCGAGGTGACCACCGCATTTGCGCCCGACATCAGCCGGATCACGTCGGCTGATCCTGGCTCGTCGAAGTACGCTTTGAACAACGCGCTGCTGTCGACGTACGCAATCAACGCCGATCCTCGATGATTTGCTGCGACCCCCGTTTGCCTCGCGTGGGAATTCGCGGGCTCAACCCCTTCGGCTTGCCTCCGCTCCACGTCGCTTCGCCCCGGGCGACCATGCGGTGCGCCCACTCCAGCGATGCCTTTTTCTCGACCGGCGAGAGCACCGCGATGGCTGTGCCGCGGTCCGTGATGGTGATGGACACGCCGGACTGCACGCGCCGCAGCTGGCGGCTCAATTGCGCTTTGAGTTCGCGAACTCCCATGGAGACCATAATGTATCCACATTAACACGATTATGTAGACACATTGGATTCCTGAAGTGAACGGACGTGAGCTACTCGATCGCGTTCTGCGGCGAATTGCGGAAGCTCAGCACCGCGCGCAGATGTTGCTGCGCGATGGCCGTGCCGATGGCGCCGGGCGTCGTGCCGATCACGGCCGACGGTTCTTTCGTGAATGAATTCTGCCCGTACAGCCGGCTGGCCCAGTCGATCGCGTTTTTCAGCGCGCCGGGGATCGAGCGGTTGTCTTCCGGCGTGACGAAGAGCAACGCGTCAACTTTCGCGAGCGATTCCTTGAACACGCGCGCCGCCGGCGGACAGTCGGCGTCGTCGTCGTAGCTGTAGAGCGGCAGGTCCTTGAACGAGATCTCCGTGGACTCGAGATCCTTCGGCGCGAGGCTTATTCGCTCTGAATCAAATGGCACGTTCACGCCCCGCCGCTTCTCCACACCTGTCCACTGGCGGCAGGCGCTGGCGCAGCTTGACCGCGTCGGGAGCGCCGTTGAGAAGTGCTGCGTTCACCCCATGCATCCATGAGGCCCAATCTGACCGGTGAAGCCGTGTGGGGTCTTACACTTTCAGCTCCGCTCCCGCCGCGAGGCCAGGAGCGAGGCAACGACGCCAGCGGCCAGGATAAGCAGGACGACGGCGAGGAGGTAGAGATTGAAGTGCTGCCCCAGCAAATCCTTGAGCCACACGTGGGTCATCATCTTTACTCCTACGACCATGAGCACGGCGGCGAGCGACACCTTCAAGTAGCGGAACTCGTCGATCATGCCCGCCAGAGCGAAATAGAGGCTGCGCAGCCCCAAGATTGCGAACACATTGCTCGTGAACACCAAGAACGCGTCGCCCGTGATGGCGAAGATGGCCGGGATCGAATCGACCGCGAAGATGAGGTCGGTGAACTCGACCATCACCAACGCGAGGAAGAGCGGAGTGGCGAGCAGGATTCCGGGGCGTGCCGCGTCCACAACGTGGTCGACCTCCACCGCGGCGCCGGGGGTAGCCGCTTCGTGGGAGGCGCTCGAGCCCGCGCGCACGAAAAAGTGGTGCCCGTGGAAGCGTTCGCTCACCGGGAAGAGCCGCCGGGTCAGCCGGACGACAAGGTTGCGGTTGGGGTCCGTCGCATCCGTTTTCAGCAGGAGCATCTTGATCCCGGTCACGATCAGAAAGGCGCCGAACAGGTAGATGATCCATGTGAAGCGCTGGATGAGCTGAGCGCCCACCGCGATCATGGCACCACGCATGACGAGAGCGCCCACGATCCCCCAGAACAATATTCGGTGCTGGTATAGGGCGGGGACCGCAAAGAAGCCAAACAGTATCGCGATCACGAAGATGTTGTCGACGGCGAGTGACTTCTCGACCAGGTACCCGGTGATGTACTTGACCGTCGCGCTGGTGCCGTCGTTGTAAACGAGCCCCACGCCCTCCACGGCCTGCGGAGCGACGGTCATGAGGTCGGGGGTGAGGCCCAGGCCCAGCCAGTGGCGCTCATAGCCGAAGTAGATGAACACGGCAAAGGCCAGGCCAAGGCCGATCCAGAAGGCGGACCACCCCAGGGCCTCTCTCACGGACACGACGTGAGCCGTCCGGTGGAACACCCCAAGGTCCAGGGCCAAGAGGAGCAAAACGAGGGCTAGGAAGCCGGCATACATCCAGAACATTTAGATAAGATTAAGATAGGTGGCCCGCCATTCAATAGACAAAGACGAAATATAGTTTCTACAATTCAATTTTATCTATGGTTTGTCTTGCCTCGGTCTTGGCTTTAGAGCAGTTTTCATAAGCATGTAGGTGCCGAATATCCGCAGTGTCGGGCGTAGCCGGTACATTCCGCCGTCGTGTAGAAGCCGAGCGCGGTCAGAAAAATCTGGCAGACCTCGTCGAACGTCCGCGGTCGCGTCACACGTTCGGCCGGTGCACATTCGCGCGCCGTGGCGTGTAGCGGCACACCAGGATGGCGAACTTCACCGAGGAACTTCCGGCGTTCAGCACCAGTACCGTTCGTGAACCAGGCGATGCTGCCAGAGGAGGACCACCGCGATGTCGCGTGAGGTGTCTACGCCGTTCGCGCCGTTCTTGCGCCGGGCCGCCGAATGACTTTCTCTATTTCCACGACCGCAAAGACGACGCTGGCCAAGAGCGTCGCCAGGATCAAATCGCCGGCAGACAGCGGCAGGGTGTCGAACAGGCGGTTGAACAGAGGTACGTAGACGACCACCAGCTGCAGCACCACCGTTCCCGCGACCGCCGCAGCCAGCCAGCGATTCGAGAGCACACCGACGGTGAAGAGCGAATCAGTGCTCGACCGAATCGCCATCACGTGTGCCATCTGTGAGAAGGCCAGCGTCGTGAACACCATGGTCCGCCACCGTTCGTCACCAGCGTGCCAATACCAGTAGCCCACGCCGAGCGTGATCGCCGCCATGACGATGCCCACCCAGACGACATGTGACCCGAGGCCCCGCGCGAAGATGCTTTCGTTCGGCGGGTACGGCGGGCGTTTCATGACGCCACGCTCGGCGGGCTCGACACCCAGCATCAGGGCCGTGGGGCCGTCCGTCACCAGGTTGATCCAGAGAATTTGCAAGGGCAGGAGGGGTAGCGGCATTCCGAGGAATGGGGCGACGAACATCAGCCAGAGCTCGCTGGAGTTGGTGGTCAAGAGGTACTTCACGAACTTGCGGATGTTGTCGTAGATGACACGGCCTTCCTCGACAGCGGTCACAATCGTCGCGAAGTTGTCGTCGAGCAACACCATGTCGGCGGCCTCTTTCGAGACGTCGCTGCCGGTGATGCCCATGGCGACGCCGATGTGGGCTCTCTTCAGCGCCGGCGCGTCGTTGACACCGTCGCCCGTCATGGCCACGATGTCTCCGCGCTGGCGCAGGGCATCGACGATCCTGAGCTTGTGCTCGGGTGACACGCGGGCGAAGACACTCACATCCCCCACAGCGTCAGCGAGCTCTGCGGGTGGCATTCGCTCGAGTTCGGCCCCCGTCAGAATGCGGTCGCCGGCCGCGATGCCGAGCGCACGTGCGATGTACCCGGCGGTCAGCGGGTGGTCCCCAGTGATCATGACGGGCCGAATGCCCGCGGCCACACAAGTCGCCACGGCGTCTCGTGCCTCTGGACGCGGCGGATCAAGAATGCCCACGAGCCCGACGAAGGTGAGGTCCTTTTCGATGTTCTGGTGGGTTCTGTCATCGGGGAGCCCATCGAGCAGGCGGAACCCCACGCCGAGCACCCGCATTCCGTCGCTGGCAAGGCGGTCATTCGCGCGCACGATTCGGGACGCCCACTCCTCATCGAGCCGCTCGCTGGCCTGGCCCACCCACACCTGTCGCGATATGCCGATGAGTTGATCGACGCCACCTTTCGTGAATGCGACATGACGTAGCCGTGCGGCGCCGTTGTCGACGCTCCACGCCAGCCGAAGGACCTCCGCCAGCGGCATCGAGTCAACAGGCCAACTGTGAATGGTCGTCATTCGTTTCCGCTCGGACTCGAACGGCACTTCAGCCACGCGCGGAAACTGGCGTTCGAGGTGAGACTTCGTGAACCCGGCCTGTGCGGCCGCATGGACCAGCGCAACTTCCGTCGGATCGCCGAGCGCCGTGCCCGTCGTCGAGGCATCGGTCTCCTCGCCTTCGACCACCGCATCGTTGCAGAGCGCGCCACCGGCGAGCAGAAGCGCCAGGCCAACGTCCATGTCGGCGCGCTCATCCGTCGCGGCAACCTGTTGGGTTCCAGCGCGTGTCCACGTGTCTAGACGCAATGTCATGCCATCAGCGAGTTCGACACGTCGTCCCGCCACGTCCAGGATGGCGGCTCGCATGCGGTTCTCGGTGAGCGTTCCGGTTTTGTCGGAGCAGATGACGGTCACCGAACCCAGCGTTTCGACGGCCGCAAGCTTGCGAATAAGGGCGTGTCGCCGCAACATTCGTTGAGCGCCCAGAGCGAGCGCGATCGTGACCACAGCGGGCAACCCCTCGGGGACGGCCGCCACCGCCATGCTGACCGCCGTCAGGAACATGACCTTGAAAGCCTCGCCACGCGCGAGGCCCATGACGAACATCACGGCGACGATAGCGAGGGCCGCGATGGCCAGACGTCCACCGAGTTGATCCAGCCGTCTCTGCAGCGGCGTCGGCTCGCGATGGACGGCCTGAAGCATCGTCGCGATCGCCCCCAGCTCCGTCCGCATCCCCGTGCCCGTCACCACCGCGTGCCCGCGTCCGTAGGTCACGGCCGTGCCCATGAAGACCATGTTGCGGCGGTCGCCGACCACGACTGCCGAGCCATCGGTCGGAGCCGTGATTGCCGCGGGATCTTTCTCCACAGGCTGGGACTCGCCCGTCAACGCGGCTTCCTGCGTGCGCAGATTTGCCGCGCCGACGACTCGCCCGTCCGCGGCCACGACGTTCCCCGCCTCCAGGAGCATGACGTCGCCGACGACGAGGTCGCGGGCCGCGATGTCCATGACGTGTCCGTCGCGCCGCACGCTGACGTGTGGGACGGCGAGTTTCTTCAGTGCGGCGATCGCCTTTTCCGCCCGAAACTCCTGATAGAAGCCAAGCACGGCGTTGAGCACGACAATCGCGAGAATCGCCACGGCGTCTTTGTAGTCACCGACGGCAACCGAGACCACCGCCGCCACGATGAGGATCACGACCATCGTCGCGGTCAGCTGTTCCCAGGCGATGGTCCACGCGCTCCGCGCGCCACTTTCGACCAGCTCGTTTGGTCCATCGACGGCCAGCCGTCTCGCAGCGTCCGACGCGGTCAGCCCTCGTTCGGGGTCCGTACCGAGCTGTGCCGCTGCGGCGTCTGAATCAACTTCGTACCAGGGCTTCATCTGGGTTCCTGTCCGACGGTGTACGCCTTCGAGACGTACTTCTCCAGCATCCGGTGACTGTTGTAGAACGAACCATTCAACGCGATGGCGTCGAGCATCACGTCGGCAAACCGATCGGGCTCGCACGACCGCGGCGCCAGCGGCAGCGTCAGAAGGGCCTGAACGGCGGCGTGCGCGGGACTTGACCCGTCGGTGGCCAGATTGGCGCCGAGTTCTTTCGCCGCGGCGAGATGTTCGCTCATATTCCGGAACGCCGCTTTCGAGCACCGTGACAGTGGCGACCGAATCAGTCGGCTGGAAGTCCCAGCCGTGAAGCATCTGTCGCGCCCCTTCAGCCTCGGGCGAGCGGTTTGTGGCGAACAGGATTACCCACGGCTGCCTCCGATCTCACGCGGTGGCACGAACCGCGGTGAACACGCATCTCACCGCACCATGAGGACTGGGATAGGGCATCGGTTCAGAGCACCCTCGGCGACGCTGCCCACCAACAGGTGGCGGAAGCCGCTCGCGCCGCGGGCGCCCACGACGAGAAGATCGGCGCCCGCCGAGTCCACAGTGGCCAGCAAGTCGTGCAACGGTGCGCCTGCGGTCACTGTGGTTCGGACGCGCCAGCCCGCTCGCGTGAGGGTAGCTTCAGCCCGCGCGAGGTTTTTCTTTGCCCGTGCGGTACGCTGAGCGTTGACGCGTCTCACCTCTGCCGCGACCGTCGCGCCGACGCCACGGGGCGCTAGCGCATGGAACGGCACGCCCATGTGATCGACCGCGGTGAACATCATGACTTGGCCGCCACGAGGTGGTTGCAGCCTGCCGACGAACTCCACCGCCCGCTGCGCGTTGGCGGATCCATCGAAGCCGATGACGAGCCGGCGCACATCTCGCTGCCCACGTCGCACGACGAGGACGGCGCACTTGGCGCCTCGAACGACCCCTCGAGAGACGCTCCCCATCAGGAAACGCCGCACGGCACCGCGACCGCGCCACCCAAGCACGATTACGTCGGCGTTGAATCGCTTCGCCTCTTGCAGTACGCCCGCAACCGGCGTCGTGTCGACAATGGTCACATCGGCCTCTGGCCAGCGGCGCGAGAGGGCCCGGCGCGCGCCGGTGGCGATGACCTCGGCACTACGATCGAGGATCGCGAACAGAATCGATTTTCGGTAGTCCGCTGCAACCTGTCTCGCGGTGACGCCGTGGGCGCGTGTTCGTGCGGGCCACGGAAACCGAACGGTGGTCGCGACTGCCATCTTTGCAGGCGCGGACCCGTCTGTGGCAACCAGAACACGAAAGTCCTTGTCAGTGCCCATGCTCTCTCTCATCGCCCGCCGAAGTTCTTGTGTCGGTCTCACTATTCCACTGCTTGGAGGACGGCACAACAGCTAAACGACACGCAATTTAGCTGGCGCCCAGACGGCTGGCGCTTCAAGACTCACCGTCGTGTGCTGATGCCGACGAGTGGCTCGACGTGGCGTTTCCAACGACTCCAAGGCCGTGAGTGCCACATGCTTCCGGTCCTGCAAACGCGGTCAGGTCGTCGGGTTGCTGACGCCGGCCGGTGCCGCGTCCGCGTCGTAGCGAATCAACACCAATGCCTCGAGGACCCGGGTGATGAGCCGGCGTTCATCGACCATCGGCCACCAGTCGTAGAGCAGGACTTCGAGGGGCCGCCACATCGCGACCCATCCCGTGATCACGAGTCCCTCGCGAAGAATCTCCCGCAAATGTCCCGCTGGGAGCGACACGGTGAGCTCCGCGAGAGTGAGGAAGATGACGAGTACCGCGAGGCCGACGCCCAGGAACGTCTGGCCTCGGCGCACGTGTTCGCGGATCCGGCGCTGATTCTGCTCGAGCTCGTAGCGGAAGTGACCGCCCACCGCCTCCACGATCGCATCGGGCGCCAGACGAGGCTTCGGCTCTTCCGAGATCGTCACCACGATCGTCAGCGGCTGTTGCCGAGGGATCTCCTGGACCGCCGCCATGAGGTAGTTGACGGCATCATCGTCGAGATCCCGCTCGCGAAATGGTGCCGGGTCTCGGCCGTCGAAGAGTTGGCGGGAGTGCCGGACTTTGAGGTCGATGCAGGACCTGCCCTCCTCGATGCGATAGCGTGCGCGTGTGGACATTCGAGTTGGGTTCAAGTGAACGCAGCTAGTCTGTGTAAGTGGTTGATTTGAAAATTGGAGCCGACAATCAGACTTGAACTGATGACCTGCTGATTACGAATCAGCCGCTCTACCAACTGAGCTATGTCGGCCCTCTGTAGCCCAGCAACGATAGCAGAAAAAAAGGTTCCGAGAACCTCGGAACCTTTTTTGGAACGCGGAACCCGGAACCGGGAACTAGATCAAAACTTTAATGACAACCCGGCGGTTCTCGCCGCGGCCTTTGCGGGTGTTGTTCTTCGACACCGGATTCTCTTCACCGTAGCTGATGACATTCATCCGGTGGAGCGGAACCTGGTGGGCCTTGTAGAGATAGTCACGCACGGCCTGCGCGCGCGCTTCGCCGAGACGCTTGTTCGTGTTGGGGTCGCCCGACGAGTCCGTGTAGCCCTCGATCTCGAAGTACGCGCCCTGCGGATCCGCCTTGATCTTCGCGATGAGCTCATCGATCTTCGCGATGGCTTCCGCCGGCAGCTTCGCCGAGTTCAGCTTGAAGTTGCCGTTGCTGTCGTCGATCGTCACCGTGTAGGTGAGACGCTTCGACGCCTTGTCGACTTCGTCGGCCTTCGCTGCCGCTGCCGCCGCCGCCGCGTTCGCCGCGTCGGCCTTCGAGCCGGCCGCATTCGCCGCGCTCTGTGCCTGGTTCGCCGCGCTCTGCGCCGCGCCGACCTTCGTGTCCACGCCGGCGATCTTGTCTTCGTTCTGCCGCGTGCGCTGCTGCGTCTCTTCGACGCTCGTCGACAGCGTGTCGACCTTGGTGTTCACGCCCGTCACCTGCGTGTTGACGTATTTCTTCGTGGCGCACGCCGTGGCGCCGCCGATGGTGAGAGTGAGAATTGCAACTGCCATCAGTGACTTACGCATGATCCTGCCTCCTGGAGTGATTTGCCGGCTTCATAACCGGTTCGAGCCCGAACGACCAACTTCTGTTGCTTCACACGCACGTCGAGCGCGTGCCAGCCCGCTTTGCCGTCCGATTCGAACGCGAGCATATACTGGTGGTGAAGATCCGACGCGATCGTTTGCGTCGCAATGCTGATTTCCGCCGGCGTCGTCACAACGAACACCTGGCCGCCGGTCCGCGCGGCAAGCTCGATGAGCCCCGGCGCGACGCCCGGCCCGGCGTTACGCTCCATCTCGAGCCGCGGCACCAGCACGTAGACGGGCACGTCGATCGATGCCGCGAAGGTGGCCACCGAACTCGCGGTCATCTTGCTGCTCGTGTCTTGCCCGTCGGTCAGGACGACAACGGCGCGCCGCGTCCGCTCGTCGGAAACTTCGTTGGCCGCGATCGCGACCGCGTCGGTGAGCGATGTCGAGCCAAACGCTTCGGTGCGATCGAGCTGGTCGAGTATGTTGCCCGGCGCCGGCACGAACGGGGACAACCGCGCGACGTCGCGATCGAAGCCGAGCAGCGAGACCTGGTCGACGTTGGCCTTCAGGTGCGCCACCATGTGGCGCGCAATTTCACGCGCGGCTTCCGTCCGGCCCGCCATCCGCATACTGCCGCTGCGGTCGAACAGGACGACGAGCGACGCCGGCGCGGCCTCGGACCAGAAACTCGTGATCGGTCGGGACACGCCGTTATCAATGATCTCGAAATCCTTGGACGTGAGTGTGGTCACGGCCTGACCGTTCTTGCGGCGCACTGCGGCGGTCACCGAGACCACCGACGCAGACGACTTGAAGACAGCCGTCTGCGCCGGCTTCTGGCCAGCCTGCGCCAATGCTCCGGCGGGCAAAGCCGCCGGCACGAGGAGCGTGCCGCCGGCGACGATGATGGCGAGGGGGAAGCCGCGCATGGCCTTCTAGGTATCAATTCCTGTGCCAGCGCCGCTGTCCCCCCGGTACAACCCCGACAACCGCCGAAGTCACGTAAGAGTTACGCCCGGTGCGAAAGAACGACATGGTTTAAAGTGGCTGAACGCATGAATTTACGGGTTGCGTTCGCCGCTGTGCCGCTCGCAATTCTGGCCGCCATGACCGGAAGCGTCGCCGCCGTGGCCGAGGCGCAGCCGCTGAGCCCGCTCAGCCGCGCGCGGCAGGCGTACAACGCCACCCAATTTGATGCCGCCATTGCCGCCGCGTTGGAAGCGCGGAAGACGCCGGCTCTGGCGTCCTCAGCCAATGTCGTGATGGCTCGCGCGCGCCTCGAGCGCTTTCGCTCGAAGTCGGATCCGGCCGATCTTGCCGCCGCGCACGACACCCTGAACCTCGTCGAACCGGCGCGCCTCTCGCCGGCCGAGCGGCAGGATTACACCGTTGGTCTCGGTATCACGGTCTACTTCGAAGGCCGCCCCGGTGCCGCCGCCGAACTCTTCGAAACGCTGCTCGATCCGCCGACCCTTCGCCAAGGCGGAGGGCCAGCCGAATCTTCAGCGCCGCTGCTGGGCAGCCGGCGCGCGCTCTTTGACTGGTGGGCCACGGCGCTCGACCGCGCGGCTCAACTGGCCGCCGACTCGGCGCGCCGCGACTTCTATGTGCGCATTCTCCATCGCAGCCAGTCAGAACTTGCGCGCGACACGCAGTCAACCGCTGCCGGCTACTGGCTCGCCGCCGCCGCACGAGGCGCGGGCGATCTCGACCGCGCATGGCACGCGGCCATCGCCGCGTGGATACGGTCGCGCGTCTTCACCGACAACGTCAGCGTGCGCCGAGATCTCGATCAACTGGTGATGACGGCGATCATTCCCGAGCGCGCCCGCGCGCTCGGAGGCGATGCCGCGCATGATCACGCGGCGCTCGCCGCGGCCATGCGCGCGGAATGGGAACAGATCAAAACTTCCTGGTGAATCCCGGTCAGCTGCGGAGTAACAGCGTAGCGATGGTGTTCGCCTTGTCGGCAAGCTGCCACGCATACACCACGTTTTTTGCTGTGAGCGCGTCGTGCGCCTGTTTCGTGAAGCGGCGCGCCGTGTCGTGCTGCGCTTTGCCGTCGCTGCTCAGTGCCACGTAATTGATCTTGTCGAGTGCCGCGTTGGCCGCGGCGATGAGGCCGCGCGCGCGGTTTTCCAGGTCGGTCTGATTCGCCTGGGTCTCGAGCGGCGTCGCCGGTGTGGCCGGCGGCGTCGCCGCGGGCGGATTCGGCGGCGGAGCAGCGGGCGGGCGCGCGTCGCGATTGGGCCGCGTGCCGTTTGCCGGAGGGTTTGCCGACGACGTCGACGACGAGGCCGGCGCCGTCTCGACGGCCGGTGGCGGCGGTTCGGGAGCCGGAGGCACGACAACACGGCCCGGCGCCTGTGGAACCGAGAGCGGCGTTGACTCCGGGAGGATGGCCTGCGCCTTCGCGTTCGCGCACCCGCTCGCGATCGTCAGCGAAACGACCGCTGTCGCGATGGCGAGGCCGGGCACAAGACGCATCATTGAATTATGTCGGATTATGACGGAATTATGACGCCGACTTGCCCTGTTCGGCCCACAACGTCATCGTAAACGTGGTGCCTCGCCCAGGAGCCGACTCCACCGAGATGGTGCCGTCATGCATCTGCACCGTGCGATAGACCATCGCGAGGCCGATGCCGGTGCCGCCGGCCTTGGTCGTGAAGTAGAGATTGAAGATCTTGTCGAGCTGATCGGCCGGGATGCCGACGCCGGTGTCGGTGACCGTGACCGCCACGAGACCGCCCGGCTGTTTGGTCGCGGCCACTCGCAGCGAGCCGCCATTCGGCATCGCCTGGCAGGCGTTCAGCGCCAGGTTGAGAATGGCGTTTGTCAGCGAAGGCTGATCGGCGCGCACGTCAGGCAGGCTTGCGGCGGTCTTGAATTCCACGGTGACGCCGGCCGGCTCGGCTTCGGCTTCGACGATCGGGCGGACGTTCTCGAAGATCGTGACGAGCGATGTCGGTCGCAGCGTGAGCTGCTCGGGCCGCGAAAACTTGAGGAATGTCTGGACGACTTCATCGAGCCGCCGAAGCTGCCCGGTGATCACAGACAAATACTCGGCCGCCGGGCGCGAGGTGCCAATTTCGGTGCGGAGCAGCTCAAGGTTGATCGACATCGCGTTCAGCGGATTCTTGATCTCGTGCGCGATGCCCGCGTTAAGCCGGCTCAGCGCCACAAGCTGGCGGGCGTCGCCGCTCCCCCCAGCCGCCAGCCTGGCGCCGATGGCCTTGATCGACTCCGACACATCCCGGAACTCCGCATCGTCGGGCAGCTCCAGGCCGGTGTCGAACTCGCCGCGCCCGAGCCGGGCGACGTTGCTGCTGATCACGGCGATCGGTCTGAGCACGAGATTGGCGAGCAGAATCGCGATGAGAAAAGTGGCGGCGAGCACGCCGATCACCGGCCACTTGAGCGAGCGCGCGGCGTCTTCGATCTGGCCGCGAATCAGCAGCGTGGAGACACCGACGTGAATCCATCCGAACGTCGTGCCGCCGGTCACGAGTTCCTGGCGCACGTCGTACGTCCGGCCTTCGGGGCGGAAGATCGCGCGGAGCTGCATGAGCGTCCGCCCGTTCTTGAGATTCGACATATCCGTGAACGAATTGTGCTCGTCGAGCGGCAACGCCCACTGGGCCGGGTCGTTGTGCGCGATGACGATGCCGCGCGCGTCGGTGATGGCGGCGAAGGTGATGCTCTTATCGAAGAGCGACGCTTCGAGGATCGATCGCAGCCCCGCGTCGGCGCGAAGCGCGGCGGCCAGATGGCCCGACTGGTCCGTCGCCGCGATCGTAAACGCGCGCTGGTACGCGGACCAGGCCACCAGCTCGCCGCGCGCCTGCGTTTCGGTGATCCAGACGCGGACCATGAGCGCGAGATACACGGACGTCAGCGCCGCGATCGCCAGCGTCACGATGATCGTGACGCCGATGACCTGCTTGGCTTTCAGGCCGAGGCGAAGCCGCATCAGTCGGTGCGCCCGGCGCCCGCAGCGTCAATCGTTTCATTCGAAGCATTCGCTTCGAGACCGCTGGCCTTGAGCTTGTTGTGCAGCGTCTTCACGCTGATGCCGAGGAGCGTGGCCGCTTTGGTCTTGTTGCCGCCGGTGTGCGCGAGTGTGAGATCGATGAGCTGTTTCTCCATCTCGTCGACCGTCATTCCGGGCGCAAGCGAGCTGGACCCGCCGGCCGGCGCGGGAACCCGCAGGTCGGACAGCCCCGGGAGATCGGCGGCCGACAGCATCGATCCGCGCGTGATGATGACGGCGCGCTCGATGACGTTCCGGAGCTCACGCACGTTGCCCGGCCAGCGGTAACGCACGAGCCGCGCCATCGCGGCTTCGTCGATGCCGGCGACAGGCTTCTGATTCGCGGCGGCGAACTCCTTGATGAACGCCTCAACGAGCAGCGGGATGTCGTCGGTGCGCTCGCGCAGCGGCGGCAGGTGCACGCCGATCACGTTGAGCCGGTAGTACAGGTCCTCACGCAACTTGCCGTCGTCAATCGCGCGCTTCGGGGAGACGTTGGTCGCCGCGATCACACGGATGTCGACCGATTTCTCCTCGGAGCCGCCGACGAGCCGGAACTTTCGTTCCTGCAGCGCGCGGAGAAGCTTGGCCTGCATCGCCGGCACCATCTCGGCGATTTCGTCGAGAAAGAGCGTGCCGCGATCCGCGAGCTCGAAGCAGCCCTGCCGGCGGGCCAGGGCGCCGGTGAACGATCCTTTTTCATGACCGAAGAGCTCGCTTTCCATCAGCGTGTCGGGAATGGCGGCGCAGTTGATGGCGACGAACGGCTGGTGCTTCCTGAGGCTCGCGCCGTGAATGGCCTGCGCGACCAGTTCCTTGCCCGTGCCCGAATCGCCCGTGATCAGCACCGAGGCGTTGGTGGGGCCGGCCTGATCGATGACGTGGTACACCTGCTGAATTTCCGCGCTCTGCCCGATCATCGGGCCGAACTGGCCGGTGTCGCGGAGCCGCCTTTTCAGCGACTCGACTTCCTTGCGTGTCTGACCGCGATCGAGGATCTGGTCGATGACGATCCGCAGCCGCTGCGGGTCGACGGGCTTCATCAGATAGTCGTACGCCCCGTCCTTGATCGCTTCGACGGCGGTTTCGACGGAACCCTGCGCCGTCAGGATGACGACCGTCACCGAGGGGTCGTGCTGCTTGATGGACTTCAGCAGGTCGAGCCCGCCCATGCGCGGCATGACCATGTCGCTGAGGACGATTGTTGGCGGGCGAAGGACGACTTTCTGCAACGCCTCTTCGCCGTCTGACGCGACGTCGACGTCGAAGCCGAGATCCCAGCTCCGAATCAGCTGCTGTAGTCCGACGCGCTGCGCAGGATTGTCTTCCGCGATCAAAATCGAGTCGGGCATAGCGGTATTTTATGTCTCTATCGCGTCAGTCCGTACCGCGCGAAGAACGCGGTGATCTTCGGGTCACCGGCCGCCGCCTTGTCGAGGTCGGCCTTCGCCTCAGCCAGCTGGCCTTTCTTGAGTTTC
>JBKJHW010000139.1:0-21602 GCA_046598935.1 Vicinamibacterales bacterium | reverse complement strand
CCGCGCTTCCCACTCGGTCACGCGACCCAGCGCGGGACCCGGCAGTGTCTTCAGCGCGGCCGCCGCTTCTGCGTCCGACATCGCCATCAGCGTAATGATCGACTGCCCAATGAGCTCCTCGGGCTTGTACCCGAAGATCGCCACTGCCGCCGGGTTCACGGTCTCGATCTTTCCGCGATCATTCGTCGTGATCAGGCCCGCGATCATCTTGTCGATGATCGTCGCCGTGAACCGTTCCGAGAGCGCTCGGGCTTTCTCCGCCCGCAGCTGCGCTTGTGTTTGGAGATGGATCAAAAGGAATCCGCCGGCGAGGATCATGCCGCCGACGACCGCGAGGATCGCGACGGTGCGGCTCGAGGCCTGCGCCGCACGATCGCGCGCTACGAGGCGCGCCGTCTGCAGCGTGTTCTCCTCGGTGAGCATCTCGGTCAGAAGCTCTAAGGAGGCTTCAGTCTGCCCGAACGTCGTCGACAGACTGAGTTGCGACAGCCGGCGCTGCTGATTCGCGTTGTCGGCCGTGCGCGATTTCAGCGACTCGAGCAGGCCCCGCAGCCGGAGCCGATCCTGCTCGACCTGGACGCTCGGCACGACGCCGTCCTGCCGCTGACGAAAGTCTGCGATCGCCGTGCGCGACACCGCCAGACGGGCGTCCTCGATGAGCTGGATGACGTCGTGGGTGTGCGCCACCGACTCGTCGGACTCGCCGAGCCTCAGCGTGCTTCGAATAGCGAGCGTGGCGATCGACGCCAGCAGGACCACGGCCAACGCGGCGCCGAAAACGGTGCGTCGTTTGATCGAGTCAGGCATTTAGAGGCCCAGCAGCTCGCGGACCCGATCACCGAGCGTGAGCGCGTCAAAGGGCTTGGTGATGTAGCCGATCGCGCCCATGCTGAGCCCGGTCCTTAACTCGGCGTCCTGGCTGCGCGCGGTCAGAAAAATCACCGGAATGGCCGCGGTCTCGGGATCTGCTTTGAGACGCCGGCACACTTCGACGCCGTCCATCTCGGGCATCATCCAGTCCAGCAGCGCGACGTCCGGTTTCTCGGCGGCCACCTTGGCCAGCGCTTCGGTGCCGGTGCTCGCGAGAACGACCTGAAAACCGGCGCGCTTCAGCGAGAGCCGCGCCACCAGCTGAATATCCGGGTCGTCCTCCGCCAGCAGTGCCTTCAGGCTCATGTCTTTCTCATTTCTGGGCGAATCCTTTTCGAGTCATCGTGCCCCAGCTCTGCTTCTTTCTGAAGAAGTCGATCACGCCCTTCATTCTCCAGTACGTGGTCAGCTGACGATATCCGAAATTCTCGATCACTCCGACGGCCGCAAGAATCAGTAGATCCGTCGCGCGAGGATATCGTCGAAACGACAACTCCTCAAGCACGACCGCGCCGACCGAAATAATCGCACCATATGCAATGGCCGCGAGGAACAACAGTTCGGCAAACCTGACGTCAAGAAGACCGAGCGACACAGCCAGGATCGTGACGACAAATCCTGTGAACTCGATGATCGGGCCAAGCGCTTCAAACAGCAGGTAGTACGGCATCGCAAACAGCCCGACGACGCCGTATTTGGGATTGGCCATCATGCACCGGTGATAACCGAGCACCTGCATGGTGCCTCGCTGCCATCGGTTGCGCTGATTGCCCAGAATTTTCCGAGACTCTGGCGCCTCGGTCCAGCAGACGGGATCCGGCTGAAACACCACGCGATACCGCTTGCCGGCTTCGCGGTAAATCCTGTGCAGCCGCGTAACAATTTCCATGTCCTCTCCCACGGTGTCGGCGCGGAACCCGCCGGCCGAGACGACGGCCTCGCGTTTGAAGATGCCGAACGCGCCCGAAATAATGAGCAGCGCGTTCATGGACGACAACGCCACGCGGCCGGCGAGAAACGCCCGGAGGTACTCCACGACCTGGAACATCGCCAACGGGTTTGTCGGCAACCGCACGTGGGTGACCTTGCCGGCTTCAACTGTGCAGCCGTTGACAATGCGCACGATGCCGCCAGAGGCGATGGTGTCTGGATCTTCGACAAACGGCAGCACGGCCCGTGTGAGCGCATGCTCCTCGAGCAACGAATCCGCGTCGATCACGCAAACGAGCGGATGCCGAGCGGCGTTGATGCCGGCATTGATCGCATCCGCCTTGCCGCCGTTCATCTTGTCGATGGCGACGAGGTCCGGGTAACGCAACGAGCGGTAGACGACCTTCACCGGCTGCGAGTGAATAGGCTGCGCGTAACTCGCCGGCGCCGGCTGCATTTCATACCCCGCCGCCAGCGTCTCCATCGTTTTGTCTTTCGGCCCGTCGGCGACAACCACGATCTCGAACAGCGGATAGTTGAGCAGCAGAAGCGACCGCACGCTCTCGCAGATCGTCGCCTCCTCGTTGTACGCGGGCACGATCAGGGAGATCCCCGGTGTCGCCGATGAGCGCATGACAGCGCCCAACTCCCTGGACGTCCAGCGGCGGCGATGCTGCCGCAACCGCACGAAAGCAATGACGCAGAACACCAGGTACAGGGTGTTGAGCACGATGAAGTACGCGAGCACCGCCAGATCGAAGACCGACAGGAAGCGGACGACGTAGTAGCGCAACATGGCTACGCCCGACCCGCCGCCGCGCCGCGCGCCTGCTGTTCCCACAACATCTGTTTCGCGAGAGCGGCGGCCTGGCCGTCGCCAGCCGCGCTTGCCGTCAGGAACTTCGCGCCTTCGGCGCCGAGACCGAGCAGCGCCCGCGCGCTCTCGGCCGCCACCGCCCAGTCGGCCTCGTGCAACAGTTCGCCAAGGTACGCTGCGGCATCGTCTCTGCCGCTCCGACCAAGCGCGCGCGCAGCCATCGCGCGGACCCCGGGGTCGCTGTCGTTCAGGGCTTTAAGCGCGTAGTAAAAACTCGTGTCGTCCAACCCGATCGTGCCGAGAATGTTGAACGTCGCCGCGCGGATCGCGGCGTTGTCGTTCCCGGAGAACGTCAGGACTTCTTCGGCCGCGGATGAGCCGCAAATCGCCGGCACGAGATCGGCGACGAACGGCAGCACTTCCGGGCGGTTTCGGACGAATGCCATGAGCGTCGGCGCGCCGTCGCGGCCGAGCGTTCGGAGCGCGTCGATGATGCGCACGCGCTGGTGCCGCGATTGGTCGGGAAGCCGGGCAAGCAGTTGCGGCACGGCCCGGAGATCCCCGAGCCGCCCGAACGCTTCCACGGCGGAAGCCCGCACTTCCTCGTGAGAGTCATCGAGCGCCGACACAAAAGCAGGAAAAGACTCAGTGTCTCTGAGGACGCCGAGCGATCGCGTCGCTTCGGCGCGCCGCCACCAGCGGCGGTCGGTCGTCTCACGCCTCCACAGCTTGACGAGGCCGGCTTCGTGCGCGAGCGATGCCCCCAGTTCCACGGGCCGGCCCGACAATGAGAGCAGCGGATCGACGATCATCCGTCCGAGAAGGACGGGCGATCGCCGGCCGAATCGAATCAGGCGTTCGTGATCGGTGGTTGTGTGACTCGCGCCAAGCCAGCGCTCAACGAGCGGCTGAAAACGTGATTCGAGCAGGAGGCGCGTGCGGTCCATCGCCGAGCGAACGGCGCGCTGAACGACGAGGCCGACGAGCAGGAATGCGAAGAGCGCGGCCGCGCCAATGAGAAACGGAACGAGGACCTGCCGGAAGACATCGGCAATCCAGAGAATCTTGTTCATCGAACCAGGCGCGCGACCCGCGCCATCAACTCCTGCGGGCTGAACGGCTTCGTCATGTAGTCGTCAGCGCCAAGACTGAATGCGCGCGTCACATCTTCCTCGCGCCCCCGCCCCGACAGCACAATCACGCGCGGCCGCTTCTGCCGCTGGCCCAGCTCGGCGAGCACGTCGAAGCCGGTGCGCTTGGGCATCATCAAGTCGAGGAGCACCACGTCGGGCTCCTTCTCCGCAATGGCGGCCGCCGCCGCCTCACCGTCGAACACCATCTGCGTGCGGTAACCGGCGGACTTCAGTTGGGCATCGACGATTCGCATGATGGCGGGATCGTCGTCGGCCAACAGCACGAGGAGTGAGCGCGGCGTCTCGGCGGGAGCATTGTTGTCGAATCGCGCGCTGTTCAGCTGCTGATCGGCTTCCGCCATGAGCGCTTCGAGCGATCGAGTGCCGGGCGCCCCCGACGCGATCCCTCCGCCCATGCCCGGAGACGCGGTGACGACACTGTTGACGCGGGACTTTGCGACAGCGTCTCCGCCCGGCAGCAGCCACAGCACATGATTGGGGTCGAACATCGCGACCAGGTCCGCGCGCCCGGCGGCGCGCGAAATCGCCGCAGCGGCCGAGGACTCCTGGCCGCGCGGCAACCGGATGATCGCGAGCGACACCGTTTCACGACGAAGCAACTCCTGCGCGGCGAACGCGAACGCTTCGTAGGTCAGCAGCCCGCTCACGGGCTCGGCGGCGGCGACCGCGCGCGCGTTCACCAGCAGTGCGAGCCGCAGGATCAGCTCTTCCCGATCGACGGGCTTGATCAGGTAGTCGTCGGCGCCGAGCGCAACGCCCGTCAACCGATCGTTCAGCGTCGCGCGCGTCGTCATGAAGACGACAGGTGTGTTCGCGAGATCGGGCGACGCCTTGAGCTTGCGGCAGACGGCGTGACCGTCGGTGCCCGGCAGGTCGACGTCAAGAATGATGAGCGCGGGGCGTTCGATGCGCGCCTTCGTGAACGCCTCGCCGCCGTCGCCGGTGGCGGACACCTGGTAGCCGGCGCTTCGCAGCCACGCCGACACAACTTTGCGCTGCATTTCATCGTCTTCGACGACGAGTACGCGTGGACCGGCGGCGCGTTCGGGCGGTTTGGCCCACTCCGGCGCCGGTCTCTGCATGTCGCGCGAAAAACTTTCTGTGAGCTCTGCGAGCGCGTGGGCGATATCTGCCGGCCGCACACCCGTCTGGCCGGATGACGTGGCGATGACGAGCTGCTCAAGATCGGAGGCTTTCTCGCTGACCCCGGGAAACCCGAGCGTGCCGGCGATGCCCGCCATTTGATGGGTCATCCGGCGAGCGGTCGCCTGCGATGCGACAGCGCCGGTTTCGGCCGCGCTCAGCGCCGTCGAGCTCATCGTATCGAGGAGCATCGTGATCGAGCGAACTCGGCCGGGAAACGCTTCAATAAACCGGCTGCGCGCCTCGCGCATCACCGTTTCAGGATCGTCTAGATCGAACTCCTCGTCCATCAGTGCCTGGATGGCCAGTCTACTGTACGAAAGACACACTCCAGCCCTGAGAGACCTGTCCCCCACCTGTTGAAACCTGTGGAAAAGGGGTACGTCCCTCTTTACCTGCTGCTCACCTGAAAGAACGCAGCGACTTCGGAGAAGTCCCCGTCGTTCGGCGCGGGGCGGATGTTCAGTAGCCGGCAGAGCAGGTTGTAAACGTGGATGTTCTTGAACTCGGGGACGATGATGCCGCGGCGCAGCATCGGGCCTTCGGCGATGAAGAGGCCGTGCAGCTCGCGGTAACGCGGGTCGTAGCCGTGGGCGCCGCCTCTGAACTTGCCGCCCTCGGCGATGCGCTTTTCTTCCGACTTGTGCGTGGTGATAAGCCAGCCGAGCTCCGCGATGCCGACGACGGCCGGGATGCGTTTGTTTGATCCGAAGTTCAGCCACTTCGGCAGATCGGCGCGGCGAAACACGGCCAGCGCCGGATGTTTGTTGTGGAGCTTCTGATAGATCGTTTCAGCCGACGTCGTCGTCAGCGGATTGATCTCGACGGGCGACCACCCGACGACTTCGATTTCATCGAGCTGAAGATAGTCATCTAAAAAGATGATGCGTTCGGTGCTGAGCGGCGCCATCCCGTGATCCGAGACGATGACGAACGTCGTGCGATCGGCGAGACCGAGCGCAGTGACGCCTCGCACGAGCTGGCCGATCGCTTCATCGACATGCCGCGCGGCCTGGAGAAGTTCCGGCGAGTCCGGCCCGGATTCGTGGCCGGCGTGATCCGTCTCGCTGAAGTAGAGCGTGTTGAATGAGGGCCGTTGGCCTTCGGGCAATTTCAGCCAATCAAGGACCTGCGTCACACGATCCTCGTTCGACACCTCATCGTCGAACGTCCTCCAATAAGTAGGCTTGACGGCTTCGGAGCCCGGCCAGAACATCGCCGCGCTCTTGCCGCCGTTGCGGATCACGGTTTGCCAGACGGGTTCGCCGCCCCACCACACGGGATTTTTCGCGGTGTCGGACGACATCGTGAACTTGTCTGGCCCGATCGAACGATCGAACATCGCGTTCGCGATGATGCCGTGATGATCCGGATAGAGTCCCGTCACCAGTGTGTAGTGATTCGGAAATGTCACCGCAGGGAACGATGGGATGAGCCCCTGCGACCGGACGCCCTTCGCGGCGAGCGCCTTGAGATTCGGCACATCGGCGCGATCGATGTAATCCCAGCGCCATCCATCAAGTGAAACGAGAATGACGATCGGCGAAAGCTGCGCCGCGCGGACAGGTCGAGGCGGGACGGTGCCAAGAATACCGAACGCTATTGCGAGAACCAGCAGCGCGCGCCGTTTCATCCGGTCTTACTTCCCTTTCATGATGCCGTCTGCGGCGTACCACGGGAACAGCTCAACGGCCGTGCGTCCCGCTTTCACAGTCGGATCTTCCTGCAGCAGCACGTTTGCCTTGTCAACCGAGTCGATCGCCAGAATGACGACGCCGGCGCGGGTGGCGGAGCCAACGGCCGGCCCGCCGGCGACCATCGTGCCCGCCTGGCGCATTGACCAGAGATGCGCAAGATGGTCATCCATGATCGTCGCGTTGGACTCCGGCGTGCCGATAGGCTTCGGCCCAACGTTGAAGAACGCGAAGACAAATTGCCGCATCGGCAGATCGTCTGTGACCGGACCGAACGAGAACCAGTTGGACGGCGTCATGAAGGTGACGATCTCGATCCGCAGGCGTCCCGCTTTCACGGCCGGATCCTCGACCGCGAGCGCCTGCGCCGCCGCGGCGTTCGCCGCCTTGAGAAAAATCAGGCCGCGCAGATCGCCGTCGCCGCCCACGGGCCCCGCGATGAGCGCGTGCCCTTCCTTGGCCAGCCTGGTGATGTGCGCCAGATGCGCTTGCTGAATCTTCTGCGTCTCGGGTGTCGATTCCTTCGTCGCCGCCGGCCCGCGATACAGCATCGCGACGTGAATGGTCTGCATGCCTTCCGGCGCGGGATACCGCTGGGACGCCGGCGTCGTGATGGCGGCGAACAGCAACAGAACGAACAAGATGAGGACGCGTTTCATGAGGTTGGTCTCGTCCTTTTACTCGCTGGGTTCTTCGAGATAGGTGTAGCCGTGCAGGCCGTCTTCGTAAAAGCGCAGGAGCTGGCCGGCCTGCTGGATTTCGAGGCGGCCTTCGCGAACGGCGATTTCGGCTGACTCGCGGAGCTTGCGCACGAGCATGTCGGCGTCGAACTCGACGTAGTCCAGCACCTCGCGCACGGTGTCGCCCTTGATGACCGACCCGAGGATCACGTTGCCGTCCGCGTCGAGCGTCACATGCACCGCGTGCGTGTCTCCGAACAGGTTGTGCATGTCGCCGAGAATTTCCTGGTACGCGCCGACGAGAAACACGCCGAGGTAATACGGCTCGCCGGTGAACGGATGGAGCGACAGTGTGCTCCTGACGTCGCGTCGGTCGATGAACTTATCGATTTTGCCGTCCGAGTCGCAGGTGATATCGCCCAGCACCGCCTCGCGGCTCGGCGCTTCGTTCAGCCGGTGAATCGGCATCACCGGGAACAGCTGTTTGATCGCCCAGGAGTCCGGAATCGACTGGAACAGCGAGAAATTGCAGAAGTAGGTATCGGCCAGCATGTCGTCGAGGCCCTGGAGATCTTCCGGGATATCGTCGCTCTGCAAAAACAGCTTGCGGATCTTCGAGCAGATCGCCCAGTAGAGCGTCTCGGCCTGGCAGCGCTGCTCGAGCGGCAGATAGCCGCCGTTGAACAGGTTGAGCGCCATGTCGAGCGACTCCTGCGCGTCGTTAAAACTCTCGTGCGCGTTGCGAGCCGTCAAATGCTCGTACGTCTCGCGCAGGTCGATGAGCGGCTGTTCGAGCTTGTCATCGGCGCTCGCGTCGATTTTGACCGCATCGTCGCCGAAATCCGAGACGCCGAGAACGTTGAAGATCAGACAGCTGTGATACGCGACGATCGCGCGGCCGCTCTCCGACACGATGGTCGGGTGCGTGACGCCTTCGTCATCGCACACTGTCTGGATGTGGTAAATGACGTCGTTCGCGTATTCCTCGAGCGTGTAGTTCACGCTCGACTCGAAGTTGGTCTGCGATCCGTCGTAATCGACGCCGAGGCCGCCGCCGACGTCGAGGAATTCGAGGCCGGCGCCTTCGCGCACGAGCTCCGTGTAGACGCGCGCGGCTTCGTTGAGCGCGCCCTTCACGATGCGGATGTTCGGAATCTGGCTCCCGAGGTGGAAATGCAGGAGCTTGAAACAGTCCTCCATGCCGTGGGCCTTGAGCTCTTCGAGCCCCTGGCGAACCTCAGCAACCGTGAGGCCGAATTTTGAGCGATAACCGCCCGATGACTTCCACCGGCCGCCGCCGCTTGCGGCGAGCTTCACGCGCATGCCGATGTTCGGGCGCACGCCGACGCGCTTCGAGTAATCGAGAATCAACTGGAGCTCGGTGTATTTTTCGACGACCGGAATGATCTTGCGGCCCATCTTCTGGGCCAGCATCGCCATTTCGATGAACTCGGCGTCCTTAAAGCCGTTGCAGATGATCGGCGTGTCGTTGGTCGTCATCGCGATCACGGCGAGCAGCTCCGGCTTCGAGCCCGCTTCCAGGCCGAAGCCGAACGGGCTGCCGAACTCGACGACTTCCTGCACCACCTGCTTTTGCTGGTTGACCTTGATCGGATAGACGCAGATGTACTTGCCCGTGTAGTTGTTCTGCGCGATCGCCGCCTGGAACGCCGAGTGGATGTCGCCGAGGCGGTGCTTCAGAATGTCCGGAAAACGGACGAGGATCGGCAGACCGAGACCGCGCAGCTGCAAGTGGTCCATCAGCTGCTTCAGATCAATCGATTTGGCCGGCTCCTTTGTCGCGTGAACGAGCAGATTGCCGTTCGCGCCGACGGAAAAATACCCTTTGCCCCAGCGATCAACCTCGTACAACTCGTTGGCATCCGTCACCGTCCACGGATCACCGGCTCGCCATTGCCGCGTCGAGCGGCTGGGTGTGCTCACAGCGGACAATTTAATTATATTTTTCGGCGTACGTATAGTTGAATCACACAAATGACTCAGACGACACCGATGAGACCGGAACGCTCGCGCTGAGCCGCCGGTGCTATTTCTTGATCTTGAACGTATCGGCTGGAAGCGCGACGTTGAACTCGACCTTGTCGAGCTTCAGATCCGACAGCAGCATTCCCGCCGCCGAGCTCTTCACAGAGAACGGCACCGTCATTCCGTCGACCGCACGGTAATCTCCGAACACCATCTCCATCGTCCCTGAGCCCGGCACGGCTGTGACGGATTTCACGTCGAGGTATGTCGTCGAGTCGATGTAGAGCTCGGTCGGCGGGAGACCTTTGCGCGAAATGCGGAGGTGGAACGCCTTTTTGCCGGCGGCGTCTTCGAGCCCGACGAGCTCGACGGTCGAGCCTTTGGTCTTGTAATCAATGAGCGGCCCGTCGATGTCGGCCTGGTCTTTGATCATCTCGGCCTGTTCGGCGGGCATTTCCACTGCATCCGGACCGATCATCGGATTGAGCATCCAGGCTTTCGTGCCGTCGAACGCCATCACGATCGTCGTGCCCATGATGCTGATGTCCTGCCGGCTGAGGTTGGGCCGCTTGGCGACAACGGTGAGCTGCGCGGTCTGCCCCTGGATGTTGATGCTGCCGCTCTGCCGTACAGACTGCACGGATTTGAGCTTGGCTTCGCCGCCTTTCGCCTGAATGTTCCTGGCGACGATTTCGTCAACGGTCTGTGCGTAGGCGGGCGTGGCGAAGATGAAACAGACAACGGCCGCACTCGCAACTGATAGCAACGTTCGGGACATCGGAACTCCTTGGGGCTGGCTCTCCAATGGTGAATGGTCGATGGTCAGTGGTCAATGAAGATCTTTTCTAAAAGCTGAAGCCGCCTCCGAAGTACACGCGGGTGCCCGAGCCTTTGCCGTGGGCGACGTCGAGATTGAGGATAAACACCGGCGCGCTCAGGAAAAGCCCGGCGCCGAATCCTTGCTTCAGCGTCTGGTCCGTGTAGCGCTGGCCTTTGTCGTAGACCGTGCCCGCGTCGGCGAAAATCCTGATGCCGGTCTTTGCCACCTCGATGGGCGACGTGAACGGCGTGCGTAACTCCACCGAGCCGGCAACCAGCGTGTCGCCGACGAATTCTCCGGCACGAAAGCCGCGGAGGTTTTCTGTGCCTCCAAGCATCGATTTGAAATAGGGCGACATGCGCTCGGACGCATCTTCGCGAACCACACGCACGGCGAGGACGGTCTGGCTGATCAGCCCGAGATACCCGTTCGCATCGATCTTCGTTCGGTAAAGCGCACCGGCGCCGGTGCGAATCTTTGCGAACATCCGGTCCACGCTGCCTTTCACATACAGCGCGTTTCTCGGCAGCAGCGGGTCGAGCCGGGTGTCGAGCACGACGTCACCGCCGATGGTTTGTACGGTTTCAACAGTTTTCTCCGTCGCGTTGAACGCGATGTGGTCAAGCGTCCCTATGACACCGAAGTGCAACCGGCCGGCACGCGTTTCGGCGCGCGTCCAGGCCGTCCGCCGGTCGTCTCGCACCTCATAGAAAGGATGCTCGCGGCTTGTCAGCGCGCCGCCAAACTGCAGCCGTCCGCGCGAAAACGTGTGCTCGAGCTCCGCGCCGGCGCGGCGCTCGCCACCCCAGGTCAACGGCAACGACAGCCGGCTGTTCTTGCCGGCCGGCCGGGCCAGCGCCACTCGAACGCCGTATCGCCATCCGTAACCGTCCTCTGCGTCGATGATCGGCATGTACATGAAGCGGCCGCCAAGGCCGCGCCGCACGATCCTCGGCCCCGCACCGGGCGCATCCGGAATCTCGATCTTCACCGGGCCTTCATTGACGACGAGCATGACGACGATCTGGGAGAGGTCATCGATCGAGGCGAAGCGTTTCAGCACGTCGACTTCGTCAAACATACCTGTCTGCGTGAGCGCCTTCTTCGCGTCAGCGACCGTCGCTGCCGTGAACGCCTCGCCTTTCGCGAGGCCGGACAGCCGAATCACGTCGGCGTCGGGCGTGATGTGGTTGCCATGGACGCGGATGTCGACGATTTGTTCTTGAGTGACCGGCGGGTTCGCCGCCTGGTGCGGAAGAGGAGCCGCCGCTGAAGGCACAAAGCCAAACAGCCACGCAGAGAACACGAGCGTTGGAGTCATTGGGCGCGCTCCCGGTTACTTGATCCGGCTCGACGTCTCCGCGAGCCGGTAGTCGTTGTAGGTGATCGAGTAGCGCACGTCGAAGCTGCCGATCGCAATCATCATCGACAGATACATCTCGATGCCTTTCGGGAGCCACACGTCTTCGGACCCCGGCGTCGATGCCTTCACGCCCTTGAACGGCTGCGACATCACCATCGTCGCTTTTAAATCGCCGAGCTTCACGAACTGCGCGCCCGGCAGAAAGTCCATGTTCACGTTGTTGAACACGTACTTCACGATCTGCTTGGCGTTCGGCTCGACCCAGAGCGTCACGAGAGAGACCTTGTTCATGGCCTGCTCGATCGTCTGGTCGAACTTCTGATCCTTGCTGAGTTGTTCGCCTTGTTCCGATCGCCGCTTATTGCGATCGGTGTCGCCGGAAAAGAGCCGCGCGGGGTAGTACTCGACTTTGATCAGCTCGCGGCCGTCGATCGTCTCCTTACCGACGAGCGCGTACTTGCCCTCTTCGAACTTGAATCGCAGGAAATAGGCCGACGACACGAATTGCGGTTCGCGGGTTTGCGCGATCAGCGTGTCCATGTTGACGGGCACGTCGACCGGCGGAGCAGCCTGCGCGCCGGTTTCGCCGGCCCTCGCCTTCTGGCGCTCCTGGCGCCGCTTCTCGCGCGCCTGTTCGCGCTGCACGAATCGATCTTCGGACTTGCGTCGTTCTTCGTCGTTGATCGTGACGCCGTTCACCTTGAGCGGGCTGCGCACGAAAAATCCGTCGCGCAGGAACCACTGGTAGTCGCGGCGCTCGCCCCACACCGGCAGCTGGCCGGGGCCGCGCGCTTCGATCTGCTCGCGCTCGCTGAGGATGTACTGCTGGAGCTTTTTCCAGTTGTCGTCACGGCGCGCGACGACGTCCTTCATCAAGGCGTCGAGATCGGTTTGCGCCTGAAGGTTGACCGGCGGGGCCACTGCAGTGGCGAGCAACAGCGCCGCGAGACCCGCGGCGGCAAGAGACGTTATGGTCTTCACAGAAAAGTACTCCCCCAAAGGCCCTGGCAGGCAAAGGTATCAGACGGAGTCGGTCGCGGATAGGTTGCGGGTCCACTAAGCTGGCTCCGTGCATAACCTGCCTTTGCTGACAACAGTCGCTGTCGCCCTGGCCTATGCCCTGGTGGGCGGCGTTGTCGCGCGCCGGCTCGGATTGCCGACGATCGTAGGCTACCTTTTGGCCGGAGTTGCGCTCGGGCCATTTACGCCGGGCTTCCACGGAGATTTCGAAACCATCCGCCAGCTCGCCGAGCTCGGCGTCATTCTGCTGATGTTCGGCGTCGGCCTGCACTTTTCGGTTTCTGACCTCTGGCAGGTTCGCGGCATCGCCGTGCCGGGCGCACTCAGCCAGATGGTCATCATCTCGGCCGCCGGGTATTGGCTCGGCACGCTCTTCGGATGGTCGACCGGCGGCGCCTGGCTGCTGGGCATATCCGCGTCGGTCGCCAGCACGGTTGTGCTGATGCGCAGCCTGATGGACGAAGGCCTTCTTCATTCACCGGCGGGCCGCGCCGCAGTGGGGTGGTCGATTGTCGAGGACCTCGCGACCGTCGGCATCCTCGTGTTGCTGACTGCCTACTCGACGGCGAACGCCGAATCGGGCACGACGAAACCGATTCTCATCGCGATCGCGAAAGCTATCGCGTTTCTCGTGTTGATGTTGTTCGCGGGCTCGAAGATTCTGCCGTTTCTCCTCGGCAAAGTCGCCAACACGCGGTCGCGCGAGCTGTTCGTGCTGATCGCGCTCAGCGCCGCGGTCGGCACGGCGCTTGGCGCGGCCGCGCTCTTCGGTGTATCGCTCGCGCTCGGCGCCTTCATCGCCGGTCTCGTCGTCAGCGATTCGCCATTCAGCCACCAGGTGAGTGCGGACCTTCTGCCTTTCCGCGAAGCGTTCGCCGTGCTGTTCTTTGTCTCGGTCGGCATGCTGGTGAATCCGCACTACCTTCTGGCGCACTGGGGACACGTGCTCGCGCTCTCCGCGCTCATCATCGTCGGCAAATCGGTGTTGACGGCCGTGACCGTCTTCGCGCTGCCGCATCCGGTGCACACCGCGCTGGTGCTGGCCGCCGGCAGGTCGCACATCGGCGAGTTCTCGTTCATCATCGGCCAGAGCGGCCTCGCGCTCGGGCTACTGTCGGAAGATCAGTACTCGCTGATCCTTGCCGGCTCCATCGTGTCGATCACGGTCAACCCGATGCTGTTCGCGTCCATCCCCGCGATCGAGCGCTGGCTGCAGTCGCGCGCGACGTTGTGGAGGATCCTCAACCGTCATGGTTTCGTCGAGCCGCCGCGTCCGGCCGCGATGACAGATCACGTCGTGATCGTCGGCAGCGGGCGTGTGGGCCGGCACATCGCCGAGATGCTTGGCCGCCAGAATATTCCCCGGCTCGTCGTCGAGTCCGACCCGTTCATTCTGGCGAGATTGCAGGCGCTGGAGATACCGGTGCTCTACGGTGACGCGGCCAACTCGGAAATTCTGGAGCACGCGGGCCTCGGGCACGCGCGCCTGCTCGTGATTACCGTGCCGGATTACGTGTCCTCGCTCGCAATGGTGGCGACCGCGCGCAATTGCGCGCCGGACGTGAAGATCATCGCGCGCGCGTCGAGCTGGGAAGGCGGCCGGCGGCTGCTCGACGCCGGCGTCCAGACGGTTGTGCGTCCTGAGCTCGAAGGCGGCATTCAAATGCTGCGGCAGACCCTCGAGGATCTGAGCTTCGCTGAAGATGAGACCGCATCACTGATCGACCTTGCGCGCCAGGAAGCGATGCGCGTCGACCCTAACGCCCGAACAAGCTGACGAGCACGTCGCCGAGGTGTGTCTTCCACGTGACCGTGCTATGGCCTTCGTACACCTCGATGTATTTCACCGAGTGGCCGCGCGACTGCAGCGAATCGCGCACGAGGGCTGCGCCATTCCCGTTGGTTTGATCGTATGCCGCCGCCAGCACGGCCACTTCGAGCTGCGGCGCTTCGCCCTGGCGGACGGGAATCTTCAAGACGTCTGATTCAGACAACGCCGGGATCATCAAACCGCTTTTGCCAAACACGCCCGGGTAGGACGCCATCGCATGGAGCGCCGCGCGCGCGCCCGCGGCGATGCCGATGATCGCGTGGTCGGCGGCAAGCGGCGTCACGCTGTAGCGCGACGAAACCCATGTCATGAGCTCGCTTGCGACAAAGTCGCGCATCGGCGCGTCCGGCCGGAAGTCGTCGGCGCGCGAAACCGGATCGACGAACACGGCGACCAGCGGATGAATCGCATCGTGCGCGATCAGCCAGTCGAGCACGCGCGGCGCTTCGCCGGTGTTCACGACCAGGCCGCCGTCGTGAAACACCGCAAGCCGGTACCGGCGCGCGGGATCGTAACCCGGCGGCGTGTAAACGATCACGCGCCGCTCGCCGACGATCTGGCCACGCACCATCGTGTCGATGATCTTTCCGGCGGGCTCGGTCGGCGGGCCGGAGAATTCCAGCGGCGGCGTGTAGCCCGCCCCGACAACCTCTGACGCTTCACCCGTCACGCGCGTCGCCTTCCGTGGATTTCGAGGATCGAGGCGATAGTCGCCCGCGCCATACGCAAAGAGATACTCGATCCGGGCCGCGGGATTCGTTCGCGCCGTCAACGTGAACCAGCTCGTGCCGGCGATCGGGCGCATTCTCCCGACGGTGAAATCAAACCCGCCGTCAGCCCGCTCGCCCCAGCCCGTGAGGTCCGAGACGACGCGCGGCGCGGCGCCGGCATCGCCCTCGGCAAGAAAAGTGATCGTGTCCCCTTTCACGATGGGAACGGCGACCGTCCCGCTCTCGATGGCAGGCAACAATTCGCGCTCGGCCCGGTCGGCCATCGGGGCACGAGCCGGGACCGACAAATACCCGATCACGCCGATCAGGACGATGACCGCGACGAGGAAGCGGAGACGCACATCAGGATTGTAGGTGGAACATCCGCGCGTAGTGGCGGTACCAGCTGCTTTGAAACACTTCGCCCGGATCGTAGGCCTTCTTCTTCGCCAGGAAGTCGCCGATCTGCGGGTAGCAACGCTCAACCTGATCTTTGCGCGCCCACCGGTGGTAGGTGAGGTAGTAGCTGCCGCCGTGCGCGATGCCAAGATCGATCAGCGCGCGAAACGCGTCGGCGGCCGCGTCAACGCCCTCGGCTGTGTGCGCCACGTGCAGGTTGAAGATGACGCAGGCGTACCGTTCCTTCGCCCAGGCCAGGAACGACTCGTCATCCTTTTCAATGACGCGCACCGTGCCGTAGACGACGTTCGCTTTGTGCTGACGCAGGGTGAGGCGCGCGGCTTCCATGAACGCGTGCAGCTGATTGCGCTCGACGTAGATTTCCGAGATCATCTCCGTCGCAGGCGTCCTGGCCTTCATCGCGATGTCGACGTCCTTGTGATAGTTGTCGACATACGCCGCCGACAGTTGCGAGTCGGCCCAATAGACCTGGCCTGAAGTATTCAGATACCGCTCCGAATACACCTTGAACGCGCGTCCCTTGTACTTGTGCGCGTAGAACGTGAGCCGCGCCCAGTCTTCGGGATTGAATCGCGTTGGATTGAGCGTGAGCGGCGTGTCGATCGGCACCGGCTGATACGTCGAGAAAATGCCGCGGCGGAGAAAGCTGTCGCGGTTCGCGTCCGTTGTGTACTGGAAATCCCCGTAGAGGTGGCCGTCGCCGATGCGTTCTTCGAATCGCTCGATGATGTTGCGCATCTCGCCGAGCTCGACGACGCGGCGAACTTTCACACGGGGGCGAAGCTGCAGTTCGATTCGCGTGATGACGCCGAAGAGACCGTACCCGCCGATCGCGAGGCGGAAAAGCTCCGGGTTTTCCGTGCGTGAGCACGTCAGCACGCGGGCGTCCGCGGTCAGAAGATCGAAGGCGCGGATCTGACTGATGATCGGTTTCTGATCGAGTCCCCGACCGTGCGCGTTGCACGCGAGCGCGCCGGCAAGGCTTAGGCGATCGGCGCCGGTTTGTTTTTGGAAAATTCCCCATACGGGCATCGTGGGATCGAGGGATTGAGCTTCATTGAGGAATTGAATGAGTTCGGGCCACTGGATGCCGCCTTCGACGGTGATCACGCCGTTCTCGCGGTCGAAACTGAGAACGCGGCTGAGGCCGCGAGTGTCGATGAGCACGCTGGCGTCGCCAAACTGCTGGCCGCCCATGGCGTGGCGGCCGCCGGCGATCGAAACAGACCGCCCTTCGGCGCGGGCGCGGACGATCTCGGCGGCGAGCTCCGGGACCGACGCCGGCTTGGCGATCCGGGCGACCCGGGTCGGATTCAGCTGCGAGTGCAGGTCGTTGACGAGCAGGCCTTCCGGCCCGGGGTCGGGCGCGACGGCCGGGATCGCCGAACCGTAGGGCGAGCCGACCTTCATGGTCGGAATGCACCCAGCCAGGGGCACGGCGGCAACGGTTGAGGACAGGGCCAGGAAGCGGCGGCGGCTGAGTTTTTCCATTGTGAGGCCTACGATAACGCCCCAAACGGCCCAGGTCGTGACTCTCCACTGAGGAAAGCCTGAAAATGGGAGAATAGGGTGATGTTCGCCCTGGTTCTGTGGCTCACGCTGGTTGTGCCTGATGCCGGCCTCGCGGTGGCCGCTCAAGCTGGCCTCGCGGTGGCCGCTCAAGCTGGCCTCTCGCCGGCGCCATCGTCGGGCGCGGCCGCGGTTGCTGCGGTCGTTGATTCAGCGAAGTTCAAGGCCGCCGTGGTGGCGCTTGACCGTGATTTCGACCGCCATGTCTCGGAGACAATCCGCCTCACGGAGATCCCGGCGCCGCCGTTCAAGGAAGCCGAGCGCGCGAAGGCCTACGCGGACCTCTTCCGGCAGCACGGCCTGGCCGACGTCGAGATCGATCCGGAAGGCAACGTGCTCGGTCTGCGGCGCGGATCTGGTCAGGGCCCGCTCATCGCGATTGCTGCGCATCTCGACACCGTCTTTCCGGAAGGCACGATCGTGAAGGTTCGCCGCGAAGGAACCAGGCTCTTCGCGCCGGGTGTCGGCGACGACACGCGCTCGCTCGCGGTGCTGCTCGCGCTCGTTCGCGCGCTCGATGCCGCGGCGATTCAAACGAAGGCCGACATCCTCTTTGTCGGTGACGTCGGTGAAGAAGGCCCGGGCGATCTGCGCGGCATGAAGTACCTCTTCAACAAGGGCAAGTACGCCGGCAAGATCACGGCCTTTATTTCCGCCGACGGCACGGCGGCCGGCAGCGACATCGTGACCGGCGGCGTCGGCAGCAAGCGCTACCGCGTCACCTTCAAAGGTCCCGGCGGGCACAGCTACGGCGACTTCGGCATCGTGAGCCCGGCGTTTGCGCTGGCGGGCGCCATCAGGAAATTCGGCGCGCTCACCGCACCGAAATCGCCGAAGACGACGTTCAGTGTGGGCATTGTTGGCGGCGGCACGTCGGTGAATTCGATTCCATTCGAGTCCTGGATGGACGTCGACATGCGCTCGGAGTCACGAGACGAGCTGAACAAGATTGATACGGCGTTCAAGGCGCTCGTCTTGGAAGCCGTGAACGAAGAGAACGCCGCGCGGTCGACGGCCAGCGGCAAGATCACGCTGGATCTGAAGCTCACGGGCGACCGGCCGTCCGGCCTGACGCCGGAGACAAGCCGCATCGTCGAGATCGCCTCGGCGTCGGTGCGCGCGTTTGGCCTCTCGCCGAGGTTGACCTACGGCAGCACGGACTCGAATATCCCGATCAGTCTCGGCATCCCGGCGATCACGCTTGACGCCGGCGGCACGAGCGATCGCGGCCACTCGCTCGAAGAATGGATCGACGTCGAGAAGACGTCGGCGCTGCGCGGCATGAAGATGATGCTCGCGACACTTGTGACCCTGGCAGGAATGTAGACATGTCGACACCGCTCCCGCAGACCATCGCTCAACACTTTGAAGGCAAGGGCAAGGAAGTGCGCGCGACGTACGACCGCATCATGGCGATCGCCCGCGAGTGGGGCGATGTCAAGCCCGAAGCGAAGAAGACGTCCATTCATCTTCTCCGCACGGCGACCGCATTTGCGGGCATCGCGACGCGCAAGGACGCGCTCGTCCTCACGCTCAAGTCGGAGAACGACATTCGCAGCCCGCGCGTGCGCAAGCACGAACAGGCGTCACCGGGCCGCTGGCATATCGAGGTCAAGCTGACGAAGCCGCAGGAAGTCGACCACGAGCTGCAGCAGTGGCTGCGCGCGAGCTATCTGCTGGCCAAGTAAAATCAATCGGTTAATTTGCTTTTAGAGCAGCAGCACTTCGACGCGATGCGCGTGGACCATCTGTTCACGCTCGGACCATTTGAAAATCGTGAAGTGTCCGTCCTGCGAGGCGACGAGCGCGATCGCATCGGTTTGATCGTGCACGAACTGCGCCGCCGACAGATGCCGTGTGCCGCCGAGTTGGCCCGGAGAAACGATGGTCGGCACGCTGCCTTCGATGGGCTCGCTGAGCGAAATCCGCTCCACCGTTGAGCTGCCTTTGCGGCGGTTGATCTTCACGCCGAACGCCAGCACATCGTAGGCGTCGTTCATGATCATCGCGCCGTCGACAGCCGTGAGGCCTGCGACACCTTCCACGGCGTGCTTCAGATCATCGGCATCGCCGTTGTTCCTGATGAGCTCGCTCAAACCGGTGAACGGCGGATTCAGCGCGTAGAGCGCCGGGAACACGATCGACTGCGTCCAGTCGTCCGACGCGGCCGGCGTGACGAGCAGCGCGCCGCCGCGGCCGTGGCCGCGCATTGACGCTGCGAGCTGCACGAGCACATTGATGCTGTCACCTGGCTCGCCATGGAGGGAACCGGGCGCGATCTGACGATCTAAACCCAGCAACGATTGCAGAACGCCCGGGCAATCCGGAACCTGCGCGCTCCTTTCGTCGACGAACTTGACCTGGTCGCCTTCGAGCACGGCCACGTTCACGAACTTGCCCATCAGCTCCGTGCGCTGCTTGATCACCAGCAGACCCGACGTCACGACTTCGAGCACGAAGCAGTGCGCGGGCAGGTGCCGCGTCGTCCCCCAGACCCGCAGTTCCGATTGGCCGCCGGTACGGGGGAACAGCCACACGCCGAGATGGATGCCTGGTCGCAAGACGGCCGGCGCCAGTTTCGCCAGCGCGGCCGGCTCGACAGGCAGCGGCCGCGCGAACAGCAGCGGCTGAGTGGTGTGTTCGGGCGCGGCGAATGCGAGCGAGATCTGCGGCGTGGCGCCCTCTTCGCGACGGAGGCTCGCCCAGAACGCGGCGTCGATCAGCGTTTCGATGGACGCGGCGTCGGGCGCCGGCTGATAGCGAGCAAAGTACGCCGCGAGGCGAGGCGCGACGGCCAGCGCGGCCGGATAGGCGTGGGTCGTCAAAATGTTTTCCTCGCGATCCACTCACGATACAGCGAGTCGGTCAGCAGGTACCGCGCGCCGTCGCGCATCACGATGTCTTCACGGACGAGGGCGGCGAGCGACGACTGCACGCTCGAAGCGCCGGCCAGGCGATGACGCTGCCGCACGCCTGCTGAAAGCAATTCCTCGCCGCTTTCGAGCACGAGCGCGCGAAGCACGCCGCGTTGCGCGAGCGTCAGCCGCTGCCACGTTTCTTCGAACACAATCCCCTGCTGGCGCAGGATCCGGCTCAGCGTGCCGTGAAGATCATCGACGCCCACGCTCTTCTTCCCCGCCGCCCGCGCATCGTCCCACGTCTCGTGCGCCAGACGCTGCACGTCGTACGGCACGTTGTCGGCGAGATCGACGATGGCGGCGCCGAGGCCGTCCTCCGGACGAAGACCTGTTTTGGCGAAGCGGGCGTCGAGCCATTCCGCGAATTCGGCCGGATCGATTTTCTGCAGGCGCATGACGGGGCCGGCTTTGTAGAACGGCCGGCGCGGGCTGATCATGCGATCCATGAGCGACGGTTCGGAGCCGGCGAATACGTAGCCGACGTCACGCTGTTGTTGAACGGCGGCGCGAAGCGCGTCTTCGACGCCTCCCGACCCTCGGGGTGCCTCGTCAAATGACGCGATCGTCTGGAACTCGTCGAGCGCGATGGCCATCTTGCGCTTGCGCGCGGCCGCAATGCGGCCGGGGAGCGCAAAGACTTCCGTGGCGAGACGGCCGGCGTCGCGCGCGGTTCGCACGGACGGAAATGAGAGCGAAACGCCTGGCGGGCCCATCCGGTACGGGCCTCCGGCGTCGACGCTGATTTCCGGGCGGATGGTGCGCATGAGCTCGGCGGCCCATTGGCGGAAGCGGCCGACCGGCGTTTCGGCGGCGATGAGCGCGCGCGCGTAATTTTCCAGAAACCCGATATACGAGCTCGAGCCGGCGACGGTGATCGATACGGTGATCACGCGTTCCTTCGCCAGGCTGTCGAGCGACCGCCGGATGAGCGACGACTTGCCGTAGCGGCGCGGCGAGATGAGGAAGATCTTCTGGCCGGCGGCCAGGTCCGTGGTGAGGCGATGGTATTCCTCGTCCCGGTCGGCGAAGGCGCCGGCCGCGACAATCTCGCCGTAGATGAAGGGGTTAGCGGCTGCCATTACCGTGATTAGCGTAATGATTACACCGCTTAACGTAATGGTCAATGGTCAATGGCCAGTGGTCAATACGACCTCCAGGAATAACGTCATTGACCATTGGCCACCGACCATTGACCATAGGGCATGCGTCAGTTTCTCGAGTCGCAACTGACGCAGGCCGGTTCGTGGGGGCCGGCGGCGCTCTACGGCGCGTATATCGTGCTCGGCGCCGTGCGCGGCTTCACGCTCGTGCCGTCAACGACGCTGGTGCTGGCGGCGGTGCCGTTCATGCGGCCGGGGCCGCTGCTCGTCTGCACCTTGATCGGCATCATGATCTCGTCCACGAGCATCTATTACTTCTCGGCGGCGCTGCGGATCGACGAACGGCTGGCCAGGAAGCATCCCGAGAAGATCGCGCGCATCACGGACCTCGTGAACCAATACGAACTGCCGATCATCATCGGATGGAGTTTCTTCCCGCTCGCGCCGACCGATCTCATCTGCTACGTCTGCGGCGCACTGCGCGTGCGCTTCTGGGAATTCCTGCTGGCGTGACGCTCGGCGAGGGTGCGCTCTCGGCGATCTACATCTACGGCGGCGACCAGCTTCTTAAGTGGAT
>JBKJHW010000045.1:0-29248 GCA_046598935.1 Vicinamibacterales bacterium | reverse complement strand
GTCCGCTCGAGGGCCGCGGCCTTAAGACGCCCCTGCGAGTAGGCTTGCTCCCGTTCGCTCAACATAGCCGAGGCGAAGAGCGCCGTCAGACTGACTGTCGCCAGAAAGACATAGATTCGAACAGCCTGACCCGTCGTCGAATCGCCGGCGCCGGCAAACGCGCCCTGGCCAAGCGCGGCGTGCCAGATGGTCACGGTGCAAATCACCAGTGACGCGATTGCGGCGCCGCTGGTCCTGAAGCGGACCGCCACCGCAAACAACAGCGGCAGGAGGACATAGGGCTCCGGCATCAGGCTGCCTTGCGGAGTGGGTGTCCGACCGAGTACGGCGTCCGAGACAATGCTCAAAGCGATGAGCGCGAGGCCGCCCTCGATCATCGTCCGGCGAGTGATGATTGAAGGCGTTGTCAGCAGCGTGCTGACACCGACGATGACGGGCGTCACCAGGAGCATGCCGAGCCCGTCGCTGATCCACCACACGAGCCACGCATTGACCGGCATCATTTGTGATGAGCGCACGAGAACTGCTGAGCCCACGAATGCCGTGACCGCATTGCTCGCTATCGCGCCGCCCACAGCCAAAGCGGCGGCCTGTCGCAACGTGGTTAACCGGAAAGGACGTCCTCCCAGGCGACCAACCACCCAGGCGGCCAACCAGACTTCCAGACCGTTGGCGAGACTGTTGGCGATTGCGATATCAAGCGAGAGACCAGTGACGAGATCGGCCGCGACATTGCCCGACACGGCGCCGGCCAGTAGAAGCGGCCATTGCCGCGGTGGAGCCAGCAGCAGGCACGCCAGCATGAACCCGCTGGCGGGCCAGACAGCAACAAGCCCTCCGGGCAGCGCATAGATGTAGCCGACGCGGGCGCTGAGGAAATAGCCGAGCGCCGCGAGTATGACGAGGAACAGAGGTCCGAACCACCCTGAAGTCAGGGTGTCGACCGCCCTCCGGGTTGTCATGTTCCGCTAGGATTGCACAGTTCATGACTCGACACCGGTTCCAGCGACGACCGGCCGGCACTGTGTCAGACGTAATGCCCGAGGCTCATCGTGACAATCGCGATGACCATCAGAAAGATCACAACCTTGCCGAAGAGTTCGGCGCGCGCCTGGAGCGGGGCGGTGCTCGCAATCAGCGCCACTTTTTCCGGGCCGTCCGGCATCGAGCCGGCCTTGGCCATCGTGGCGCCGATTTTCTTCATGGCGCCGGCGACGATGCTGGCGCCGAGGACGAGCGCGAGGATGCCTGCGATCGCGCCGACGCCGAACACGCGGCCGCCCATCGAGCCGCTGAGGACCGGATCAAAGCCGCCGGTGAATCGCCAATAGAGATAAAAGCCGGTCAGGACCGTGAGGCCAGCGATGCTCTGCATGATCGCCGGGTACTTCCGGTTCTGAATCCCCGCCATGACCGCGCCGCCGGCGCCCTTCGCGTCCTTAATGGCCGGAAGGACGAAGAACAGCATTGCGACCGCGGCGCCGAACCAGATCGCGGCCAGAAGGATGTGCAGCACCCTGATCGTCAGAAACATGCTCATGCGTGTCTACTCCTTCAGAATTCTACGAGCTTAACCATTGCTTGATCTCTTTGAGAGCGGCCGCCACGGCCTTCGGGTTTGTCGACTGCGGCGTCAGGCGCGCGGCGACCGCCGCTTCCGGCGTGACGGCATCGAAGATCTTGTCGTCGAACAGCTCGCTGTAGCCGCGCCAGTCAGCGAGTTTCAGGGTCGAGTAGTCGCGGCCGGCCTCGTAGAGATCGCGCGCGATCCTGCCCGAGATCTCGTGGGCGGTGCGGAACGGCAACCCGCGGCCGACGAGAAAATCGGCGACCTCGGTTGCCAGGAGCAATCCCGATGCGGCCGTACGGGTGACGTTCGGCCGCAGCGTCAGCGTGCGAATGACGGTCGCGGTGGTTCTCGAGCAACCGATCACCGTGTCTTCCGCTTCGAACGCGATCGCTTTGTCTTCCTGCAGGTCCTTGTTGTACCCGATCGGCAACCCCTTCATCGTCATCAGCCAGCCCGAGAGCAGCCCCCCGACTTTGCCGGATTTGCCGCGAACGAGCTCGAGTGGGTCGGGGTTTTTTTTCTGCGGCATCAGGCTCGAGCCGGTCGCGACCGAATCGTGGAGCTCGAAAAATCCGAACTCCTCGCTGGTCCAGAGGATGACGTCTTCGGCAAGTCGCGAGAGGTGCACCATCGCCATCGAGCACGCGAACAGAAACGACGCGACGAAGTCGCGGTCGCCTGATGTATCGATGCTGTTGGCCGTGACGCGCGTGAAGCCGAGCGTCTTCGCGAGAAATGCGGTGTCGATGTCGTACGCGGTACCGGCGATGGCGCCGGAACCGAGCGGCATCAGATCGGCTTCCTGGCGCGCGACGTCAAAGCGTTCGCAGTCCCGGCGAAACACCTGCGCGTGCGACATCCAGACGTGGGCGACCAGCACGGGCTGCGCCCGTCGGAGGTGCGTGTACGACGGCATCACGCTCTGCCCCGCCGTCGCCGCCTGATGCGCGAGCGCTTCTATTAACTGGCGTAGACCTGTCTGAATCTCCGGAATGCGCCGCCGCAAGTAGAGGCGGAAATCGACCGAGACCTGTTCATTTCTGGAGCGGCCTGTGTGGAGCCGCTTGCCCGCGTCGCCGATGCGGGCCGTGAGCTCGCGCTCCACGAAAGCGTGTACATCCTCGTCGTCGGCCGAGTCGATCAGCGCCGGATTGGCGCGGACGGCCGAGCGAATGTCTTCGAGTCCCGAGAGCATCGCCGCGACATCCGTGTCGGATAGCACGCCGGCCTTGTTGAGGGCGCGCGCCCAGGCCGCGCTGCCGGTGATGTCGTCCTCGACGAGGCGCTTATCGACCGGGAGTGATTTCCCGTACGCGAAGACATCGGCGTCGGGCGCCGCGTCGAAGCGGCCGGACCACAGGTTAGTTGACACGGCTGACGACCTCACACGTTCCGTCCTGGATCTTCACGCGCGCCGATCCGTTGACGTTTGCCTGAAGCTTGGCCATCATCGCGTCGATCGCCTCGCGTGATGCGGTGAACCATTTGCCGCTCCTGATCAGGCCTGCGTATTTCTTCTGCAACTCCGGGAGGAAGCTCGCAAGATCTTCGGGCACGACGGCGTGCTGCAGCGCGTCGTGCGTTCTCGCGAGAGCCACCGTGCCGGCGACCCGATGCGGCTCGCAAATCGTCTCGAGACTCGTTGCCAGGTCGACGAGGTCCATCTCGACGCCGTTCACGCGAATCGGGACGCCGGCCTTGAAGTCGAGCGTGACGTACGCCGGCTGCACCGGCCCGATCGGCTTCAAACCCGCCGGCAGCTCTCCGGACATATGCGGAATGCCGCGCGCCTTCGCGAACTCCGACAGCTCGGCGGGCTTGAGCGCCCACTCGAGCGCCGTCGCGATGACTTCGAGCTCGGGGTTCAACGCCGTGACGGAAGAGGCGATGCGATTGCCGTCCGTCTTCGATTTTGCGGAGTGCGCCACGGCCGTCGCGGCTTCGATCGCAGCGATCTCGACGAGCGCCTTCGCCACGAGCGGACGGCCCAGCGCGTCGGGCAGGTCGTCGTGCTCGGCCGTCACCGCGCCGGACTGCACGACAGGCAACACGAAATTCCGCATGTAGGTCTCGCGCCAGTCGAGAACGTGCGCGCGCACGGCGCCGCTCGCGACCGCGCGTTGACGCACGCTGTCGAGCGCTTCGCGCTGGCCGAGATCGACAATGACGGCGACGACTTCCGCCTCTTGCCCCGTTGCGACGCCGTGCTCGCGCAGCCATGGAATCGCGACGGACGAGGCGGGGCCTCCCGAGTAGGCGAGGATCACGCGCTTCTTCATGAATGAGTGCCTTTCACCATCGCGCCCAATTTCTGTTCCATCTGGATCGCGTTGTCGAGCCCACGGCAGACCAGCAAAATTGTGTCGTCGCCCGCCACCGTGCCGGCCACCTCCGGCACTTTCACACGGTCCATCAATACGGCCAAACCGTTGGCCTGACCGGCATCCGTACGAATCACGATGAACGTATCAACGCGCTCATACGAACGAACGAGCGACGTGACCGCCTTCCTCATCTGCTCGCCCATCGCCGCGCCGCCGCGCTCGGCGCCAGGACGAACGTAGGCGCCGTCGCCGGCACGCTTCACGAGACCCATCTCTTTGAGGTCGCGCGAGAGCGTGGCCTGAGTGACGTGGATGTTGCGAGCGTCGAGCTGCTCGCGAAGCGCCTCCTGCGAGGTCACCGCATCCTTATCTATAAGCTCGAGAATCTGAGACTGTCGCCAGGACTTCATAACTATTCACTCTACGAGCATGATTATACATATACTGCATACAAAAAGTACGTAAATACGTACATTTACCGTTGACTGTCCGTATAGCAATATGTATATTTAATCGCAAAGATGAATAAGTATTCGCCTTCAATTGGGCCGAGAATCGTTCGAGTGGGGGTCGCAGGCGCGACGGGATTCGCCGGCCAGGAGTTGATGGCCATCCTGGCGCGGCATCCCCACGTCGATCTCATCGCGGGAATGTCCTCGTCGGCCGATTCCGCCGCGCGGCCCCTCCCCCGCCTCGCGCGTGTCTGGAAGGGCGCCGTCGAGGGCCTCAACGTCGACCGGCTCTCGAAAGAGACCGACGTGACGTTTCTTGCGTTGCCAGAAGCCGCAGCGCCCGACGTCGCGCTCCCACTGCTCGCGGCAGGCGTGAAGGTCATCGATCTCTCAGGAGCGTTCCGGATTCGCGACGATGCGGATCGCGCGAAGTGGTACCCGGGCACGAAGTCCGTTCCGCCGAAGACCGCGTACGGCCTGGTCGAGCACTATCCGGCTGAAATCGCCGCCGCGGACCTTATCGCGTGCCCCGGCTGCTACCCGACCGCGGCGCTCCTGTCGCTGATGCCGCTTTCCAAAGCGGGCCTTCTCGACTCCGCCGCCGGCATCGTCATCGACGCGAAGTCCGGTATTTCTGGCGCAGGCAAAGCCGCGACCGATCGCACGCACTTTTCGGAGAACCACGGTTCGGTCGCCGCCTACGGCGTGCTCGGGCATCGTCACGTCGCGGAAATGGAACAAGAGCTCGGCCTAGCCGCCGGCTTGCCGGTCGGCGCGATGAACGGAGAAGTGACGTTTGTGCCGCACCTTGTTCCGCTCGACCGCGGCATTCTGGAGACGATCTACGTGAAAACGACGCCGGGCGTCACGGCCGGACAGATCGACGCGGCCATGGAGCAGGCCTACGCGGACGCGCCGTTCGTGCGTCTGACGGGCGGCACGTTGCCGGAGATCAAGCATGTTGCGCATTCGAACTTCTGCGACATCGGGTGGAAGTTCGATGCGGACACGCGGCGGCTGGTTCTTGTCGCGGTGCTCGATAACCTGGTGAAAGGCGCTGCGGGCCAGGGCGTGCAGAACCTCAACGTGATGTTTGGGTTCGACGAGACGACGGGACTGCTATGAAGTCGGGTTTGCTGTGAACTTGACGGTCCTGAAACTCGGGGGAGAACTTTTCGAAGCGAGGGCGGCCAGGGAACAAATCGCCTCAGCGATAGTGTCCTCCTTCTTACCCAGCTCACCGAGCGCCGGCCTTGTCATTGTCCACGGCGGCGGCAAGGCGATCGACGCGGAGCTGGCGCGTCGCGGCATTCAGGCGAAGAAAGTGGACGGCCTCCGGATCACGGACGCTGACACGCTCGACGCGGTGATCGCCGTACTCGCAGGCTCGGCGAACACATCGCTGGTAGCCGCGCTGGTCGCCCGGGGCGTGAAGGCAGTGGGACTGACGGGTGTTGACGCTGGATGCGGCCGCGCCGCGCATGCGGCGCCGCTTCACTCCACGTCCGGCGCGGTGGTGGATCTGGGTCTGGTCGGCGATCCGGCCGAAGCGGATCCGGCGCTGTTTCAGACGCTTGTCGGCGCGGGCTACCTTCCGGTCGTCGCATGTCTGGGTATCGATGACGAGGGGCAGGTCTTGAATGTCAACGCCGACGTGATGGCGTGCCGCATCGCGGCGGCGCTCGGCGCCGAGCTGATCATCGCGGGCACGACGCCGGGCGTGTTCGATTCGAAGGGCGGAACGATTCCGACGCTCGACGTCGAGGGCATGGACGCGTTAATCGCTTCCGGCGCGGCCAACGCGGGCATGGTCGCGAAGCTGAACGCGTGCCGCGTGGCCCTCGAAGCGGGCGTGCCGGCCGTGAAGATCGTGGACGGCAAAGATTTAAAGACAGGCACCACGTTGGTGGCAGGAGTTCGAGCGTGACGACACAGACACAGGACGTTCAACAGGTTGAGTCGGAGCACATTCTCCAGATCTACAAGCGCGCGAACGTCGTGTTCGAGCGCGGAGCAGGCGTGCGCCTAACGGACACCGATGGCAAGTCGTACCTCGACTTTATTTCGGGCGTGGGCGTGTGCGCGCTCGGCCACGGACACGCGAAGCTCGCGGCGGCGGTGGCGGATCAGGCGAAGACGCTGATCCACACGTCGAACCTCTTCTATCACCCGCTTCAGGCGGAGTTGTCCGCGAAGCTGGCGACGCTCACGGGGCTCGACCGCGCGTTTTTCTGCAACAGCGGCACGGAAGCCGTCGAGGCGTGCCTGAAGTTTTCGCGCCGGTTCTGGAAGGGCTCGCGCACGAAGTACGTGGCCTTCTCGCACTCGTTTCATGGGCGCACGATGGGGTCGCTGTCGGTGACGTGGGATGAGCACTATCGCGCGCCGTTCGCGCCGCTTATTCCGAATGTCGTGTTCGTCGACGCGCGCGATCCGGCGGCCCTCACAGACGCCGTCGATGACTCGACGGCGGCGATCATCGTCGAGCCGATCCAGGGCGAAGGCGGCGTGCGTCCGATCTCGAAGGGGATGGCCGACGCGATTTCCGCCGCGTGCGCGAGGACCGGCGCGCTGCTCATCGCCGATGAGATTCAGAGCGGCTGCGGACGGACGGGGACGTTCACGTACAGCGAGCAGCTCGGCCTGAAGCCTGATCTGATGTCGCTCGGCAAGGCGCTCGGCGCCGGGGTGCCGATTGGCGCGGCGATGTTCTCGAACAGGGTCGCGGCCGAAGCCGTGCCCGGCGATCACGGCAGCACCTACGGCGGCAATTTGCTGGCCTGCCGCGCGGCGCTCGTGTTCCTCGATGAGTTGATGAACGGCGGCGTGCTTGCGCACGTGCGCCAGATCAGCGGCTATCTCGACACGAAGCTCGCCGAGCTGCAGTCGCGGCATCCGCGGATCGTCGCCCTGAGGGGCGCGGGCTTGATGCGCGGCATCGACATCGGCGAGGACGCCGCCTGGGTCGTGCCGGCGGCGCTCGCAAAGGGTCTGCTGGTCAACCGCACATCGACGTCAGTCATTCGTTTGCTGCCGCCGTTTGTGATTTCGGAAACAGACGTAGACGAAGCCATGGCAATTCTGGACGAGGTTTTGGTCAAGACGAGCGAGGTGTTGGCATGAGTGAATTGGTGATTCGACAGGCTGTTGACAACGACGCGGAAGCGCTCTGGTCGCTCATTACGACGCATCAGCGCGAAGGTCATCTTCTGCCTCGGGAGCTCAGCGAGCTGCGTCGGCATGCGTCACGGTTTCTCGTGGCGGAGATCCCCTCCTCCGCCAAGGCTCCGGAGGGCAAGGCTGGTGAATTGGTCGCCTGCGCCGAGTTAGCTCCCCTCTCGGACCGGGTGGCCGAGGTGCGCTCAATGGTCGTGAACAGCAAAGTGCGCCGTGTCGGCCTCGCGTCGAGAATGGTCGGCGAAATCCGGCAGAAAGCGGCGTCGCTCGGCTTCGAGACGCTCTGCGCCTTCACGCACGACGCGCGCTTCTTTGTCCGCCAGAACTTTTCCATCGTTCCGCACACCTGGCTGCCGGCGAAGATCGCGACCGACTGCGTGTCCTGCCCGCTCTTCCGCACCTGCGGGCAGCACGCGATGATGCTGCCGCTGGTCGACATCCCGATGTACGTCGCGCCGACCACCGTCACTCCGGCGGCGCGCGTCGCCGTCGCGTAAGCGCGCCATGGCTCATCCGCGCATTTTCGATCCGCAGGGCGGCGTCACATCGCCGCGGGGGTTTCGGGCCGCCGGCGTCCGCGCCGGCATCAAGAAGAACGGCAACCCGGACGTCGCGATCGTTGCGGCGAACGGCGCCGTAGTGGCGGCCGCCGTATTCACGACGAACAAAGCGCAGGCCGCGCCCGTGCTGGTTTCGATCGAGCACCTGCAGACGTCGGGCCGCCGCGCCAAAGCGATCGTCGTCAATGCCGGCTGCGCCAATGCGTGCACCGGCGATCAGGGGATGGCCGACGCGCGCGAAATGGCGGCGCTCACGGCATCGGCCGTCGGCTGCAGGCCCGAAGAAGTGCTGGTCACATCGACGGGCGTCATCGGCGTGAATCTGCCGATGGACAAGGTCCGCGCCGGCATCAGCGACGCGGCGCGCACGCTGTCGACCACCGGCGGCGAAGACGCCACCAACGCGATCATGACCACCGACCCGTTTCCGAAGAGCTGCTCCGTCGCGGTCCTCGGCAAGTACAGCATCGGCGGCATGTGCAAGGGCTCGGGCATGATCGAACCGCGCATGGCGACGATGCTCGGATTTCTGACGACGGATGTGAAGATCGCGCCGGATGTGCTCCAGGCGGCGCTCGTGAAAGTCACGAACGCGACGTTCAACGCCATCACCGTGGACGGCGAGTGCTCCACGAATGACTGCGTGTTCGCGCTCGCCTCCGGCGAAAGCGGCGCCGAGGTCACCACCGCGGACGATCCGGATTTTATCGGCGCGCTGACCGACGTCTGCGGCTTCCTGGCACGCGAGATCGTGCGCGGCGGCGAAGGCGCCACCAAGCTGGTCACGATGAAAGTGACGAACGCAAAAACCCATGAAGACGCGTGGCTGGCGGTGCGAACGGTGTGCAACTCCCCGCTCGTCAAGACCGCAATCAACGGCGGCGACCCCAACTGGGGCCGGCTTGTCGCAGCGGCCGGACGGTCGGGCGCGGCGTTCGAGGTCAACCGGACGTCAGTCTCGATCGGCGCGCATCGCCTGTTCGACAAGGGTGTGCCGCACGACGAGCTCGCACCCAACGCGGCAACTGAGCTTCAGAAAAACGAAATGACCATCGTCATCGACCTCGGCTTTGCCGATGGCCACGGCGCCACGATGTGGACATGCGATTTCAGCGCGGAATACGTGAAGATCAACGCGGAGTACCGTACGTGAAGAAAGATTTTCTCTCGGTGCTCGACCTGACGCACGCGGAGCTCGACGACACCCTCGCACTCGCCGCCAGGCTCAAGAAGGAACGGCTGAGCGGCAAGACCGCGCCGATGGATGCTTCGCGGAAGCCGCTTTCCGGCAAACACATCGCGCTCCTGTTCGATAAGCCGTCGCTCCGTACGAAGTCGACGTTCACCATCGCCGTGCGCGAGCTGGGCGGCGACGTGATCGATCCGGCGGCCGATGTCGCTCTTGGCAGCCGCGAAACGGTCACCGACGTGGCGAAAAACCTGGAACGCTGGGTCGTCGGCGCCGTCGTGCGCACGTTCGCGCAGGCCAAGCTCGAGGAGTTTGCCGGCGTCGCGCCGAATCTGCGCGTGGTCAATGCGCTGACCGACGAAGAGCATCCCTGCCAGGCGTTGGCCGACGTGCAGACACTCAAAGAGCACCTCGGCGAGCTCGACGGACGCATCGTCACATTCGTCGGCGACGGGAACAACGTCGCCGCGTCGCTCGCGCACGCCGGCGTGATGCTCGGCATGATCGTGCGAGTGGCCTCACCGAAAGGCTACGAGCTGCCCGAGCACGTCGTCGCCGACTGCATCAAGCACGCGCGCGGCAAAGGCGCGGTCGAGGTGAGCAACAACGCGAAGGCCGCCGTCGCCGGCGCCGACGCGGTGTACACCGACGTGTGGGCGTCGATGGGCCAGGAACGGCAGACGGCGCGGCGGGAGAAAATCTTCAAATCGTTTCAGGTGAACGACGCCCTGATGGCGGCAGCGGGAAGCGCGATCTTCCTGCATTGCCTGCCGGCGCACCGCGGCCACGAAGTGACCGACTCGGTGCTCGATTCGGCGAAGTCAGTAGTGTTCGATCAGTCCGAAAACCGGCTGCACGCGCAGAAGGCGTTGCTGGCCAAACTCTTCACCTGACACGAAACCCGGCTTACAGAAGATCTTCGTCGCCGGGCTTGAACTCCGGCACGTAGATCCGGAACGTCGTGCCGCGGCCGATGCGGCTGTCCACGGCGATGGCGCCGCGCATCTGCTGAACGGCGCCGTAGACGGTCGCCAGCCCAAGGCCGGTGCCGCGGCCGATAATTTTCGTCGTGAAAAACGGCTCGAACATCAACATCTGGGTTTCGGCGTCCATGCCGCTGCCGGTGTCAGTGACCTCGAGGAGCGCGTGAAGGCCCTCGCAGCCGGTCAGCCCTTCCGCGTCGGCGCCGGTCAGGGTGACCGCTGCAAGCTTGATCGTGAGCGTGCCGCCTTCGGGCATCGCATCGCGGGCGTTCACCGATAGATTCATCACGATCTGCTCGATCTGCGTGGGGTCCGCAAACACTTCAGGGACCGGCGGCTCGACGATCTCGACAATCTCGATGTGTTCGCCGACCAGACGCCCGAGCATCGGCGTGAACGTCCCGACGACGTCCGGCAGCACGAGCTTGCGGGGCCGCAACACCTGCCGCCGGCTGAATGCGAGGAGCTGCCGCGTGAGGGACGCGGCCCGCTCGCCGGCCTTTCGAATTTCGTCGACGGCGCGCCGCTGATCCTCGTTGGGGAGATTCTCGAGGCCGGCGGCGTAGCCGATGATCACGGTGAGCATGTTGTTGAAATCGTGTGCGACGCCGCCGGCCAGCCGGCCGATCGCTTCGAGCTTTTGAGCCTGACGCAGCCGCTCCTCGAGAATACGCTGCTGGCTGACGTCGCGCATGACGATGACAAAGCCGGCCGAATCGCGGCCGTTGCCGACAAGCGGCCGGATCACGAGGCTCGCGGTGAGCGACGAGCCGTCGCGCCGCCGGCCGGCGGTGTCGGCGATCATCGGCTCGCCGTCGCGAACGCGCCGGAGCTCGTCAGCCATCCAGGGCGCTTCGTCTTCGAAGAGCACACTGACGGCGCGGCCGACAATTGCCGCGGATTCATATCCGAAGACATGCTCGGCGCCGGTGTTCCAGCTGGTGATGCGCGCGGCGGCGTCAATGGTGATGACGGCGTAATCGCGAAGGCTTTCGAGAATCAGATCGAGATGCGCTTGCGCTTCGCGCTGCTGGCGCGCGCGCTCGTCGGCGAGCAGCTGCGCATGATCGAGAATTTCCGCGGCGTGGCGGCAGAGCCGTTTCAGTGTCTCGATGTCGTCGTTGAGAAAGAGCGCGCGACGGCGCTGGGTGACGCACAGCACGCCCCAGGTCCGGCCTGTCGCGACGATCGGCACCATGAGAAATTGTTCTGAATCCGCCGACACGCGGGCCAGCCCGGTTTCCAGCTCCGTGACGTCGCCTTTGACCGGCAATTCGGTATGCAGCGTGCGCCCGACGGGGCTCGATTCCTCGAAATCGACGACCGTCCCGAGCCATCCGGGCGCGCTCGAACCCGACACCGTGAGCGGCCGGCGTCCGATCAATACAAGCGCCACGGGCGCGGCGACGCTGCGGATGGCAGCCTCGGCCAGGTCGCCGGGGATCCATTCGCCGCGGTCTCTCGGCGACCGTTCGGCCGTGCGCCGCATGAACCGGTACTCTTCGCTGCGCTGCAGCGTCCGCCGGAAAAACCGCGGCGGCATCAGGCCCATGTAGTACGACACGAGCATCGCGACCGGCAGCACCTTCATCATCGGCCGAACGATCGGCCGGAACTGGCTGTCCTTCGAGGGCACGGCAAAAATCGACGCGGTTAACAACACTCCAAAAAGAAACACGCCGAGCGCGGCCGTGCGCAACCGCCACGCGGTCAGACCGACGTGCCGTCGCGCAGCCAGCAGGAGGATGACCGACGCGCTGACCTGCGTCATCACGATGATCCCGGTGAGGATGTACCGCAGGCCGATGTTTTTCGGCCCAAACAATCCAAACAGCATTCCCAGTACTGCGGCTGCGATCAGGCCGATCTGCAGCGACGCCGGAACCGGCCGATAGTGGCGGACGATACGGGCGACGACGTAAGGCTGGAGGAGAAAGATAAATGTCGTCAGTGCGCGGACCGTCGGCGTGACCTCGCCCGCGGCCGATGAAACTTTTGCGAACAACACCAGCAAGCCCATCGTGCCGAGACCGAGCCAGGCATCGGCTCGGTCCCAGGCAAAACGGGAGCTCTTGATTTCCTTTTCCATACGTAAAGGCGCGACGCTTCGGGCGTTACTTGCCGCTGCCGCCGACTTTCAGGTTGAGCATGACCGTCGCCTCGCAGTATTTATCGCACGTGCCGCTCCAGATGCAGCCGCAGTCGTCGGTCTGCTCGCAGCCGCCGGTCGAGATGCAGGCTTCGGTCAGACCGCATTCGCACAGCCCGAGTCCGCGGCAATCGCATTTGAAGCCGCGCGCGTTGAGGCCGACGGCGCGATGCACGGTCTGTCTCACTGTGGCGACCGTCGACCACATACCTCGCGCAGGCGGCGCGACGATGCCGAGCTTCGTGAGTTTGTCGCGCAGATCCGGATCGGTGAAGAGGCGCGCGATGTCGGGGCAGACTTCCGGCGTCGGCTGATTCGGCTCGAAGCTCGCGGGCGTCGCGAGCGCGATCGTCTTCTCGATGAACGTGCGCTGCTCGTTGTTCAGCGTCTCGGTGACGAGTACGGTGGCCAGCTGCTCGCGCCACATGCGGCTCTTGTCGGCGGCGGGCATGGCGTGAAAGATCGCCTTGCGATAGTCGTCGGGGTACGCGGCGAGCTCGGCGAGCGACTTCGGCAGCGCACTCTTGTGCGAATTCGCCCACGCGTCAGCCCGCGCGCGCTCCGAGCGCTGATCGAGGTTGACGGCGCCAACTCCTGCGAGCAAAACCACCGCAACCGCGGCAACCGAACGACCGTTACGTGACGAGATCAGCGTCCAAACTTTCTTCATTAAGCACTCCTGTGACACATGTTTGTGATTGGGAGGGAGCCCGCAGAAAGCCTACATCGGGAGTAGCGGTTCAGTTATAGTCCCGGCTGGCTCCCCGGCAGTATTTTCCGCCGACAGTTTATTGCGAGGTCATATGAGCATCCCCAGCCGTAGTGTGTCCGTCTGCGCTGCATTCGCCGTCGCGCTCCTCTCGCTGATTCCGTCAGAGGCCGCCGCGCAAACGAGCAGCATTTCGGGCATCGTGACCAACGCGTCCGGCACACCGATCGCCGGAGTCGACGTCTCCGCGTACTCGAGCGCCAACATGTGGATGGCCGGCGCGCGCACCGACGCTAACGGCATCTACACCATCAACGGACTCACCGACGGCGCAGCGCATTACGTCGCGACCCGGAACCAGCAGGGTTTCGTCGACGAAACCTGGAACAACATTTACTGTCTCCTGTGCCAGGTATCGAGAACCGGCGCCGCAATCGTCACGACGGGCGCGGTCAACAACATCAACTTCGCGCTCGACCTGGGCGCGCGCTTCAGCGGCACGATCACTGACGGCACGAACCCGATCGCCGGCGTGTCCATCAGCATGCTTGACGCGTCGGGCCGATACTCGGGGCACGGCTACACTGCCGCGGACGGCACGTTCACGACCACGGCGGCGCCTGCCGGCTCATACCGGTTTCACACGTACAACGTTCTCGGGTTCATCGATCAGGCGTACGGCGGGATCATGTGCGCGGGCTGCCCGACGACGACGGGCACGCAGGTTGCGGCTGGTGCGCCGGGCTCGATTACCAGCGGCGTCAATTTCACGCTGAATCCAGGCAAGCAGTTCGGCGGGCGGATCACGGACAGTACCGGGAACGGCCTGATGAACCAGTTGGTCTGGATGTACGACACGACCGGGAAATATGCCGGGAATGGTTTGTCCGGCGTCGACGGCTCGTACGTGACGCAGGCCGTTCTGCCGGGCTCGTACCGCCTCCGGACCTACAACCGTCTCGGCTACATCAACGAGGTCTACGACAACTTTCAGTGCGTCGGTTGCGCAACGACCGCTGGGCCGCTGACAGCGACCGGCGCGGCGCAGGTCACGCCCGGTATTGATTTCGCTCTCGAGCTCGGCGGCACGATCAGCGCCACCATCACGAGCGACGGCGGCGCGCCGCTGGCCAACGTCACCCTGCAGATCTTCAACGCGGCCGGCGTCATGGTGGCTGGCTCGACGACCGACGCCAGTGGCGTCCCGCAGGGTGTTGAAGGACTGCCGAGTGACACGTACTACGTCAGGACGTACAACAACATCGGCTACCTCGACGAGATCTACGACGGCATCCACTGCCCGGCATGTACCATCCCGGGGCCCGGCACGGCGATCGCGGTCGTACAGGGCTCAACCAACAACATCAGCATTACATTGACGCTCGGCGCGCGTTTGACCGGCGTCGTGACCGGCGTCGGCGGCGTTCCGCTGGCGAATGTGAACCTCACCGTGTACACCGCCGCCGGTCAGATCGCGGCGGGCGCAGTCACGGCCGGTGACGGCTCGTACTCGACGGGCGGTCTCGTGGCCGGCTCGTACCTCGTTCGCACCAATTATCTGCCGGGCCACGTGGCACAGGTCTACGACGGCATTACCTGCATGGCGTGCCCTCCCACAACCGGCACGCTGATTACGGTGGCCCTTGCTGAACTGCGGACCGGCATCAACTTCGCGCTGACGCAGTCGGGCATGATCCAGGGCACGGTCACCGGCACGGGCGGCGCGCCGCTCTCGGGTGTGATCGTCGGTATTTATGACGCGTCCGGCATGCAGGTACCGGGCACGTCGACATTGGCCAACGGCACGTTCGTGAAGGACGGTCTGCTGCCGGGCACGTACTACGTGCGTACGGTGAACTCGCTCGGTTACTTTGATCAACTGCACAGCGGAATCTCGTGCGGGTCAGGTTGCGCGCCGACCAGCGGCACACCGGTCATCGTCACTGCCGGCAGCGCGACGCCGGTCAACTTCTCGCTGACGCTGGCCGGACGAATCACCGGTGCCGTCTCGGGTCCGAGCGGCGGCGTCAGCGGCGTCACCGTTGAGGTCTACACAGCCACAGGCACATTCGTCAGATCGGCGGTCACCTCAGCGGTGGCCGGATCAGTGGGCAACTACACGATCGCGGGGCTGGCGACGGGCAGCTACCTGCTCCGCACCCGGAATTCTCAGGGCCTCCAGGACGAGGTCTACACCTCGCCGGACACCAATAGTTTCTGCATCGGCTGCCAGGTCGCGACCGTGGCGAGCACACCGGTTGCCGTCACGGCCGGCGCAACGACGCCCAATGTGAACTTCGCACTGACGCAAGGCGGCTTCATCACCGGACGGATCACCGACGCAGTCACCGGCAACGGCGTCGCGAACGCGCCAGTTTCGTTGAGCGGTATTTCGATCGCGACCTCGTCCACGTCGTTGACCAACGCCACGGGCCACTACACGACCACCGGGTTGCCGTCAGGCACATACGTCGTGCGGTACACCCCCAATTCAACGACACTGAATTTCGCCGGCCAGATTTACAACGGCGTGGTCTGCGCGGGGTGCTCCAACGCGGACGGCACACCCATCACCGTGACGCTCGGCAGCGAGACGCCGAACATCAACATGGCGCTTGCGCACGGCGGGCACATCAGCGGCGTCATCACGAACGCCGTGACGGCCGCGCCTCTCAGCAATATTCAAGTGGATATCGTGAACAGCGCGGGCGGGACGTTCCTCTCCGCTGTCACCAACGCGGCCGGTGTTTACACCACGGCAACGGCTCCCGTAGGCAGCTACTTCGTCAAGACGCGGATGTCGGTGGGCGGTACGAATCAGGGTTATGTCAACGAAGTGTTCAACGATATCGCCTGCATCGGCTGCAACCCGACACTCGGTGCGCCGGTCGCGGTCACCGTTGATGCGACGACGCCAAACATCAACTTCGCGTTGGTCCGCGGTTCGCGCATCAGCGGCACTGTGACCGACGGGGCCGCGCCCCTTACGGGCCAGACCGTGCAGATCTTCACCGGCGCCGGCCAGTTCGTGGCAACCGTTCCGTCCAGTGACGCGGCAGGCGCGTTCCGCAACCTCGAAGGCCTCACGCCCGGCACCTACTTCGCCAGGGTGATTGGCACGAACGGCTATTTCGCCCAGCTGCACGGCGGAACGAACTGCTACACGACGTGCGCGCCGACGGCGGGCACTCCGATCACGGTGTCGGCCGGCAGCGACACCATCGGCGTGAACTTCGCCCTGTCGCTTGGCGGCAGAATTTCCGGCACGGTCAACGACGCCGGCAGCGGCGCGGCGATTCCGGGCGTCAGCGTCGCGATCTTCAACAGCGCCGGCATCCAGGTCGGCAGCGGCAGCGTGACGAGCGGCGGCACGTTCATCACCGGCGCGCTCCAGACCGGCACGTATCGCGCGATCACCACCAACGGCCTCGGCTACATCAACCAGTCGTTCGGCGGCGGCGACTACCTCGGCACCGACCTCGCGACGACGGGGACGCCGATCGATGTCGTCCTGGGCGCGACGACAAGCGGCGTGGCGTTCACGCTGTCGCGAGGCGCGCGCATCTCAGGCACCATCACCGGTGCGGGCGGCGCGCCGCTCCGAAACGTCACGGTCGAGTTCTGGACCGCGCCCTTCACACGACGCGCGGCGGTGGCCACGACAAACCTCCTCGGGCAGTACACGAGCGCGTCCGGCCTGGCAGCGGGCAACTACACCGTGGTCACGGCCAATAATCTCGGCTACGTCAACGAGATCTGGAACGGATCGGTCGGCAGCAATATCGCCTGCGTGCTCGATTGCAGCCCGGGCTCCGGCGCAGCGGTTGCCGTCGCCGGAACCGCGACGACGAGCGGCATCGACTTCGCGCTCGATCTGGACGCCGACAGCGACACCGACGGCATCAACAACACGATCGACAAGAACCTGGGCTCCGGCGCCGACGAATCGAGCGTTGTGTCGAACGACTTCAGCGATACGCAGATCGGCGGCAGGACGGCCGGCGCCATCGCTGATCGAGGCGGCTTCAACGTCGCCGTGTTCGATCTCAGCTCGTCGGGCGTTCGTGCCACGGCGACGGGACCGGGTTCGAGCGACGTGCGCATGACAGTGTGCGCCGTCGGCGCGGCTGAAGAAGTCCGGCTCCGCGCGGCAAACGACTCGGCGGTGATGACGTGCGCAGTCACGACAGGCAGCACGAACGCGTTCGCGCTCGTCGCGGCGACGAAGATCGAACTGCGCAAGACCATCGGGGCTGTCACGACGATCGTCGAGATCGGCCAGGGCCAGGGCGCAACGCTCGGAAGCCCCGCGGCCGCCAACGTGGGCAACACCGAATCAATCTCCGTTCGCATCGTCGACGCGCTCACCGGCGCGGAGCTCGGCAGCTACACGCTCGATCCGGGTGAAGCCGCCGAGGCGACGGCAGATGCGCAGGGGAACATCACGGTCGAAGTCGTGAGCGGCGCGGTCACAGCGACCGTGCGCGGCGAAACGGTCACGATCGGCGAAGGCGCTGCTCAGATATTCGTATCGCCGGACACGACGGCGCCGGTGATCACGACGCCCGGCAACATCTCAGCCGAAGCGACGAGCGCGGCCGGAGCCGCGGTCAGCTACGTCGTGACGGCGGCCGACAACGTCGACGGCACGATCGCCGCGACGTGCTCGCCGGCGTCGGGCTCCACGTTCTCGATCGGCACCACAACCGTCGGCTGTTCGGCGACTGACGCCCACGGAAACACGGGCATCGCGTCATTCACCGTGACGGTGGCGATCACTGCGGCCACGTCTGGGTCGATGCACGGCCAGGGTGTCGTCAGCGACGGCGACGACTACCACTTCACGTTCCACGTCAAGCAGGGCCAGACGGGCGGCGAGAACAACCGCTTCTCGATGAACGTCAACCACGGCAAGCAGAAGGACAAATTCGACTCGGCCTCGGTGGACTCGATCGTCTTTACCGGTAACGCAGTCGTGTTCTTCGGCCGCGGCCGCTGGAATGGCTCGGCGAACCACACGTTCGAAGTGCGCACGGCCGATCTCGGCGAACCCGGAAAGGGCCGCGAGACAGTTTCCATCGTGATCAAGGACGCGTCCGGCCTGACGGTCGCGACCGTCAGCGGAGTGCTCGCCAGCGGGAACATCCAGAAAGTGAAGTAAGCGCTTCCAGTTACGAGATCGGGACTCATTTTCCGGGCTACGCCCGGCGAAAAAAATGAGTCCCGATCTCTTTCCCGTTCAGCTACAGTCCTCCCTCCTGGAGGACTTGCCGTGAACTCTCCGCAATCCGTTCGATCGGCGGCGCTTGGCGCCGTGCTGGCAACCGCGATCTTCTTGCCGTCCGGCGCGAATTTGTCCGGACAAACCGCCGCCGGAAATGGCGTCGTTGCCATCCGCAACGCCACATTAATAACCGTCACCCACGGAACGATCCCGAACGGCACGATCGTGCTGCAGAACGGCAAGATCACCGCCGTCGGCGCGAATGTCTCCGTACCCTCTGGGGCGGAGGTGATCGACGCCGCCGGCAAGTTCGTGTCGCCCGGACTCATCGATGCGCACTCGCACATCGCCAGCGACGACATCAACGAAGGCGGCACGTCGGTCAGCTCGATGACGGGCATGGAAGACGTCATCAACCCGACCGACATCAACATCTACCGTGATCTGGCCGGCGGCACGACGACGGCGAACATCCTCCACGGCAGCGCCAACTCGATCGGCGGCAAGAACGTCGTCATCAAGCTGCGCGTTGGTAAGACGCGGCCCGATGAGCTCGTGTTCGAGGGGGCAATGCCCGGCATCAAGTTCGCGCTCGGCGAGAACGTCACGCGCAAGCGCGGGCTGGCGCCGGTCGCGCCGGAACGGTTTCCGTCGACGCGCCAGGGCGTGGACTACGTGATGCGCGATGCCTTCACCCGCGCGCGCGTTTATCAGAAGGCCTGGACCGATTTCAACGCGGCGAAGGCGAAGGGCGCCGACGCGCTCGCGCCGCGGCGCGATTTCCAGCTCGAGCCGCTCGTTGAGATTCTCGAAGGCAAACGCCTGGTGCACTGCCATACGTACCGCGCCGACGAGACGTTGATGATGCTGCGGATTGCCGACGAGTTCGGTTTCAAGGTCGCGACGTTCCAGCACGTCCTCGAGGGTTACAAGGTCGCGAAGGAAATGGCGGCGCACGGCGCCGGCGGCTCGACCTTTTCCGACTGGTGGGGATACAAGATCGAGGCCGAGGACGCCATCCCGCACAACGCGGCGATCATGGTGCGCAAGGGCGTGCTCGTCTCGATCAATTCGGACGACGCTGAGCAGGCGCGGCGCCTCAACAATGAAGCGGCGAAGACCATTCGTTACGGCGGGCTCACCGACGACGAAGCGTTTGCGACGATCACGATCAATCCGGCCAAGCAGCTACGCATCGACAACCGCGTCGGCTCACTCGATGTCGGCAAGGACGCCGACGTTGTGATCTGGAGTCACCATCCGCTCAGCACCGCCGCCATCGTGGAGCGCGCCTATATCGACGGAATCGTTTACTACGATCGCGTCAAGGATCTCGATCGCGTCGCGGCGATTCAGCGGGAGAAGACGGGTGGAAATCCGCCGTCCGCCTCCGCGGCGCCGGGTTCCACCGGCGCCGCTACGGTGAGACCTTCGGCCGCGTATCAAGTTGAGCCACTTACTGTCCGCACGAACGCGACCGGCGCGACGTGGGCGATCACGAATGCGCGGATCGTGACGGTCTCCGGCGCGGTGATTCCACGCGGAACGATCGTGATCAAGGGCAACAAGATCGACGCCGTCGGCGCGAACGTCGCGGTCCCAGCGGGGGCCAGAGTCGTCGATGCCGCGGGCGCGAATGTCTACCCTGGATTTGTCGATACGGCGACCGACATCGGCATCAACGAATCGGGCCCGCGCAACTACGACGACGCGAGCGAGTTTACGGATTGGAACCAGGCGCTGAGAACGCGCACCGCGTTCCAGGCCGACAGCGACGGCATCAACGTCACACGCGCCGAAGGCATCACCACGATCGGCGTGACACCGAACGGCGGCGTGATCAGCGGCTCGATGCCGGTGATGAACACGGACGGCTGGACGTGGGAAGAAACGACGCTTCGTCATAGCGCCGGTTTGATCATGACCTTCCCCGGCGGCGGTGGCGGCGGCCGGGGCGGCGGAGCTGGGCCGGGCGCGGCCGCACAGGCGGAGGTTGTTGCGACGCTGAATGCCCTGTTCGAGCGCGCGGCCGCGTACGCGAAGCAGCCGGCGGCAACTCGAACGCCGGACCTTGCGCTCGATCCGTTGCTTCCGATTCTGAATCGATCGCAGGCCATGATCGTGTCGGCGGGCACCGATCAGGCGGTTCGCGACGCCGTGGCGTGGGCCGAGCGACAGAACGTCCGCATTGTCATTCGCGGCGGCGCCGACCTGCAGCGGTCGGCGGCATTCCTGAAGGAGCACGACGTCCCTGTCATTCTCTCGACAGTGCTCGCGCTCCCGCAACGCGAAGACGATTTCCACGCGTACACCTATCAGGCGCCGGGCGTGCTTGCGAAGGCCGGCGTCCGGTTCGCGTTTTCGAGCGGCGGATTCCAGTTCTCGCGCAACGTCCCGTTCCAGGCCGCGCGCGCCGTCGCGTGGGGCCTCGATCACGACGCCGCCATTCGCGCGATCACGCTCGACGCTGCGAAGATCCTCGGCGTCGACAGTCAGATCGGCAGTATCGAGCCGGGCAAGCTGGCCAATCTCGTCATCATGAAAGGTGACGCGCTCGAGATCCGTTCCGCGATTCAGAAAGTGATCATCGCGGGCCGCGACGTGTCGCTCGACAGCAAACACACCGAGCTCTACAAACGCTTTATTTCCAGGCCGGGCATCAGCCCGGCGGCACGGCAGTAGGGAGAGACGATCATGCGAAAAACACTAACCCGTTCAATTCTTGCGATCGTCGGGCTCTTCGTTGCGGCCGAGTTCGAATTCACTCGGCCCTACACCCTCCAGGCGCGACAGATGCCGGCGGCGCCTGTCTACGCGATTCGCGGCGCGAAGATCGTCACCGCGGCTGGATCAACGATCGACAAGGGCAACATCGTGATGCGCAACGGCATCATCACGGACGTCGGCGCCACCGCTCCTATCCCGGACGACGCCGTCGTCATCGACGGGAACGGGATGACGGTGTACCCGGGGCTGATCGACATGGCGAGCTCGAGCGCGGTGCAACAGCCGGCCGCAACCGGCCGAGGTGCTGGCGCTGGTGCTGCCGGCGCCCAGGCGCCCGCGCCGCAGACCTGGGCCGAGGCCGATCGCCTCAAACGCGACGCGATTCTCAACCCCGACTATGTCGTGGCCGAGCACGTGCGCGCCGGCGGTCCGGATCTGCAACGCATCGCGGCTGCGGGAATCACGAGCGTCCTCGCCATCCCGCCGACGGGCTTGATCAAGGGTCAAAGCGCGCTCGTCAACGTCGTTGCCGGCGCAGACATCGACGATGTAAGCGGTGTCGCGGGTTACCGCCGCGGCAGCGTAGTCATCAAGACGCCGGTGGCGCAGCACGTATCGTTTACCGACAGGGGAACCGGTCCGGGCTATCCGGCGGCGCTGCTCGGGTCGATCGCGTTCGTCAGGCAGGCGTTTTCCGACGCGAAATGGCAGAAGGACGCGAGCGCGTGGGCCGACAAACACAAAGACCAGCCGAGACCCACGCTCGAGCCTTCTCTCGACGCGCTTGCGCCGGCACTCGACGGCCGCATGCCCGTGATGTTCGAGGCCGGCGAGCTGCGCGAGATCCTGCGGGCACTCGCAATGGCGAAGGAATTCAAGCTTGAGCCGATGATCCTTGGCGGCCTCGAAGCCGGTGCGGCGGCCGCCGAGCTCAAAGCCGCGAACGCGAAGGTTGTCCTGACGTTCAATAGCGGCGGACCCGCGGCTGGCGGACGAGGCGGCGGTGGCGGCGCCGACCCGCCCATCCGCGTAACCCGCATGCAGCAGGGCTCGGTGAAGAACGCCGCGTCGCTCGAAGCCGCGGGCGTTGCGTACGCGTTCTCTGCGGAGGGTCTCCCCAACCCGGCCGATTTCGTGCGCGGCGTCGCGCGAGCGGTTCGCGACGGCGGACTCACCGCCGAGCAGGCGATCCGCGCGCTCACGATCAACGCGGCGCGCATGGCCGGCGCCGCCGACCGCATTGGCTCGCTTGAGAAAGGCAAGATCGCGAACATCATTGTGGCGGACGGCGATCTGTTCGCCGACGGCACGCGAGTTCGGCGTGTCTTCATCGACGGGCGCGAAGTTAGGTAAAGTCGGGTGCACAGGTGCACGGGTTCACGGGGCGGTGGACTTGCTAACGATGAGTCGAGTTGCGTTGTTGTTTCTGATGTTGGTGGGCGTCGCCGCTCCGGCTGCGGCCCAAACGGCCGCGCCGCCAAGCCCCAACGTGAAGGTTTTTTTCGACTGCGGCCACGCATGCGACTTCGATTTTCTCCGCCAGGAAGTCGACTATGTCGACTACGTCCGTGACCGCAGCGACGCTGACGTCCACGTGCTCGTCACAACCCAGGATACGGGCACCGGCGGCGAGGAGTACACAGTGAAGTACATCGGCCTCGGACGATTCGCGGGCCGCGAGCACACAGCAAAATTCGTCTCGAGCGGCACCGATACAGACGATGAGGAACGGCGCGGATTCACGCGGGTCTTCGCGCTCGGCCTCGCGTCCTACCTCGTCGATTCCCCGGTCGCCTCGGAGTTGTCTGTTCGACGCACGCGTCCGCAAACGCCGCCAACCGCCGCGACCGCGGCGAAGGACCGCTGGAACCTCTGGGTCTTCAATATCGGCAGCGATCTCAACTTCGACGGCGAGCACTCGGAGACCAGCCGGGAATTGGGCGCCAGCTTCTCGGCAAACCGGACGACGGACGAGTGGAAACTTACGGTGTCCGGGAATGGCGAGTCCAACAAGAACGTCTTCACGCTGAGCGACGGCCGCAAGGTCACGTCGAGATCGCACAACTACCAGGCGAGCGCGATCGGCGTAAAGAGCCTCGGGCCGCAGCATTGGGCGGCGGTCGGTCGCCTGTCGACGGGCGCGTCCACCCAGAACAACTACGATCAGAACACGCGCGTGCTGGCGGGCATCGAGTTCAGCGTGTTTCCGTACAGCGAATCGACGCGGCGCACGCTGGTTGTTCAGTACGCCGCCGGCCTCACCCACAACCGGTACATCAAGCCGACCATCTACGGAAAAACCCGCGAGACCCGGCCCGAGCAATTGATTCAGTCGGTCCTCGCGCTGCGCCAGCCGTGGGGGTCATCGACGGTGTCGGCGGCGTACGTCACGCTGCTCGACGACTTCACGAAGCGGCGATTCGAGTTCGACGGCAACCTCGAATTCCGCGTGTTCCGCGGGTTGAATTTCGAAATCGGCGCGGAAGGCTCGCGCGTCCACGATCAGATCTACCTCGAGGCGGGCGAAGCAAGCGACGAGGAGGTGCTGCTGCGCCAGCGCCGGCTCGCCACATCCTACCGATACGAGATTCGGGTCGGGTTCAGCTACCGCTTCGGTTCCATCTTCAACAACGTCGTCAATCCACGCTGGAGCCGCTGATCCGCCGGCCGGATTAAGCTATACGGATGCGTTCTGTCATGACATGTCTGGCCGTGCTGTGCCTCGCGATTCCATCGATGGCGGCGGCTCAGGCGCCTCCAGCATCAGACAACTTGAAGGTCTTCGTCGACTGCAGCGACGGCTGCGATTTTGATTTTCTGCGCCAGGAGATTACGTACGTGAACTACGTGCGCGACCGGCGGGACGCGGATGTTCACGTCCTCGTCACGACAGGCAACACCAGCAGCGGCGGGCGCGAGTTCACCGTCCAGTACATCGGCCTTGGCCGATTCGCCGACCATGGACACCGGTCGTCTTATGTCTCAAGCGGCAGCGACACCGGCGACGAGCGGCGACGCGGTTTCACGCGCGTCCTGACGCTCGGACTGACGCCGTATCTGATGGAGACGCGGACGAGCGACAGGTTGCGCCTGCAGTTCACGCCGCTCCCGATGTCGGCCGCGCCGACGGCAGCAACCGCCCGGCAGGACAAATGGAATCTCTGGATTTTCCGTCTCGGCGCGAGCACGGACCTGCGCGGCGAACGCTCCGACACGAGCCGCCAGTTCAAGGGCAACATCTCGGCGAGCCGCACGACCGATCGCTGGAAGCTCAGCGTGACGAGCGATGGACAGTACAACAAGAACGTCTTCACGCTCAGCGACAGCAGCAAGCTCTCGTCCATCTCGCACAACTACAACCTGCGAGCGCTGGCCGTCAAAAGCCTGGACCGGAATCATTGGGCCGCCGTGGGACGGATCTCGACCGGCGATTCAACGCAGCAGAACTACGCACGCAATTCGCGGATCGCGACAGGTCTCGAATACAGCGTGTTTCCCTACGATGAGTCCACGCGCCGTCAGCTGCTCGTTCAGTGGACGGTCGGCCTGAACCGGTACGAATACATCGAGCTCACGATCTACGACCGTCTAAGCGAGACGCGGCCGGACACGGCTCTCCAGGGCCTCCTCGCGTTCCGCCAGCCGTGGGGCTTTTCGTCGTTTTCAGCGGAGTACATCTCGTTTCTGCACGACCTCACCAAGCGTCGCCTTGAACTCGATGGCCGCCTTGACGTGCGGTTGTTCCGCGGCCTGTCGCTCAATACGAACGGCAAGCTGGCGCTCGTGCATGACCAGCTCTATCTTCGCGCCGGCGCGGCGTCCGACGAGCAGATCCTCCTTCGGCGGCAGCGCCTCGCGACAGGGTATCGCTACGAATTCAGTGTGGGCTTCAGCTACCAGTTCGGTTCAATCTTCAACAACGTCGTCAATCCGCGCTGGGACCGATAGCGCGCGCCTGAGCTGGCGCGCCCACGAGTCTTCCGAGTGCGTGCCGGCAGCATCTTCGTAGTAGCGGAGCCGCGAGACGTCGCCGTGACGCATCTCTTTCAGCGTCTCCCGCAGGCGGCGCGCGTCGGACACGGCCTCGGCGCCTTCGTTGAGGCCGATCGACAGCCAGACATCGACATCGGGCCGAAGGCCATTCGACCGCGACCCGCCTGCGCCAAGGCTCCGGCGGGCAAGGAAGCGACCGAGAATGCCGGGCCGCTTGATGGCGCGGAGGATGGCGCGGCGGTTCCACCAGACCGACGGCGAAAGCACGAAAAGCCTGCCGAAGACATCCGGATAGAGCGCGGCGAGATAGAGCGTGACGAGCCCGCCCATCGATGACCCGGCCATCCATGTCGCGGAGCGAGCGCGGCTCACGCGGTAGTTCTGACGGATGTAAGGCACGACGTCGCGGACGATAAATCGCCCGTACCCGGCGGCGCCGTAGCCGAATTCACGGATCCGGCGCTCCCCGGTATGGTCGATGGCCACAACGACCGTGGGCGCGATGTCGCCGGTGGCCACCAGCTCGGCGACCGTTTCGACGGCGCGCCATGCGTCCAGATTCTGGCCGTCGTGGAAAATCAGCAGATTGGCGGGTCTGGAACTGGTTTCCGGCTCGGAAATGGTCAGGCGCCGGCCGGACAGCACTATAGAATTCAGCACGCGAACGGCCTTTATTATGACTCGTGACTACGTGAAGTGGCGGTCTCACCAGCTCGAGCGCGACATGGAGCTTGTCGTGTTCGGCGACTCAGGCACGCCCGTCATCGTCTTCCCCACGTCGATGGGTTCGTTCTTCGAGTACGAAGACCGGGGCATGATCGCGGCGCTCGCCGACAAGATCGAGGCGGGCGCACTGCAGGTATTTTGCGTATCGACGGTCGATCAAGAGAGTTTCTACGCCGACAATCTTCATCCGCGGCAGCGCATCGAGCGGTACCTCGCGTGGGAACGTTACCTGCTCGAGGACGTCGTGCCGTTCGTCCGCCATCGCAACGGCTCCCACACGATGGGCGTCACCGGCTGCAGCTTCGGCGCGTACCACGCGTTCGTCATGGCGCTGCGGCATCCTGATGTCTTCACGAGCCTGGTGACGATGGGCGGCGCGTTCGATTTGAAGCGGTTTCTCGACGGGTACCACGACACGGACGCGTACCTGCTCTCGCCGCCGGACTTTCTCCCGCAGCTCAGCGACCCGTGGTTTATCGACCTGTGCCGCGCGAACAAGTGGGTGCTGGTCACCGGTGAGGCGGACATCTGCCGGCCGCAGACAGAAGAAGCGGCCGCGATGCTTGCCGCGAAGGGGATTCCGTACAACCTGCACGTCTGGGGACACGGCAGTCACCATGACTGGCCCGAGTGGGTGAAGATGGCAAAAGCGTATATCCCATGAACAAAATCGGCGTGTTGTTCGGAATGGAAGAGTCGTTCCCCCCTGCGGTGGTGGACTACATCAACCGCATGAACGTGCCCGGCGTGAGCGCCGAAGCGGTCAATGTCGGGGCGGTGAAGATGGACGAGCCGCAGCGGTACCGCGTGATCGTTGACCGTATCTCGCACGACGTGCCGTTCTATCGCGCGTTTCTCAAGAACGCGGTCCTCACAGGCACCACCGTCATCAACAATCCGTTCTGGTGGAGCGCCGACGACAAATTTTTCAACTACGCGCTGGCGACGCGGCTCGGCGTCGCGATTCCGCCGACGGTCATCCTTCCGCACAAGGAGCATCCGCCCAGCACAACCGCCAAGTCGATGCGGAATCTTGAGTATCCGCTCAACTGGGACGAGGTGTTCGCGTACGTCGGGTTCCCGGCGTTTCTCAAGCCGTTCGACGGCGGCGGATGGCGCGACGTGTTCAAGGTGACCAATGCGCAGGAGTTCTTCGACGCGTACAACCAGAGCAAGCAGCTGTGCATGACGCTGCAGCGCGGCGTGAATTTCCGCGAGTACTTCCGCTGTTACGTGATCGGCCAGGAGCATGTGCACGTCATGCCGTACGATCCGAGCCTGCCGATGCATGAGCGCTATGTGAAGAATCCGCCGCCGTACGACCCGGCGTTGCTGCTCAGGGTCGAGGAGGACGCGCTCACGCTGTGCCGCGCGCTCGGCTACGACCTGAACACCGTCGAATTCGCTGTGGAGAACGGCATCCCGTACGCGATTGATTTCATGAACCCGGCGCCCGACGCCGAACGCGCGTCGGTCGGCGAAGCGAACTTCGCGTGGATCGTGAAGCACGTCGCCGAACTCGCCGTGAAGAAAGCGCTCGCGCCGCCGGCGCCGCCGGCGTACCGCTGGGATGATCTTCTGCGGGGACGGAACTAAAGTTCCGTCCTACAGTAGCCCCCTCAAGAGATGAAGCGATGAAGCGCCCCCCTTTCACGATCGGGATCGAAGAGGAATACCAGACGATCGACCCGCGCACGTACGACCTTCGCTCGCACATCCAGACGGAGATCCTCGAAGAGGGCAACCGCCAGATGAAAGAGCGCGTGAAGGCCGAGATGCACCAGTCGGTGGTCGAGGTCGGCACGGGCGTCTGCAACAACATCAAGGAAGCCACGGCCGACCTGATGAATCTCCGGCGGCGCATGATTGCGCTCACCGAAGAGCACGGCCTCAAGCTCATCGCCGGCGCGACGCACCCGTTCGCCGACTGGCGCTCGCAGGACATCCACCCCGACGAGCGGTACACGCAGGTCGTCGAGGACATGCAGATCGTCGCCCGGGCCAACCTGATCTTCGGCCTCCACGTGCACGTCGGCATCGACGACAAGGAAGTGCTGATTCAGCTGATGAATCAGATCCGGTACTTTCTGCCGCATCTTCTGGCGCTCTCGTCGAATTCGCCGTTCTGGATCGGCATGAATACCGGCCTGAAGTCGTACCGCTGCAAAGTGTTCGATCGCTTTCCGCGGACGAACATTCCGGAGCACTTCAAATCGTGGTCGGACTTCGAGAACTTCGTCGACCTGCTCGTCCGCACGCGCTGCATCGACAACGGTAAGAAAATCTGGTGGGACGCCCGCCCTCATCCGGTATTCGGCACGCTCGAGATCCGCGTGTGCGACATTCCCATGCGCGTCGAAGAGACGCTCGCCATCGCGGCCCTGATCCAGGCGACGGTCGCCAAGCTCTACAAGCTTCATGCGAAGAACCTCAGCTGGCGCGACTACGGGCGCGCGCTGATCATGGAAAACAAATGGCGCGCCGCCCGCTACGGGATCGACGGCGCGCTGATCGACTTCGGCACCGAGCGCGAGGTGCCGACGCGCGCGCTGATGCTCGAGTATCTGGACTTCGTGGACGACGTGCTTGATGAGCTCGGCAGCCGCGAGGAGGTCAACCACATCCGCTGGATCCTCGAACACGGCACCGGCGCCGACCGGCAGTTGCGGGCGTGGAAGGACTCGGGGGAAGATTTGAAAGCCGTCGTCGACCTGATGCTGGCCGAAACGAAAGCCGGATTGTGACAACCCCGACACTGATGATGATTCCGGGAATGAAGATCGACCAGGAATACCGTCAGGGCGCGAAGAACGCCATCCGCGTGTGTCTCAACATTCAGCCGCACGAGCGCGTCACGGTCATCACTGACCGCGCGTCGCAGGACATCGCGGCGAGTTTGATGGCGGAAATTGACCTCGTCGGCGCGACGATGCACGCGTTCGTGCTCGAAGAGCACGCCGCGCGGCCCCTCGCCCATCTCCCGGCGGTGATCGCCGCCGACATGGAACAGAGCCAGGTCAGCATCTTCTGCGCGAAAGCTCAGCAGAACGAGCTTCTGTCGCGCATGGAAATGACCGACATCGTGAACCGCCGCAAGATGCGGCACGCGCACATGGTCAACATCTCGCGCGACATCATGCTGCAGGGCATGCGCGCGGATTTCCACGCCGTCGACGAGATCAGCAGGAAGGTCATCGCCATCGTCAGCCAGGCGAAATCCATCCGCTGCACCACGCCCGCAGGCAGCGACTTCACGGCCGCACTCAACCCGAACTACCGCTGGATCAAGACGAGCGGGCTCATCAGCCCGGAAAAATGGGGCAACCTGCCCGGCGGCGAAGTGTTCACGACGCCCGGTGAAGTCAACGGCACCTTCGTGATCGACGGCGTCGTCGGCGACTACCTCTGCGAGAAGTACGGGAATCTTAAGGCAGCCCCTCTAACCGTGGAGATCGTGAAGAACCG
>JBKJHW010000031.1:0-8015 GCA_046598935.1 Vicinamibacterales bacterium | reverse complement strand
GATGCAGATCAAGATGATGGCGGCCAACGGCAAGGACGAGATCTACGGCCAGCTCTTCCGCCCGACGAACTTCGATCCCTCGAAGAAATATCCGATCATCAATCAGGCGTATCCCGGCCCGCAGTCAGGCAGCGTCGGATCACGCGCCTTCACCGCCGCGCGTGGCGACAAGCAAGCCCTCGCCGAACTCGGCTTCGTCGTCGTCTCGATTGACGGCACCGGCACGCCGAATCGCTCGAAGGCGTTCACCGATGCGTATTACGGCAAGATGGGCCAGCACAACACGATTCCGGATCAGATCGCCGGCATGGAAGAGCTCGCGAGAAAATATCCGTGGATCGACATCGACAAGGCCGCCATGTGGGGTCACTCGGGCGGCGGTTTCATCACGGCGGACGCGCTTCTGCGCGCGCCGTTCAATGACTTCTTCAAGGTCGGCATCGCCGAGTCGGGCAATCACGACCAGCGCCAATATGAGGACGACTGGGGCGAGCGCTACCAGGGCCCGCTCGTGAAGAATGCGGACGGCACGGACAATTACTCGGTCGAGGCCACGCAGAACTTCGCGGCCGGCCTCAAGGGCCGTCTGCTTTTGATCCACGGCACGATGGACAGCAACGTGCCGCCGTACAACACCTATCTCGTCGCCGACGCGCTGATGAAGGCGAACAAGGACTTCGACATGATCATGGTGCCGAATTCCGGCCACGGCTTTACGCCCGCGAGCTACATCATGCGGCGCCGGTGGGATTACTTCGTGAAGTACCTGATGGGCGCCGAACCGCCGCGCGACTTCATAATCCCGGCCGGGCCGATGCCGGCTGCGGCCGCTACCGGCCGCCGAGGCGGAAGCTAACTTTCACCGCGCGTGCCGCGCTACTCCGACTCCGCCAGCCGCACCAGCGAGAGCGGATACGGCCGGCTTCGACGCGGGTGCTCGGCGTCGTAGAGCACCGCGATCGAGCTGCCGACCGATCGCTCGGCTGACGTGATGTTCGTCGAGCCGCTTTGCCGTGCTCCGTTCAACAACGCGAACTCGTAGCCCACCTGCTGGTAGGAACCGTGCTGGCCCTTATGCTTCTTCACGGTCGTTATTGTGGCCAGGGCCGCCCGGCCTTCGCTGAGCAGACGATGCTGATATTTCAGCCCGAATCCACACACCGCTGCGATCACGAGCAGCAACGGCGCGAGCACGTAGCCGAGGGCGAGCGGCATCACTTTCGGCACGACCCCGTCGGGGACGTTCAGAGATGGATTGCCTGCGAGATGCCGGATGGGCAACGTACTCCCGACCGATAGCGTCGACCAGAGACGGAAAGGTACTTTCTCGCGATCTTCGAACGTCCGGCCGTCGGTGACGAACCTGTAGTAAACCATCGCGCGCTTGTCGTCTTCCGATTCGCGGTTTAGTCGCGTGACAAGGCCGTTCGTCACGACGCCCGATTGAAGCAACGCGTCGCGATCGGCATGTTCAGCGGTTGCCTGACGGTGGACGAGAATCGCAACCGCCGGAGCTGCGAGACAGAGCAGCACGGCGGTCACCGCCAGCGCCCGGCCGCCGCCGGATAACCGCACGGCCCGGGGACGCGACCGAGACAAACCTGCCGGCAAATGCGAACGCGATTTCATGGCCGCTCCTTCGGCGTCGGCAGCCGGTCCGCGTCCGCCAGCGACCGGCGAAGGAGGAATTCGATCTGCGCGTTCAAGCTGCGCAGATCGGCATCGGCCCATCGCTGCAATGCTTCATGCAGCGCGGGGTCGAGCCGCACGAGAAACGTCTTGCGCTCCGCCATCGCTTACCTATTGATAGAGCGTACCGGTGTTGACGATGGGCTGAGCGTCCTTGTCGCCGCAGAGCACGACCAGCAGGTTGCTCACCATCGCGGCCTTGCGCTCCTCGTCGAGCTGCACGACCCCCTTCGCGCTGAGCAGATCGAGCGCCATTTCGACCATCCCGACTGCGCCTTCCACGATCTTCTGCCGCGCGGCGATCACCGCCGTCGCCTGCTGGCGGCGCAGCATCGCGCTCGCGATTTCCGGCGCGTACGCCAGGTGACTGATGCGCGCCTCGATCACTTCCACGCCGGCTTTCGCCAACCGCTCCTGGATTTCATGACCGAGCCGCTGCGACACTTCCGTCCCCGAGCCTTGCAGCGAGATCCCGCCCTCTTCATGCGCGTCGTAGGGGAACGACGTCGCGAGAATGCGCACCGCCGACTCGGTCTGTATATGGACGAAATGTTCGTAGTCATCAACGAGAAAGAGCGCTTCGGCGGTATCGACGACCCGCCAGACGACGATGGCGCCGATCTCGATCGGGTTGCCGATCGAATCGTTGACCTTGAGTTTGCCGCTCTCGAAGTTCCGAACGCGCAGCGACACCCGCCGGCGCGACGTCAGCGGGTTCAGCCACCAGAAGCCGGGGGTCTTGACCGTGCCTTTGTAGTCGCCGAAGAGCTGGACCGCAAGCGCGGTATTGGGATTGATGATGCGGAAGCCGAGCCAGCAGAACAGGCTCACGATGATCAGAGCGACGCTGGCGAGGATCCAGAGCGTATTCGAAGACGTGTCTCCCGGCGGTGCCGATTCGACAGCCGCCACCAGCGACGCGAAGCCGGCAACGGGCGCCGCGAGCAGCACCGCCACCATCAACCAACCCGAAACCGCACGGTAGACCTTTTCCTGCAACATGACCTGCCTCCTGAAGTCGGGCCTCAGCCTGACATCAAAATGATATCACATTGCTATCTTATAGCAATGGGACTTTCGGGCCCGTGTCCGTCTGATCCGGATAACAATCCGCGAGGCTTTCTTATGACCAGACGATGTGTTGCCGTGACTGTTGCCTTGCTGGGTGCCCTCGCACTCAGCGCGTCCCTCCATGCCCGTCAGACGCCTTCCAAAGTGAAGGTTGTCGTGTTCGGCGGTTTCCTTGGATTTCTCGACGGTCTTTACGAACTGCCCGCCGGCGACCACGACGACACGACGGCCGGGCCTTCGGGCGGGCTGATCGGCGTGAAGAGGCAGCTCGCCAAAGGCGGATACGACAATGCGCTTCGCCTGGTGACGGCGAACAACATGCCGCGTTACACGGGCGACAATGGCGAGCTGCCCACATCGGCCGCGCATCCGTTCTGGAAGCTCCTCGCTTCCGTCAACCCGGCCGCCGTGGCGATCGGCGTCGAGGACATCGCGCACGCGCTGTCGGAGACCGACGGCGCGAGCCACCTCGTGCAGCTCATGCAGAAACCGCAGCTTCCGTTCATCGCGAGCAACGTCTTCATCAGAACCAAGTCGGCCGGCATGAACGCCGTGCGCCAGGGTGGATATCACCTCGAGGTCTCGGCCGACGAATCGCTCGACCTGCTGCGGCGGCTGACCGTCGCGTGCGACAAGACCTGCGCGAATGAGGAGGTGGCAACGCTCGAAGATCTCGGGTTGCTCGGCCAGGGCGCCGCCGCTGTGGCGTCGCAGATCAAGGCGAGCCCTGAAGCAGATCAGAAACACTGGACGATCGATCTCAAAACCGCGCCGCTTCGGCCCGGACGGCAGTACCGCCTGTCCATTCACGGCGTCGTCTTCACCTTTCACACCGTGGCGGCGCTGACGCCCCAGGAAGACGGCCTGCCTGTCCTCACGCTCCCGAACGCCGGCGTCACCTATCGAGTCATGGGGTTCGTCGAACCCGACATCCTTGCGCAGTTTCCTGATGAGCACCTCCAATGGAAGCGCGGCGCTCGCAATGCCGCGGCATGCCCCGGAGAGACCTGCGAGATCGTCGTCGCCTCGCCGTCGTCGACCTGGACGAGCCTCGCGCCGTATGTCCCTCACGGCGCGAAGGACGGAGTGTTGACGGCGATGCTGGATCTTGATGACGACACGTCGCTGGAGCTGCTGCAGCTGGGCCCGTCGTTTCGAGTCGTGACGCTCCCGCCGGACACCACGCTGCTTGGCCGCGCCGCTGCGGCCAGGAAGGGTTTCGGCGGCGATCTCGGTTATAACGCGGTCGTCGATTCCGCGCCGAGTGCCGGGCTGATGCGCGTGCTCATGCGGCCGGAATGGCTCGCCGAAACGGTCCACACTTTCGAAGCCGACGCCAGTCTCGTGACATTGAAGGACAGAGAGCCGCTTCTGGCGCTGACGCACCCGGCGACCTCCGTGAAATTCGTCGCCGGCGCTCCATTGCGCGCCACGCTGGAGGAGGGGCACCTGCAGTACTTCGTTACCGACGAGGGCGTCGACATCAAAGTCGGCGGCCCGTACCGCGCCTATCCGAAGCACGACGGCAAGGGAATGATCTTCGGCTCGATTCCGATCCGAGATCTCTGGACCGACTCGGGGTCGATGACCGCGTTTCTCCTCGAACTGGTGCGCGAGAAGACGAAAGCCGACATCGCTGTGCTCGACGACCTTGCCGTGGACGGCTCGATTTCGTCGTGGCTCGCGAGCGAGCTGAAACAGCGGTCGCCTGTCGAGTTCCTGTCGCGCTTTGTCCTGGAGCGCGCGATGTTCCGGCCGAGCCGGGTCGTGCGTGTGACTGTGCAGGGCAGCCAGATCGCTTCGTCACTCAGCAAGATCGTGACTGCCGCGAAGTCTTTCGACTCGAAACTATTCATGTCCGGCATCGGATCGAAGGGCAGGGCGCTCAGCCGTGTGGATTCGGACACGCTCAAGATCAACGAGCGGGAAATCAACCCGGCTCATTTCTATTCCATCGCGCTGCCGCAACGCTACGTGGCGGAAGTGAAAGCGACGCGCGAAGAGCGTCCGCTGGAGCTCGAGAATCTCATGAAGGAAGCCGACCGCGCGCTCGGCGAGGCCGACAAAAAGACCAAAGCCGAAACCATCTGCGTCACGCGCGCCAAAGACGATCCGAACTGCGGGCTCGAGACGACCGCGCAGCCGCCGAGACCGGACGAGCAGGAAGGCTCACTGGCCACCGATCTCGAAGGGAAGCGCGCCGGCATCCCGCGGCGGATTTTCGCGATGGGGAAGGCAAGCATTGAGTGGTCGGGCTTGAGATCAAACGAGACGTCGGACCTCGCGCTGTCCGCGGTACCCGAAGACGGGCGGGACGGCACCAAGTACGAGAACCGGGCCCTGTCGGTTGCGCTCGAGCCGGGCGTATCGACGCGCCGCGGGATCTTGCTGAGCCTTCCGCTCGCGGCCGACTACTCGCACAAGCAGGTCGGCAAGGACGTCATCAAGGAGACGTACCCGGCGAACTCGTGGAGCGCGGCGGTCAAAGTCGCGAAGACCGTGCATTCCGTGCCGTTCCTCCATTCGCTTTTCAGCTCTGCGGGATTTCAGTCCAATTTCGTCCGGCCCTCGAAAGCGGTGACGAGCGCGTCGGCCGACAGCGCGTCGGTGATCGCCGGCTCTGGCGCGTCCGCGACGACATCGGTCACCTCGACGAAGATCGCGCTGACGTCTACGCCGTTTCCACGGCCGACGCAGGACTTCACGATCAGCGGCGGCGCGGAGTTTGAAGATGCCGGCAAGGACGCGACATTGAAGTTCAGCGACATGGCGATCGGCGTGACGAAGGTGCATCGCGCGCGCGATCTTGTTGGACTGACGGCTGCCGGCAGAGAAATCACCGCGGACCAGCTGGCGGCCGATTCCGCTCAGACGATCATTAACAGACTGTTCAAGACGTCGCCGGATGTGGTGAAGGACGACCCGACGGTGAACTACAAGTTTGCCGGCACCAGGTTCTCGCGAATGGACGTCTCGGCGACGGGCACCCTTTTGCTGCGGAAAGACAAGACGCATCCGTGGCCGATCAGCTTGGCGAACAAATATCGCTGGTACTTCCCCGGCGGCACGCCGCGCCTGATCGCCGCGCGCCATACACTCGAAACGAAGCTCAAAGCATCGATACCACTCGGCTGGCGGGTCGAGGTGGCGCCGTACCTGAACGCGTTCTGGTTGAAACTGCGCAACGACGGCCGGACGTTCCAGGTCTTCGAGTACGGCCTGAAGGTTCAGTTCCCGCTGTTCGCGTCCAGGGGGCCCGGCCGCGCGCATCGATAGCGGCGCTCTATCGGAACCGCCACCCGATTTTCACGCCAAACTCGTTCGTGAAGTTCAGCGGCTCGTAGTAGCTCAACGTCTGGCGGGCTGTGATGCCATTCACCGTGTAGGCGACTGAGCCGTCGTTCACCGTCGAGTCGTTCACGCGCCATCGCACGTAGTACGGCTCGATCGACCACGACCGGCTCAGCTGGTACGACGCGCTGGCGCGCAGCGCGCGGCCGGAGCGCTGGTCGAATGACAGATCGGTGAAGTCACCGATCGAAAACTGCGGCGTCGTCGACGTGGCCGGCACTGTGCCGCCGCCGAGCAGCGAGTTGCGCGTCGTGTTCCACCCGCGCAGCAGGTGGTCGTACTCGAGGGTCAGGCTGAGCACGCGGTTACCAATTGCGGTCGTGCGCACGGTCGCTCCCATAGGCACGTACACGTACTGCTGCGATCGGTAGTTGTAGTTGCCGGTCACGCCATTCGACAGATGACGAGCGCCGACGCCGATGAACGGCGAGATGCCCCACGCCTTGCCGACGAAATCCCGGCCCATCAGCGCGCGGCCGTCCACGTACCAATCAGTGTCGCCGTCTTCGCTGCACGGAAACGCGCTGCCGAGCGTGAGGCGATACCCATTCGGCGATGTGCTGCTCGGCGCGATCTGCCACGGCCGGCAGTTGCCGTCGTAATCGGCGGTCGCGCCGGTGCCGCGCACGTTGAGCTGCGCGAACAGCTGACGCCGTTCGCTGAGGCTGAATGTTCCTGTATATTCGGCGCCGAATTTCGGGCCGTGAATAGAGATGTCCACGGGCGGAGGCTCGGTGTAGTCGTAGTGCTGAACGCTGAGGTTCAGCTCATGGCCCAGCCGTGTCCCCGGCACGCCGCTCTTCGCCGGCGGCGGCGTTTGCGCGAAGGCTATCGAAGACGTCAAAGACATCAGAACTGCCAGAGTGAGTGATCTCGTCATAGTCCCTGGCGGACGAGAACAGCATCGACTTCGATGTCGAAGCCGGCGAAGGTCGACTGCACCAACGTGCGCACAGGAAACGGCTCGCTCACGTACTCGCGATAGATCTCGTCGAACTCTTTTGCGTCGGCCGGATTCTTGAGAAAGACGCCGACGCGCACGGCGTCCTTGAGCGACAGGCCCGCGGCGTTCGCGGCGGCTTCGAGATTGTCCATCGCCATCCGCGCCTGGAACGCGAACGGCTTGTCGCCGTGGCGCACGTTGTCGCGGTCACGCGGCGTCTGGCCGGCGAGGAAGACGAAGCCGTTGGCTTCGACGGCGATGCTGTAGGTGCCGGCGGGCAGAGCGCCGCGATCATTGGTGAAAGCTTTGCGTGTCATCAGGCTACGACCTGTATCTTTCGACCATCTGCCCGATGCGTTCGGCGGCCTTCACGGCGGCGTCATGGTTCTGCGAGAAGTTGAGACGCACGCTGTCGGCAGTTTCCGGGCTGAACTCCGTGCCCGGTGTGACCGTGACCGAGGCCTGCGTGCGAAGCGCCTTGACGAACGTGTGAAGGGGCAGTGAGAGGGCCGGAAGCTGCGGGAAGAGGTAGCTGCCGGCTTCCGGCGTCCGCACCTTCATGCCGGGAACGGCACGGAATACTCTCAGCAATTCATCGCGAATCGCCTGGTGCTGCTTCGTGCGTTCTTCCATCCAGCCAGCCGGTTCCTCGAACCAGCCGCGAAGCACCGCCTGCGAGTAACCCGGCGCGCGAAGCGACACGATCGCCTGAAGTTTCTCCATCCGCTCGACCAGGTGCGCCGCGCCAAACGCGACACCGAGGCGGTAGCCGCTCAGCGACTCGGTCTTCGACGGCCCCATGATCGTGATGACACGATCCGAGTTGATAGAAGCGGCGCGCAGGTGCGTGTAGGTCTTCCCCGAGTAGAGCAGCCGCGAGTACAGCTCGTCGACGATGACAGTGGCGCCGTAGCGGTTGGCGAGGTCGGCGATCCGCGCGATCTCGTCGGCCGAATAGATC
>JBKJHW010000138.1:0-6813 GCA_046598935.1 Vicinamibacterales bacterium | reverse complement strand
ATCGACGCCGGCCACGGCGGCGAAGAGCTGGGCGCCCGCAGCGAGCAAGGCGTGAACGAAAAAGAGATTACGCTCGCGTTCGCCGAGAAGCTCAAGGCCGCGATCGACGCCGAGCTCGGCATCCGCGTGATGCTCACGCGCGACGGCGACTCGACGCTGCCGCTCGATCGGCGCACATCGCTCGTCAACAACGGCCAGGCCGACGTGCTGATCAGCTTTCACGCGGACGCCGCGCCGCGTTCGTCGGTGCGCGGCGCGCAGGTGTTGACGCTGATGCCGAACAGCTACCAGCGCCGCCTCCCCGCCGCAGACACGTCGGCCACCGTGCCGGTCGCCGGCGGCGGCACACGCGTGATCGATGTCGTGCCTTGGGAGCTCGCGCAGCTGCCGTTCCTCGATCGATCGAACGCGTTGGCCGCGTCCGTCGTCGAGCGCCTGCGCGAGCGCCAGGTACCGCTCGCCGAGCGCGCGCAGGACACCGCGCCGCTGCGGCTGCTGGCCGGCGCGAACATGCCCGCGATCCTCGTGAACGTCGGCTTCCTCTCAAACACTGAGGATGCGGCGGCGTTGTCGGGCCCGACACTTCCGTCGGCCATCATCGACGCCATCATCGCGGCGCTCACGGATCTTCGGGCCGAGCGCAGCCGGGGACGCCGATGAATAAGCGGCTCCTCTTCGTGATCACCGTGGGTTTGATCGCGGGCCTCGCGCTCGTGTGGTGGCTGTTGCCGAAGTGGCTGACGGCAAACAAAGCGGCGGCGCCCGCGCCGACGACGACGACCGGCGTCGTTGCACCGCCCGACGGCCGCATGGTCAAGGCCACGCTGTTTTTCGTGTCCGAGAGCGGCACGACGCTGATTCCCGAGGAAGCCGACGTCGCGTTCGGCGCATCGCCGAGCGAGCAGGCGCGTCATGTGCTCGAAGCGCAGCTGGCGCCCGCGTCACGCGGCCGCCTGTCGGCGATACCCGCCGGCGTAAAGGTGCACGCGATCTATTTCACGTCGAAGGGCGACGCGTACGTCGACCTCAGCCGTGAGATCATCAGTGGGCATCCTGGCGGTTCGATGAATGAAGCGCTGACGGTGTACACCATCGTCTCGGCGCTCACAACGAATGTGCGCGAGATTACGGCGGTGCAAATTCTCGTGGACGGCAAGCAGGTCGACACGCTCGCCGGCCACATCGATCTTCGCCAACCGCTCGCCGCCGATCCGCGGTGGGTGCTGAAAGGACAGTAACTCCCGCATGATTCGTCTCGACGCCCGCGCGGCCGATGAACTCCGGCCGACGCGCATCACGCCCAATTACCTCGCGCACCCGGAAGGCTCGGTCCTCATCGAAGTCGGCAAGACCAAGGTGATCTGCACCGCGTCAACCGAAGACAAGGTGCCGCCGTTTCTGCGCGGCACGGGCAAGGGCTGGGTCACGGCCGAGTACGGGATGCTCCCGCGCTCGACCAACACGCGCATGCAGCGCGAGTCGTCGCAAGGCAAGGTCAGCGGCCGCACGCAGGAAATCCAGCGGCTGATCGGGCGGTCGCTCCGTTCTGTCGTCGAGATGAAAGCGCTCGGCGAGCGCACGGTGTGGATCGACTGCGACGTCATTCAAGCCGACGGCGGCACGCGCACGGCGTCGATCACGGGCGCGTTCGTCGCGATGGTCCTCGCGATGGACAAACTCAAGAACCAGCGCGTGTTCGCGCAGATTCCCGTCAACAACTACGTCGCGGCCACGAGCGTCGGCGTCGTTGATGCCGAGCCGATCCTCGATCTGGCGTACGACGAGGACTCGCGCGCGGAAGTCGACATGAACATCATCAAGACGTCTGACGGCCGGTTCATTGAACTTCAAGGAACCGCCGAGCAGGACCCGTTCTCGCGCACGATTCTTGACGCGCTGCTGGGGCTGGCTGACCGTGGCATTGCGCAGCTCATCGAGAAACAGCGCGAGATCGTCGGGGCGTTGATCAAGATCTAGAAGGCACCTTCGATTGGCATCGCGTGCCCGCAGCCCCACGCTCCGGCATGCGCACTCCAGACAACTACGCCCAGCCTCGCTTTTGTCCGTCGTGCCGGTCGCCTCTGGACTAGGATGGGCGCACTCCCGGAGGCTTCAATGCAAATCCAGGTTCTTCGCCTCGTCGCGCTAATCGTGTTGCTGTTTCCGTTCACGCTGCATGTGCCTGCGGTGCTGGCACAACAGACACCAATGCAGCCGACGCTCAGGATCATTCCGATGGGCGAGGAACTGGGCGACCAATGGCTGGCCGCGGGTAACTACTACAGCGCGCTGACCAATTACGACGAGGCCTGGCGCAAGCTCAAGGCTCAGGGGGATTCGCCCGCTATACAACTCCGGCTTGAAGCGTTGGCTGAGAAGATGGTGAAGGCCTCGGCAAAAGGCGATACGCCGGCCAGGGAAACCTCGGAGTTCCATTCACAAAAAGGCCAAGCCTTGTTCAAACTCGCTAAATCTCCGGCCGATTTTGAGAAGGCCGTGCGGGAGTTTGAGCTCGCGGTCTCCTTTCCCCCCTATGGCCAAGGAGCGCCGTGGGTATTTGAATATCATTTCAATCTCGCGACCGCGTACAAGTCCGCCGGCCAATTGAACAAGGCGCTGGGCTCCTCGAAGATCGCGACGATACTCGCGCTGTCGGACAAAGATCGGCGGGATGCGCTCGCGCTCAGGGCCCACATCGAAGCGGCGATCGAGATTCGCGTTTCCCAGACGCGGCAGCGATGACCAACAGGATCGTCCGCCCACTCGCGGTGTGCCTGCTGGCCTGTACCTGGACGACAACCGCGAACGCGCAAAGCAGCTGGGCGGAGTTCCAGAGAATGTGCGCGGCGCAAGGCATGGACGCCCGTGCGGGCACCGCGACCAATCCACCGGCGTGTGTCCCCAGAAGCGGTGGTGGCGGCCGCGCTGGCGTTGACGCAGCCGACGCGGCACGACGTGCCGAAGCGGCGCGCGTCGCCGCGGAAGCCGAACGCGTCAGGCTCGCGGAAGAGAAGCGGCTGCAGGACATTGCGGATTTTGAATACGCTCGCGACGCGGCAGCCGCGACGTTCAAGGGCACCATCGGCACGGTCGCCGTCGCGAATGGCGGAGACGCGCCCGCATTCAGGGGCACGGTCGACACCGGCATTCGAACCGGAAGGCCTGGACTGGTAGATCGTGACTTCAGCGGCCCGCAGGCGGCGTGGAAGGAACTCCACTGCGCCGCATCAATTCTTCAGTCCGCGATCGCCAGGCTCGACATCGACGATCTCGGCGGCGTGGGCGGCGATCTCGCGGGATTCAACAATCTCACCGCGGAAGCGGCCAATGCGATGGTCGGTCAGGTCCGCGGCATTCCGTGCGCATCCGCCGCGGCGTTTCCAAAACTTTCCGGCAAGTATTCCGATCCGAACGAAGTCGCGGCCGCCGGCAAACGGCTTGTCGCCAGAATCGCCGTGCAGGGGCGCGCGCTCAATGAGGCTCGCGACGCCGAAGCCGCCGCGAAGACGCCGGAGCAGCTGATCGTCGCAAAAGCCAGGACGTCGGCGGCACGACTGAAGCTGCAGAAGTCAAAAAATGATTTGGCAAAAGCCAAAGTAGACCCCGGCTACTACGCGGTGGTCTTCGACGAAGGTGGCCTCTGAAGTTCGTCGCGGTCGTTGCGATCGTACTGACAACCGGCGTCGAAATCGCCGCACAGCGAATTCCACCGACGTCGGTAGTGCCGGCCACGATCGCCGAACCAGCGCTCGCCGATTTGAGTGCCGATCGAGTGCGCATCGAAGCGATGCGTTTTCTCCTGCGCGAGCGGAGCGTCGACCAGAACGCCAAGTGCAATCCGTCGCCGGCAAACGCCGCGGCCAAGCAAGCGTGTGCCGAACGGCAGCAGCGCTTCAACGCCGACAGCGCCGAATTCGTCTTTCTGGTGAACGAATTCAATGACCAGGTGCGGGGACACGCGGCCATCGCAGGCATGAACGCGTACGCCGTCGAGCTGAATTGGGCACTGGACGAACGCCATCGACTCGATACTGCGCTTCACGCGTTGAGCTTGGACAACGCCAACCGCCCCGCCGCTGTGGCCGTTCAGAAGGTATGGACGGCCATCCTGGCGCGCGGATCAGAATTTGCCGCCGATGCGCTCAGGGGCCGCGGTCCCGGCATGCCTGGCGCGGGCCAGCAATCGTCTGAAGACTGCGCGGTATTTGCGCTGGCGAACGCGACCGGCGTGCCGTACGGCGGGATCGCCGCTCGTGTGACCGCGATGATGCGGGAAGGCACGTGGCGAAGCGCGACTGACCGCGCCGATCCCCAGCGGGCGATCGAGACGCGCGGACTCCTCGGCGGCGAAGTGGTGCTGATGACCGAGGCGCTCGGCCAGGTCGATATCGTCGAGCGCCCGTTGTTCGCCGCGACCATCACGAGCGGGCGCCCCGTGATGGTCAACGTGATTGCCGATGGCGGCGGAGCGCACCAGGTAGTGCTGGCGCGGACATTCGCCCGGGGCGGTGAAACGTGGTTCGAGATGATGGATTCCAATCAGGGGCCGATCCGCCGGCTGTACGTGAGCTACAACGAGCTGGGAACGCTCCTGCAGGAAAACGGCATCGTCTACACTCCGGGCCAGATCAAGTAACCGCCCGTCTCTGCCTATAATGAGCGCCTTCCCCCGCGGCCCCGCTGCGGGCGGCATCAACGAGGGCGGTTTCAATGGTTCGTTCAAAGTTCAAGCTGTGGTCTCTTTCGCTCGCATGCGTGACGACGCTCGTGGTGGTCGTTTCGGCGCAACCGATTTCACAAGATCCCCCGCCGGCCACCGCCGCGCAGGATCCCGCAGCTGATCCGGCCGCCGGCCGCGCCGGACGCGCAGGCGGCCCGCCTCGTCCTTACGCGCTGGTCATCACGCCCGCATTCAAGACAGACGACGGTGTGTTCAAAGTGCATCGCGGCATGGTGGGCGCGACGGACACCGTTTATTTCGAAATTCCGAAAGCCGAGCTCGACAAGGACTTCGTCTGGAACGTCGCGATCAAGAAGAACACGCTCGGCGCCGGCTTCGGCGGCGAACCCGTGTCGAGCCGCGTCGTCCGCTGGACCAAGCGCGGCGACCGCATCCTTCTATTAGGTATCGACTACACGACGACCGCCGATCCGTCGAACCCGATCGCGCAGGCCGTCGCCGACTCCAACTACCCGTCGATCATCCGGACGATGCCGGTCGCGACGTATGCGGCAGACGGCGACGCGGTGATCGACGCGACGGCCTTCTTCATGGAAGGCGTCACGGAATTCCAGGCGCGCGGCGCCGTGGGCGGGCGCGGGCTCGCGGCCGACCGGTCCTTTTTGGAAAAGGCCACGTCGTTCCCGGACAATATCAACGTTGAATCCACACTGACCTTCACCGGCAACGAAGCGGCGGCCGGGGGCGGACGCCCGGGCGGCGCCGGCGGCGGCATGCGCGGATCGAGCGGCACGGTCGTCGCGCACCACAGCATCATGAAGCTGCCGGCGACGCCGATGATGCCGCGCCACTACGACGCGCGCGTCGGTTTCAACACCGAAGGCCTCACGGATTTCGGCACTGACGAACATCGCTCGGTGAACGCGCAGATCGTCACGCGCTTCCGGCTCGACAAGAACGATCCAGCCGCGGCGATGTCCGAGCCCGTCAAGCCGATCGTGTTTTACGTCGATCCGGCGACGCCGGCGAAGTGGGTGCCGTTCGTCAAGCGCGGGATCGAGTCGTGGCAGAGCGCGTTCGAAGCCGCCGGCTTCCGTAACGCCATCCAGGCCAAAGACGCGCCGGTCAACGATCCGGAATGGAGCGCGGAAGACGCGCGCTACTCGATCGTGCGCTGGGTGCCGGTGCAGACCGAAACGCAGTCGATGATTCGAGATCCGCGCAGCGGCGAGATCATTTCGGCCAGCATCGAGGTGTATCCGAATGTCGCGAGCTTCGGACCGACCGCGTATTTCGTCCAGGCTGGCGCCGTCGACAAGCGCGCGGCGAAGCTGCCGCTCCCGGATGAAATCAGCGGCGAGCTCATCCGATTCCAGGTGGCTCACGGGATCGGCCACGCGCTGGGCCTTCCGCACAACACAAAAGCCAGCTCGACGTACACCGTCGCGCAGGTTCGCGACGCGAAGTGGGTCAAGGACAACGGCTTCGTCGCATCGATCATGGATGACGCGCGGTTCAACTACGTCGCGCAGCCGGAAGACGGCATGGACCCGGCCGATCTCATTCCAAAGGTCGGCCCGTACGACAAGTTCGCGGTGAAGTGGGGCTACAGCGTGGTGCCGAACGCGAAGACGCCGGATGCCGAGAAGACGGTGCTTGACGCGATCGTGAAGGAACAGGAAACCAAGCCGTATCTGCGCTTCTCCACTGAAGGCGCGGCCGCCAGCGATCCGGGCGACAACCCTGAAGCGGTGGCCGACGGCGACGCCGTCGCGGCGACCACGCTCGGCATGAAGAACCTCACGCGCGTCGCCTCGATGCTGTTTCCGGCGACGAGCGGCAAGGTCGGCGATCCGTGGGAAGACCTCGAAACGGTCTACACGCGCCTCGTCAGTCAGTGGAGCAGCGAGATGACGCACGTCGTCAAAACCATCGGCGGCATCGACTCGCAGCAGATCCACATCGGCCAGGCTGGCACGCGGTTCTCGACGGTTCCGAAGCTGAAGCAGGTCGCGGCGCTCAACTACGTCGTGGCCAACGCGTTCCAGGTGCCGGCGTTCATGATCGACAAGGAAGTGTTGCGGCGCATCGAGCCGGCCGGCGCGGTGGCCCGCGTGCGCACGGCGCAGGCG
>JBKJHW010000112.1:0-18553 GCA_046598935.1 Vicinamibacterales bacterium | reverse complement strand
TCATCCGGACGCGCGCCTCGGTCTATCTCTCCGGATGACATCGTAGTCATCCGGACGCGCGGCGAGCACCGCATCCAGTGCGGCTTCGGCGCGGCGCGCGAGACCGGCGTTGCCGGTCACGCGCCCCTGCCGCATCAGCGCCTCGGCGAGTGTCACCGCCGAGGCGCTGTCGTCTGGACGCGCGGCGAGCCGCGCGTCCATCAGCGCAATCGTGCGCGCGAGTTGATCGCGGCTCGTCGCCGCCGGACCGGCGGCGACGCGCGTGCCGAGCGCGAGCCGGCTCGCGCCCGCCTGCCGGCTCCCGGCCGGCGGCGTCGCGGCCGCGGAGCGGCCGCACGCCGCCGAGAGAAGCACGATCAGCACCACCAACCCGCGCGCACGCATCGCTAGAACTTCAACACCACGCCGACCGACGTCCGCCAGAACCCGAACGACCCGAAGTCGATGCCGAAGCCGTTCGCCATCTCATCCTCCTTGAGCGTTCGGAAATAGCGCACGTCGCCCCGGATGCCGAGGTTCTTGTTCATGTTGCCGATCACACCGGCGCCCGCGTTGAAGCCGAACTTGTTCACCTCGACCTTCGTGAACCCGCCGACCTCCTCCAGATGCGGACGGATCACACCGAGCCCGCCCGTGCCGTAGACCGAGAACCGTTCGGACTTGATGTACGGCACGCTGATCACGACGTTGCCCATGCCCGTCGTCAACCGCCGATGCGTGGTGAAGCCGTCGTCTTTGAAGAACACCATCGCGTCGAACAACTCTCCTTCGACGCCGATCCAGTTCTTGAACACCGTCGCGCCTGCCGAGATGCCGATGCCGGCGTTGGCGTGCGTGAGGTCGTTGCCGGACGTCGTGCCGACAAACGGCGAGACCCAGAAGCGTTGCGCGGAAGCGGTCGCGGGGAAGCCCGCGAGTCCGACAACCAGCAGCGCGGCAGACAGAATCACATTTCGAGTGCGCATCACAGATCTCCTAGCGGATGTTGCCGGGCGTGGGCGACGCCACGAACGGGAACGTGTTGAGAAACGGTTTGTCGTTGGCGGTCACACCGTCACCGAGCTGGGCGTTGATGCCGGTATTGAAGGACGGCGTCAGCGGCGACGCGCCGGCCATCACGCGCAGCGCGATGTCCACGACGTCGTCGGTCAACCGTCGGCCGTTCGGGAAACCGCCGGCGTCGCCGCCGATGACTCCGAGAATGCTGCCGGCCTGGACGGGCGGGATGCCGACGTTCAGCCGCAGCGCTTCGTACGGCGTGCCGTTTTTCGGCTGGTTCACACCGGGAATGCCCTGCAGAAAGATCGTGACGAGGTCAGCGCGCGGCGCGGGCGGCGAGTTGATACCGAAGAGCGCTTTGAGCAGCTTGGGCACTTCGGGGTCCTGAACGAAGGGAAGAGCCGCGCCATCTGACGTCGGTTCGATCGCGTTGAATGCGTCCTTCGTGCTGCGCGGGATCACCACCTCGTTCACGAGCGGCTGGCCGAGGCGCGACACCTGCACCCAGCGGTCCGAGTGCTTCTCCTGCGCCGGTCCGCGCGAGGTCACCGAGGGGCGGCTGGCCGTGGACCAGATGCCGATGACCGCGTTGCTGTCGGCGGCCGAGCCCGGGCGCGCGCCGTTGCTCGTGAGCGACGCGATCGGCACTTCGAGCGCGATCGTGTGCACGTTGAAGCCCGCGAGCGAATCGGAATTGTTCGTGTCGGCCGGCGGCACAGCGAGCAGGTCGAACACGTTCAGGTCGACGAAAAACGGATCGTCACGCTGCCCGGCGAACACCTGCGAGTTATTCGGAAGCTGAATCACGGCCTGCGCGGCGAGCGCGTCGTAGTTCGGCGTCGAGCGGATACCGACATTGACCGGCGGAGTCCGCAAGTTCGTCGCGATCGTGCTGACGCGGCCGCGGCGACGCGGGCCGTCGACGCGCGTGATGTCGTAGGTCTGCTTCACGTTGAGCAACGGCGAGTCGATCGACGTCACGGTGCCGGTGTTGTAGAGGAACGTGTTCGTGTTCGCGGTGGTGGTCTTGAACCGGAACTGATAGGTGACGTCCTCGACGGCGTCACCGTCGTTGTCAATCATGATTTCGTAGAGGACGTTGTCGTCGAACTTGAAGAAGTTCGGGCCGCCGTAGGCTGCCTCGAATGGAATGAAGTTCGCGATCAGCGTGACCCGGTCAGGGTTGCGCGGACTGACGAAGGCATACAGGTCTGTGTTATCGGCCAGCGGGTCGGCGCTGATCATCGGCGCCTCGCGATGGCTCGATCCCACAAGGGACGGCAGGGACGCCGCAGCGATCGCTGCGGCCACAAACAGAAAAAGAATTGCTCGTTTCTTCACATTTCACCTCGCGCATACCTACGGCCCGTACGCGCGGGTGGATGTCGATGTGTGCAATCCGGTTCGGCCGACGCGCCGTAGAAATGTGCAGCATGGAGAAAAAGTGGCCGCTCGGCGCTGGACTTCTGGCCCTGGCGGCGGCCGGCTCCCTGGCGCTCGCCGGCAGGGACGGCCCCACCTCCGCCACGGCCGCGCCGGGCACGCCCGAAACCTTCGAAATTCGGGCGGTTTACGCCATCTCAGCGCAACTGGCCCTCGACACGGACCGAATGACCGTCGGGTTGGCCCAGTTGAGGCTCAATGCCTCGGCCGCGAAAGCTGATCGCCGGTAGTGTTATAGTTCTAAAGAACTTAACGGGAATAAACCTGATAGTGGGCCCGTGCCCACTTTTTGTTGTTTAAGGGGCCTTTTAGGTGACCGTGAGCACTCGGGACGACGCTCTGAAGACCATCCGCATTCATCTGGACGCGGTGGCCGAGAGCTACGGCCTCGAAGTGTTCGACCTTTCGTTCAGGCGGGAGGCGCCGGGCTGGGTGCTGCGGATCATGCTCGACCGTGCGGCCGGCGAAGTCGGGATCGAGGACTGTCAGCGCATCAGCCGTGATCTGAGCACGTGGCTGGACGTCGAGGACGCGAACGTCGGCCAGGCGTTGGGCGACAGTTACACGCTCGAAGTATCGTCGCCGGGTCTCGACCGGTCGATGAGGCTCGAACGGGGCGACGCGGATTTCCGGCGCTTCGAAGGGCGGCTCGCGAAGGTGGTGACGAAGGAACCGGTGGACGGTCAGTCGGCGTTTGCCGGCAGACTCGCCGGCGTTGATGGCGATACGGTGTTGATGGTCGAGGGTCGGCGGACACATCGCGTCCCTCTCGCCAAGATAAGTCGGGCTCGGCTCGAAGTGGAGTTTTGAAGAAGGCAGAAGAAGGCAGAAGAAGGCAGAAGTTAGAAGGCAAAAGGCAGAAGTCTGGCGGGGGCAGCAACTTGTGATTTCTGCCTTTTCACTTTTGACTTGAGAGCGTAGGAACCTAATGGCGACTGAATTACAGCAGATGATCGACGTCGTGGCGAAGGACAAGGGCATCGACCCGTCCATCGTCATCGGCGCTATTGAGGACGCGTATCTCGCGGCCGCCCGCAAGGTCTTCAAGACCGAAGAAGACATGCGGACGCGGTTCAACACCGAGACGGGCCAGGTCGAGTTATACGCCGTGAAACAGATTGCGGCCGACGAGGAAGTGACCGACGCCGCCAAGCAGATCTCGCTGACCGAAGCGCAGCAGCTCTACGGCGAAGAAGCGGAAACGGGGATGGAAATCGAATTCCCGAAGGAAACCGAGAAGCTCGGCCGCATCGCGGCGCAGACGGCCAAGCAGGTCATCGCGCAGCGCGTGCGCGAAGCCGAGCGCGAGAAGATTCACGGCGAATTCAGCGAGCGCGTCGGCGAAGTGGTGAACTGCCTCGTCAAGCGTTTCGAGAGCGGCGACATCATCGTCGAAATCGGCCGGATCGAAGCGCAGATCCCGCGCCGCGAGCAGTCGCGCGCCGAGAACTACGCCATCGGCGACCGCGTGCGCGCGGTGATCAAGGGCGTGAGCACGAACGCCAAGGGCCCACAGGTCATTCTCTCCAGAACCGATCCGGCCTTGCTCGTGAAGTTGTTCGAGCAGGAAGTGCCGGAGATCTATGACGGCAGCGTGCAGATCCGCGGCGCCGTGCGCGAAGCGGGCGACCGCGCGAAAGTCGCCGTGACGTCGCGCGACCGCGACATCGATCCGGTCGGCGCATGCGTCGGCATGCGCGGGACGCGCGTGCAGGCCATCATTCGCGAGCTGCGCGGCGAGAAGATCGACATCGTCGAGTTCTCGGAAGATCCGATCACCTACGTCACCAAGGCCCTGTCTCCTGCCAAAGTGCAGCGCGTGACGATCGTCGACGACGAAGAGCACGTGATGGAAGTGATGGTCGAAGACCGCCAGCTTTCGCTCGCCATCGGCAAGAAGGGCCAGAACGTCCGGCTCGCGGCGAAGCTCACGGGCTGGAAGATCGACATCAAGAGCGACGAAGAAAAGAAGAAGGAAGTCGAAGCCGTGTTCGAGGGCCTCGAGTTCGGCGCCCCGGCGGCGGAAGCCACGAAGTTCTCGCTGCCCGACATACATGACGAGGTGCTCACGGCGCTCAAGCAGGCCGGGTTCACGTCGGCAAGCTCGATTCTCGAAGAGGGCGCTGCTGAAAAGCTCGCCGCCATCGAGGGGTTCGACAAGGAAACGGTCGACGCGGTGACCGCGTCGGCTAAGTCTGTCGCGGTGATCGCGTCAGACTCGCAGGTTCAGGGCGCCTAGGAGTCCATTTGGCCACTGTTCGTATTTATAAAGTCGCGTCGCTTCTGGGCCTGTCGAGCCAGGAGGCTATGTCGCTCCTCAAAAAGGAGACGGGCATCGAGGTGAAGTCCGCCTCGGGCTCCGTCGAGGAGATCGTGGCGCGGCAGTTCGTGGAGAAGCAGGCGAAGGCCCGCAAAATCCAATTGCCGCCACCCTCGCGCATGTTCGAGGAATCATCGGCAACCAGGAAGCCGGCGGCCGGTAAATCCGGCAAGGCGGCTGAGCCGCCGAAGCCTGCAGCGCCCGTGCTGCGTCCGCGGCTCATCAAGAAGGCCGCCGAGGCCGCGCCGGCTGAGGTCGCCGAAGCCCAGGAGCCGGAACAGCCTGAAGAGGTTCAGTACGACGAGCCGGAGGAACTTCAGGAAACGCCGGTTTACGAGCCGGCAGCCGAACAGGCCGCCGAGCCGGAACCAGAACCTGAGGCTGAACCCGAGCCCGACCCAGAATCGGAACAGGCGCCCGCGGCTCAGACGCCGCGTGTTCCGCCCGCGCCGAAGTACGAGCTGCGTGTGGAAGGCCCGCAGGAGAAGTTGGCCGCAAAGCCGCCGGTTTCGCAGGTCCCGCATCAGCGCTACACGCCGCCGCCGGCTCCGCCCGCTGCGAAAGCTGGTGGACCTGCAGCGCCGGTAAGTGCCCCGGCACCGAAGGCGGCCGCACCCGCGGCCCCCGCAAAGCCGGCCCCGCGGCTCGCGCCGCGAATCGTTCCCCCATCGCGGCGTCTACGCATCGAAGACCCGGTGACAGGCGAAGCCCCGGCCGCGCGCCCGACTCCGCCGCGCCCGGTTCTTCGTGCGCCGGTGCCGCAGGCCACGCGAGCGCCGCAGGCAGCGACGGGCAACCTCGCGCGTCCCGGCGGTCCTGGCGGTCTGCGCCCGGGCGGTCCGGGCAGTAATTTCGGGGTACGTCCGCCAATCGGCGGCCCGCGTCCGCTCCCCTCTCAACCTGTGCGTCCGGGTCAACCTGGTGGCTTTCCAGGTCAGCGTCCCGGTCAGCCGGGCGGGTATCGTCCCGGCGGCTTCGGCCAGCGCCCGCCGATGGGCTTGCGCGCGCGCGGCGGTGGCCGCCGCGACGACCGTCCATCGATGCCGATCATGCAGGAGGCGCCGCCTCCCATCACGCGCATCATCACGCTCGCCGAAGGCATGTCGGTCAAGGACCTCGCGGAAAAGCTCGAGGTCAAGCCCAAAGACGTGCTCAAGAAGCTCATCGATCGCCGCATGGTCATGACGATCAACGCCACGCTCGACGCCGAGACCGCGAAGATGATCTCGCTCGCGTTCGGCGCGGAAGTGATCATGCGCACGTTCGAAGAAGAACTCACGGAAGTCGAAACGGAAGCGTCCAATCCGGAAGATCTGGTGACGCGCGCCCCGGTTGTCACGGTCATGGGTCACGTTGACCACGGCAAGACGTCGCTGCTCGATGCGATTCGAACGACGAAGGTCGCGGACCGCGAAGCCGGCGGCATCACACAGCACATCGGCGCGTACTCGGTTGAAGTCGAGCACGCGAAGCAGAAGCGCCGCGTGGTCTTCCTCGACACGCCGGGCCACGCCGCATTCACAATGATGCGCGCGCGCGGCGCCCGCGTCACCGACATCGTCGTCCTCGTCGTTGCCGCAGACGATGGCGTCATGCCTCAGACACGGGAAGCGATCGACCACGCGAAAGAAGCCAAGGTGCCGATCGTCGTTGCCATCAACAAGGTCGACAAGGCCGATGCCAATCCGGAGCGCGTCATGCGCGAGTTGGCGGAACTCGGGCTGCAGTCGGAAAAATGGGGCGGCACGACCGTCATGGTCGAAGTCTCTGCGCGTCAGAAAACCAATATCGATCAGCTGCTCGAAATGATCCTGCTGGTCGCCGACATCGGTGACTTCAAGGCGAACCCGAAGCGTCTCGCGTCGGGCACCGTCATCGAGAGCAAGCTCGACAAGGGCCGCGGCCCGGTCGCGCACGTGCTCGTGCAGGACGGCACGCTCAGCGAAGGCGACACGTTCATCGCCGGCGTTTCGGACGGCAAAGTCCGCGCGCTGTTCAATGATCGCGGCCAGAAGGTCAAGAAGGTCGGGCCGTCGACGCCGGTTGAAGTGCTCGGCATCTCTTCCCTCCCCGCGCCGGGCGATACGTTCCAGGTGATCGACGATCCGATCAAGGCGCGCCAGGTCATTCAGTTCCGTCAGGCGCAGGCCAAGGATAAGCACCTCGGCGCCCGAGGCGGACGTCTGACGCTCGAATCACTCCAGGCACAGATGGCGGAAGGCGGCTTGAAGGAGCTCGCCATCATCATCAAGGCCGACGTCCAGGGCTCGGCGGAAGTGCTCGCCGATTCGCTCGCGAAGATGACGGACGCCAAGGTCAAGGTCCGCATCATTCATACGGGTGTCGGCGCGATCAACGAATCGGACGTGCTCCTCGCGTCTGCGTCCAAGGCGATCGTCATCGGCTTCAACGTGAAGCCCGACCGCAACGCCGCGGAAGTCGCGGAGCGCGAAGAAGTCGACATCCGGCACCACACGATCATCTACAACGTGACCGACGAGATCACGAAGGCGATGACGGGTCTGCTCGATCCGACGCTCAAGGAATCGCGCATCGGCATCGCCGAAGTGCGCGCGGTCTTCAAGGCCGGCAAGGGCACGATCGCCGGCTGCGTCGTCACCACGGGCGAGATCAAGCGCGGCGGCGGCTTCCAGGCTCGCCTGCTTCGCGACGGCAAACAGATCTGGGCCGGCAAGATCGTCTCGCTGCGACGGTTCAAGGACGACGTGAGCGAAGTGAAGCAGGGTGCGGAGTGCGGCATCGGCCTCGACCGCTTCAACGAAGTCAAGGAGCGCGACATCATCGAACTGGTGAGCGTGGAGAAGGTCGCGTCGACGCTGTAATAGAAGATGAATCTGGTTATTTGTTAGCTGGTTATCTGGTTATTGGAATCTGTCTATTTTGCGAATTGTCATTTCTTCACAAATAGACCAATAGTTAGTTGACCAGTTTCCAATAACCAGGTATTCAGCTATTCAGCTAACCAGATTCGAGGCCACAAATGGCACAAGGAAACAGGCCAGACCGGGTGGCCGAAGAGATCCGGCACGTCATCAGCGAGACGCTCTCGCGTGACGTGAAGGACCCTGGCATCGGGTTCGTCACGATCACGGCCGTCAAGATTTCGGCGGACCTCGGCGTGGCGCGCATTTCGTACACGACGATGGGCACGGCGGGCACGCCGGCGGAAAACGAGAAGAACAAAGCCGCGACGAAGGCCGCGATTGAGCGCGTGACGCCGTTTCTTCGCCGTCGGGTCGGCCAGAAGATGCGCCTGCGGCGTGTGCCCGAGCTGAACTTCCATTTCGACGAAGGCATCGCCCACCAGGCGCGCGTCGAAGAAATTCTCATCGATCTCCAGAAGGATCGCGAAACCAATCCGTACGTCGAAGACGCACCGAAGGACGATGAGTCTAAGTAACGTCGTCGCCGCAATTCGCGAACGCCAGTCCTTCGTCCTCACTTCTCACGCGCGGCCCGACGGCGATGCGCTCGGCTCGCAGATGGCGCTGGGCCTCGCGCTCGAATCGCTGGGCAAGACGGTCCGCTGGGTCGATCACGATCCGGCGCCGCAGCCATATCGCCACTTCCCTTCCGTTGACCGCGTCGAGGTCTGCGCCAGGTTTGACGGCGAGGCCGACGCCGTCATCGTCATGGAATGCAACACGCTGAAGCGGCCGGAAGTTGACGGGCTGGAGGGCCGCTTCGTGATCAACATCGACCATCACGGCGGCAACACGATGTACGGCGACGTCAACTGGTTCGACGAAACGGCGTGCGCCGTGTGCGAGATGACGGCGGAAATCATCGATGCGCTCGGCGTAGCGTGGACGCCCGAGATGGCGACGCACCTCTATCTCGGCATCTCGACCGATACCGGCAGCTTCCGCCACGCCAACATCACGCCGCGCACCTTCGAAATCTGCCGCCGCATCGCCGAAACCGGCGTGAACGCCGCCGAACTCGCGCGCCAGATCTACGACAGCTTTTCGCTGGGCCGCGTGAAACTCACGGGCGAAATGCTCCACGCGATGGAGCTTCATCACAACCAGCGCATCGCGATCCTCTACTACGACGACGAGCTCTTGACGAAGTGCGGCGCGACGACGGACGACACCGCCGGGCTCGTGAACATCCCGCTCGGGACCAAAGATGTGGAAGCGGTGGCGTTAATCAAGCAGCAGAACGCCGGTGAATTTCGCGTCAGCCTGCGCTCGAAGGGCGACGTCGACGTGCGGGAGATCGCGCAGAAATACAACGGCGGCGGCCACCGCCAGGCCGCCGGCTGCAACATGAGCGGCACGCTCGACGACGTGAAGCGCGCGCTCATTGAAGCGTTGCAATAGGACGCGGCTATGAACGGCGTTCTGCTCATCGACAAACCGTCGGGCCCGACGTCTCACGATGTCGTGGCGCGCATCCGCAACATCGCGAAAGAGCGAAGCGTCGGCCACACCGGCACGCTGGACCCGATGGCGACCGGCCTGCTGCCGCTCGTCATGGGCAAGGCCACTCGCTTGGCGCCGTACTTTGCCGGCTCGGAAAAAACCTACGTGGCGGAAGTTCGGCTCGGATTTGAGACGTCAACTGACGATGCGCAGGGCGACGCTGTCGCGTCGCCGTTCCAGGGTTGCTTCCCCCGTGCGCTTGACGTTCAGGCGGCTCTCTTGAAGTTCCAGGGTTCTTTTGAGCAAGTGCCTCCGCAGGTTTCCGCGAAACGCGTGGGTGGGAAGAAATCGTACGACCTTGTTCGCAAAGACAGAGCCGTTGAGCTCAACCCCGTGACGGTCACGGTCAGCGATTTGAAGTTGCTCGGCCGGGACGAGCAGACCATACGGTTGGAAGTCACGGCCAGCGCCGGCTTTTATGTCCGCGCGCTGGCGCGCGATTTGGGCCGTGCGCTCGGATGCGGTGGACATCTCGCGGCATTGCGCCGCACGAAAAGCGGCACCTTCGACCTGGCTCAAGCCATCAAGTTCGAGGACGCTGAGCGGCTGGGACCCGCCGTGGAAGCGCACCTGATCAGTCCGGCCGCGGCCTTGTCCCACTTCCCCGCCGTCACGGCCAATCTCGCGGGGTTCAAGCGCGCGACGCACGGCAACTCATTGGCACCGCATCACCTCGCCGGCCAATTTGTGCCGGTGGCAGGCGCCGGGCAGAAGGTCCGGATTCTCGACGAAGACGGCGTCCTGATCGCGCTGGCCGACAGCCGCGGCGGCGAGCTGCATCCGGCAGTGGTTCTCGCGCCCATTCCGAGCGCGTAGCTTGTCACTCGCCCTTTGTGACTACGGTCGCGAGCAGATAGCCGTGCCTCCGGACGTGGGGCACGTGTCGATCGAGCCAGACAAAGGGCTGCACCGCGGCGCCTGTGATGACCGCCAGCGGACGACACCACGCGTGACAGGCGAGATCCATGATGCGCAGCCAGCCCGGAATGAACAGGATCGCGGTCTCGTCGAGGACCGTGAGGCCCGAACGCTCGAGCATCGCGCGAAGCCGGCGGCGCGAGTAGGACTTCTCGTACCCGTACCCGTAGACGCCGAGCCATTGCATCACGGTGGCCATCAGCGGCCGCAGGAACGGGTCGTGGCGGTTCGGCACGCCGATGATGGCGCGTCCGCCCGGCTTCAGGACGCGGGTCATCTCGCGCACCGCCTGCTCGGTCTCGTCGAAGTGTTCGATCGTGCCCATGGAGTAGATCGCGTCGAAGGTATTGTCGGCGAACGGGATCGCGCGCACGTCGGCCACGGCCGCCCGTAGCGCGCCGGCGGCAAACGCGTGGCGCGCCTGTCGAAGCGTTGGCTCCGAGATGTCGATGCCGTACGCGCGCGCGCCGTGCGCGCTCGCCCAGGCGAGAATCCGCGTGTTTTTAGCCTCGTCCCACAGGTCGGTCTTGAGGATGGTCAGGCCGGGCAACGCCGGAAAGTGTTCGTCGAAGAGACGCTGCTCGTTGTGCGCGTAGTAGCGCGTCGACGCGGCGCCGCCGAGGTCGGTGAAGTCCTCGCCGACGCGGGCCCAGAAACGGCGGTACGCGGTACTCATGACGTGCCGTCCTCAATCGACCAGCGCCACGTGCCGATCGCAAATGACAACGGGCGCCGGTCGCCATTGTGCAGGATCGCATCCGCGATCACCGCGGCGTCGATCGGCTGGAATGTCAATGAATGCGCGCCCGGCGCGAAGCTGAACGGACCCAGGCGGTAGACGCCGCGCACAGGCGCGACGACGAGGGCCTCGGCGGGCACGCCGTCGAGCAGCACACGCATTCGGCGCGGCGAGTGGAACGAGGTCATGTCGATGTCGACTGTGGCCACGACAGGCTGCGCCGTCGTGTTGCGGACCGTCCAGCCTGCGTCGGCGCCCATCCACCGCCACGTCCACACGGCGTCGTACTCGCGCGGCGAAAACGACTGAAAGTCGCTGGTGTAGATTTTCGGCGCCGCGGTCACCACCGCGAAGACGGCGCTATCGGCGAACCGCGCGGCGACCGGCGGCCTCGCGGCCCGCGGCTGGCTGTCGAGCCACCGGCCCTCGGGCGTCAGAGGAGCCACGAGCATATGCGTGTATCCATCGGCGGCGAGTTTGTCTGCGAAGTTCGGCTCCGCGCAGTCATCAAGTGATCCAGCGCTGAAGACGACGCGATCGCGCGTGAGCCAAGGCACCGAGGCTGTCGATATCGTCACCGGTGCGCAGTCGAGCGCGCGCACCCGACTGGTGCGGTCGTTGGCCCAGCGCTGCGCCATCGACGGCAGCACGTCACGGGACATCGATGGCGGCCACACCGCGTACTCGGCTGCGACCATGGCCAGCGCCATGACGCAAATGCGCCGCGCAACTCGGCCCTGCCGCCACAGCCACTCGGCGCCGGCGCCGGCCAGGAGCGCGGCGCACAACTGCACCATCACACCGAAGCGCGCGTACGACCGGAACATCGGCGCAACGCCGTAGAACCAGGCTGACGGACGCGTGAGCGTCAGCGCGCCGGCGCGGAACTCCGGCGACAACGAACAGATGAGCGCGACGGCGGCAATCGATGCGAGGAGCAGCACGATGCGCGGCCGGTCGGAGCGCGGCCGCCCTAAGGCGATCGCCACGGCGCTCAGGGCAACCACGCCCCAACCGAGACTCACTTGATTCTCGAGCAGACCATCGCCGACACCGGCGGCCATCCACACGCGCTGGGCGAACTCGCCGAACACGGGGCTGGCGACGGGCGGGACGAGGTAGCTCCACCATGTGGCGCTGTAGCGAAAGAGATCGGCGCGGGCGAACGCAAACGCGGCCGGGGTCTCGATCGCAGCCCTCGCGGTCTGCCACGCATACGCCGCGCCGATGACCGCTATGACGAGCAAAACCGCGCAAGTAACGGCGATATGCCGCAACGCGCGCGGCTCAGAGCGGCTGACGAAGTACCAGTACGCCGCCACTGCCACCGGCGTCAGCACTCCGGCGATGAGGCCGCCGTAGAAGTTCGACCACGTCACCGCCACCGCGGCGAGCGCGAGCAGCGTCGATCGCGCGAGCGTGGCGCGATCGAGGCAGCGCCACAAGGCGAGGAGATACAGCGGGAGCCATTGGGTCTGCGCGATCTGCGGATGGTACGCCGCCTGAGCGATGTGGAACGGTGAGAACGCGAATGCCAGCGCCGCAAATCCAGCGGCCGCTCGCCCGATCCGCAGGTGGCGCGCGAGCCAGTACGCGGCAAGGGCCGAGAGCGGAAATGACAGCAGGATGATGGCGTTGTATGCGGCGACCGGTCCGGCAAGCCGCGCGAGCCACTTGCCGGGAAGGTCGGTCACCGGCTGAAAGTACACGCCGGCCGCCACGGGCTCCGTGAACTGCCGCATCACCGTGAACGGATCATGGTGCCGCCCGACGATTTCCAGGCCGAAGATCTGACTCCGAGGCGCGCGCAACACCGGCGCGGCCATCAGTCCTGTGACCAGCAGCGCGAGCGCCAGAACGAGACCAGTTTCAGACGCGTGGACGCGCATATCTCACCGCCACGGTCATGACCGACACCGGCCCGGCCAGCGCCCAGGCGCGGACTGCGGTCACCGGTAGTGTCGCGCCCCAGTCGAGCCAGGCCACCTGCAGTGCGAGGAAGAGTGCGGCATTCGATATGAGGACTACCGCGCAGCCCGCGACAACTGGCACCCATCGGCGTGCATCGAACAGGGGCACCCAGAGCGCGACCGAGAGGCCGAGTTGGAACGCCGGCAACCAGAACAACGCGCCTTGAGGATCAGGGATCTCGCCGAAGATCGCGTGCAGCCTCCGAGCGAATAACGGATCGACGAGTGTCAAGAGCAGCGCACCGATCGCGAGGCCCGCGGCGGCCAGGAGCCACAGCGCGCGCCGATGCCAGGGCATGGCGACGGTCGCGACCGCCGCGGCGTACACCGGAATCAGCGGCGTGACGATGCATTCCGACGTCACCATGAAGGCGCCGCGTAGCGTCGTCAGGACGTTGCCGCTCACTTCCGCGTGGACGCCGGCGATATTGAGCAGGCCGGCCGACACGCGAGCGACGAGCGCCGCCACGGCGAGCACGGTCGCGCTCGCGAGATACACGGGTCCGGCCAGCGCGAAGAGGGCGAGGAAGATCGCCGTCAGCCACACAAACCACCGCGCGGGCGTGCTGCGCCACGACACCGCGGGCTTGAGGCGGCCTCGGTCGGCGATGCGCATCCACAGAAATACGTAGGCGGCGACCCCGACCATCAACGCTGCGGGCCACAGATACACGTGCAGGAGATCGAACCAGGCCGGCGAGGCGGCGGCGCAAAGCGCGATCGCGTCTGCGCCGCTGCACGCGAGCGTGACCTCGACCCACGACAGGCGCAGCAGTGCGAACAGTGCGAGGCTCCACGCCGCACCCAACAACAGGAAGTTACGCGCGCGCGAAAGCGGGTCGATCGGCGAGGTGGCCGTCGGCACGGACGATCTCTTGACTCGTTACGCTCGACGAACCGAAGAACTGGCTCAGTTCAGCGACAGCGTCGAGGACCTTGAGCTTGGGTGAGCACGAAAAGACGTCGATATTGACCGTCCCGGTTTCCGGCCATGTATGAAGGACCGCGTGGGACTCGCTCAGGATGAGCACACTGGTAATGCCGGTCCCCGGGAAGATGTGGGAGGCAGTTTCGACGACGGTAGCGCCAGCGCGCGTGAGCGCGGCGGCAAACGTTGCAATGACCTCGTCCGACGACAGCGCTTTCAACGAGTCGCACCCGCTGAGGTCGATTGAAAAAAGGACCGGCGGTTCGTGCGTGAGCATCCACTCGCCATGTTACCTGCGTCTCGCGCCACCATTCTGTTCACTATTAAACAGGCAAATCGGGGCGGTCCGCCTTACCATTGCCAACATGCCTCAAAGACTCGCGCTCACTTTCTGCTCCGTCGTGTTGGCGCTGCTTTTTGGCGCGGCCCCAGCATACGCTCAAGCATCCCTCGGAACGGCCCAGACCTATGCGGTCCTCGGGGGCAGCGCCGTCACGAACACGGGAGCGAGCGTGCTCACGGGAGACCTGGGCGTGAGTCCTAGCGCGTCGATTACGGGGTTCCCGCCCGGAACGCGGACAGGAACCACGAATGCAGCCAACGCGGCGGCGCTGCAGGCGCAGAATGATCTCATCACCCAGTACAACGCCATCAGCGCGACGAGTTGTACGGCCGATCTCACCGGGCAGAACCTGGGCGGATTGACCCTCACGCCGGGCATATATTGCTACTCCACCTCCGCTCAACTGACTGGCGCGTTGACGCTCAACGCTCAGGGCAACGCCAATGCCGTTTTCATTTTCAAAACCGGGAGCACTCTCACGACGGCAGCGGGATCATCGATGGTGATGATCAACGGCGGCAACCCGTGCGGTGTGGCGTGGCAAATCGGGTCCTCCGCCACGCTCGGCACCACGACGTCGTTCATCGGCAACTTGATTGCGCTGACCAGCATCACCCTGAACACCGGCGCGAACATCACGGGCCGGGCGCTGGCGCGCAACGGCGCCGTCACGCTCGACACGAACAACATCTCGTTTGCCACGTGCGGAGCAACGCCGCCTACGGTGCCGACTCTTCCCGTGTGGGCGCTGATGGGCCTCGTGGGCCTATTGGCATACGCGGGCTTCACGGCGCTGCGCCGCAGCGGAGCGCTGAGCTAGACGCGGCCTCCGCCGTTCCGCGCCGCAACGGCGCCGGACTGCATCCGGCCGTTGAACCCTCCGAACGACAAAGGCCCCCGCTTCGATAGAGGCAAAGGGCAAGATAGCGGTGTGAGCGAACCCGCGCGGACCGGCCCCGTGCTCATCGCCGGCGGCGGCCCAGCGGGCATGATGCTGGGATATCTCCTCGCCCGCGCCGGCATCCACGTCACCGTTCTCGAGAAACACGCCGACTTTCTGCGCGACTTCCGCGGCGACACCGTGCATCCATCGACGATGGAGGTGCTGCACGAGCTGGGAATCATCGATGGTTTTCTCGCGCGGCCTCACACCAGAATCTACGAAGGCCGCGCCCAGGTCGGCGGCGAGCAGGCGACAGTCATCGACCTCTCGCATCTCCCGGTGCGCTGCCCATTCATCGCGATGATGCCGCAGTGGGAGTTTCTTGATTTTCTCGTGACCGAAGCACGCAAGTATCCGGGCTTTGCGCTCGAGATGGAAGCCGAAGCCGTGGACCTGATCAAAGACGCCGAGACGGTCTGCGGCGTCCGCGTGAAGACGCCGCGCGGCGTCGAAGAGCGGCGGGCCGACCTTGTGATCGCGGCCGACGGGCGCGGCTCAGCGCTGCGACAAGCCGCCGGACTCATCGTCGAAGAAATCGGTACGCCGATCGATGTGCTTTGGATGCGCGTGCCCAAGCCTTCGGACGCGCCAGTCATGCCGCTCGGCAACATCGTGCGAGGACGGCTCTTCGTGTCGTTCGATCGCGGTGACTACTACCAGTGTGCGTTCGTGATCGCAAAAGGCTCGGTCGACGACATCCGGCTCGCGGGGCTCGATGCGTTTCGCGATGAGATTGTCCGTGTCGCGCCGGCCCTGCGGCCAACCGTGGGCGAGATCGTGAGCTGGGACCAGGTGAAGCTGCTGACCGTCAAAATTGATCGCCTGCGCACGTGGTTCGTGCCGGGTCTCCTATGCATCGGCGACGCGGCGCACGCGATGTCACCGGTCGGCGGGATCGGCATCAATCTGGCGATACAGGACGCCGTGGCGGCCGCCAACATCCTGATCCCAGCGTTCCGCCGTGGCCGCCCAACAACGGCAGACCTGGCCGCCATTCAGAAGCGCCGGGAATGGCCGACCCGCGCGACGCAGGCCATGCAGGCCTTTGCCCAGAATCAAATCATCAGACGCGTGCTCGAACCCGGTCCGCCGATCACCGGGGCGCCCTGGCCGATGCGATTTCTCGATCGCCACCCCCGGCTTCGGCGCCTGCCCGCCCGGTTCCTGGGCCTTGGGCTGAGGCCCGAGCACATCCGTTCAGGCCTCTAAGCATCGTCCACGGTCCAGAGTCCGTCCAGGGTCCAGGGTCCGTCCAGGGTCCAGGGTCCGTCCAGGGTCCAGAGTCCGTCCAGCGTTCAGGGCCTGTCCTTCGTCCCCGGGCTACCCTGGACTCTGGACGGACCCTGGACCTTGGACATACAATGAAACGTTGGTCCACCGGTCCCAAAAATCGGCGGGCCTCACATACGGAAACCCCGGTCCGGCGGAATCCCCCGCCCTCTGGGCTTCTCGTGGAGGCACTCCAGTGCTGGACAAAGACCGCAAGACCGAAGTCATCACCACCTACAAAGCGCACGACACCGATACGGGTTCCCCGGAAGTTCAGATCGCGCTCCTCAGCGAGCGCATCAGCTACCTGACGGACCACTTCAAGACGCACGAGAAGGACCATCACTCGCGCCGCGGCCTCCTCAAGCTCGTTCAGCAGCGCCGTCGCCTCCTCGATTACCTCAAGCGGAAAGACTCCGACCGCTACACGGAAATCATCGGCAAGCTCGGCATCCGCAAGTAAGCGCTCACGACACCCAGGAAACAACGTGATCCCAACTCCAATCCGAAAAGAAATCACCCTCGGCTCGCGCACGATTTCCATCGAGACCGGTAAACTGGCCAAACAGGCCGACGGCTGCGTCATCGTCCGCTCCGGCGACACGATGGTGCTCGTTTCGGCGTGTCACGCCGCTCAGCCGCGTGAGGGCATCGATTTTCTGCCCCTCACCGTCGACTACCGTGAATACGCCTACGCCTCGGGCCGCATCCCGGGCGGATTCTTCAAGCGTGAGAGCAAGCCGGCTGAGAAGGAAGTGCTCACCAGCCGGTTGATCGACCGCCCGATCCGTCCGCTGTTCCCGAACGGCTGGAAGTACGAAACGCAGATCATCGCGTTCCTGATCTCGGCCGACACCGACAACGACTCGGACGTCCTCGCGATCACCGGCGCGTCCGCCGCGCTCGCGATCTCGTCGATTCCGTTCCAGAAGACGATCGCCGGTGTCCGGATCGGCCTCATCGATGGCAAGTTCATCGTGAACCCGACCTACACCGAGCGCCGCGCGAGCACGCTCGACCTGATCGTCGCGGGCAGCAAAGACGCGATCATCATGGTTGAAGCCGGCGCGAAAGAAGTGACCGAGGCCGACATGGTCACGGCACTCGACCACGCGCACGCCGCGATCAAGACGCTGGTCACCGCGATCGACGAGCTCAAGGCTGAAGTCGGCAAGACGAAGAAAAAGGCCAGCCCGCGCGTCGTCGACGAAACGTTTGCCGCCGATGTGCGCGCGAAGGCGTACGAGCCGCTCGCCGCCGCGATGCGCATCCAGGACAAGCTCGAAAACTACTCGACGATCGACAAGGTCCAGGCCGATCTCCTCGCCTCGTACCCGGTCGACTCGCTCAAGGAGCGCGACGACGCGAAGTACGTGTTCAAGGGGTTGAAGGAACACGTCATGCGCGACGAAGCGCTCGAACGCGGCAAGCGCCTCGACGGCCGCGCGTTCGACCAGATCCGCCCGATCTGGATGGAAATCGGCGTTCTCCCGCGCACGCACGGCTCGGCCGTGTTCACGCGCGGCGAGACGCAGGCGCTCGTCACGGTCACGCTCGGCACGGATGACGACGCCCAGAAGATCGAGACGGTTGAGGGCGAGACGTGGCGTCGCTTCATGCTCCACTACAACTTCCCGCCGTTCTCGGTCGGCGAAGTGCAGTTCCTGCGTGGCGCGGGCCGGCGTGAAGTCGGTCACGGCGCGCTCGCGGAACGCGCGCTCCTCCCGATGATGCCGTCGGAAGACGAATTCCCGTACACCGTGCGCATCGTCTCCGACATCCTCGAGAGCAACGGCTCCTCGTCGATGGCCTCGGTTTGCGGCGGCGCCCTCGCGATGATGGACGCCGGCGTGCCGCTGAAGAAGGCGGTGGCTGGTGTGGCGATGGGTCTCGTGGCGAACGAAGCGACCGGCAAGTTCGCGGTCCTCACGGACATCGCGGGCTCGGAAGATCACTACGGCGACATGGACTTCAAGGTCACCGGCACGCGTCAGGGCATCACGGCGTTGCAGATGGACATCAAGGTGTCGGGTCTGTCGATGGACGTCATGCGGCAGGCGCTCGAACAGGCGCGCAAGGGCCGGTTCGAGATTCTCGACAAGATGCACGAAGCGATCGCCGCGCCGCGCGGTGATATCTCGAAGCACGCGCCGCGTATCATCACGATCCGCATCCCGACCGAGAAGATCCGCGACATCATCGGCCCCGGCGGCAAGATGATCCGCTCGATCGT
>JBKJHW010000128.1:0-4336 GCA_046598935.1 Vicinamibacterales bacterium | reverse complement strand
CTGGAGTTTGAGGTTGCGATCGTGGTTGATCTGCACGTCCTTCAGCCAGTTGGCGAAGTCGCCCTTCTGACCGGCAAACGTCGCGAAGAGCTCGGTCGCGTTCGCAAATCCCACTTCACGCAGTGACTGCGCGACCGGCGCCATCTCCGGACGGTCGAGCTTGGCCTGCATCGCGTCGACGTCGATCTTCGTTTCTTCCGCCTGGCCAACGAGCACGAGGTCGTAACCGCGGCCGTTCTGCGTGTTGCCGAAGACCATGCCGTTCGGGAACGACTCGAGGAACGTGCCGATCTCGCTCTTCACGGCCGCTTCATTGCTCTCGTACATCTGCACGAAGAGCGTGACGACGCCGCCGGGGTTGAGATGCGCCTTCACGACATCGAAGAATTCCTTCGTGTAGAGCGCCGCCGCGCCCTTGACCCAGGGATCGAGCGGATCGGACGTAATCGCATCGAATTTTTCTTTCGACGTCAGCAGGTAGTGCCGCGCGTCGTCGATCGTGACCTGCACTTTCGGGTTGGTGACGACGTTGTAGTTGTACTCGCCGAAGTACTTCGACACGCTCTCCGGCACAAGCGGCTCGATCTCCGCGATCGTCTGATTCGTGACGTACGGGTTGATCGACACAGCGCCTGCCGTGACGCCGGCGCCACAGCCGATCACGAGCACGCGCTTCGGATCGTTCGGGATCAGCGTCGTCAGATGGCCGAGCATGCGCTGCAGACGCATGTCCTGCGGCTCACTCGATGCCTGCACCTTGCCGGCGTTGTGGTAGTTGAGGACGCCGCTCGGCGTGCGCGACACGGCCACTGAGGCCTGGAGGCCTTCTTTCGCGTAGATGATCTCGTTCTGCCCCACCCACGTCGCCGCGTAGCGGCCGTACGCGATGAGGATGCCCGGAATTTCCGGCACGTTGCGCACAAGCAAGCCCGCGCCGCCTGTCGCCAGAATCAGCATGATCGCCGGGCCCCACGTGAAGCCCTGTTTGCCGGTGCTCTCACTCACTGCCGGCGCGAGCAGCAGCAAGCCCGAAAGTGCCGAGAACGCGATCATCAGCTGCACGCCCTGCTGCGAGCCGAGGAGCCAGACGAGCACCACGCTCCCAAGCAGCGCGCCGACGATGGCCCCGACAGTGTTTGCCGCGTAGACGCCGCCGACAAGCCGCGCCGGATCCTGGCCCTTCGTTGCCGCAGCGGCGAGCGCCAGCGGGAAACTCGCGCCCCAGAGCATCGCGCCCGGCAGAACCACCCAGAAGCAGCGCACGAGGTCGAGCTGGAAGTTGAAGGCGTCGGCGTTCACGGTGCCGTTCAGCTGCGACGAGATCGACGGATTGATCGGCCAGAACGGCAGCGACTGGAACATCTGGTACGCGGCCCAGAACATCGCGCCGCAGATCAACATCTGACACCAGCCAAATGCCACGCGCGGCCTGGCGACACTCCGCGCAATCGACGCGCCAACCGTGCTGCCGATGCCGAGGCCCGTGAGAAACACGGCGAGGATCAGCGAGAACGTGTAGACGGTTGCGCCGAATTGCAGCGACAGGACTTTCGTCCACATCACCTCGCTCGCAAGCGCCGTCATGCCGGAAATCGCGATCGCGATGTACACCACGCGCGCGCCCTTGTCGGGCTTGGCGTCAACGTTAGCCGCCGCAGCTTCGTTCGGCGTGCGGCGCGCAAGCCACAGGCCGATCGCGGCGACGATGACGTTCAGGGCGATCGCGACCAGCGTCGCCGTCGCCATGTCGAACACCCGAAGCAGATAGAAGCCTGCGAGCAAGCTGCCGAGGACCGCGCCCGCGATGTTGCCGCCGTAGAAGTAGCCGAGCCACGACACGCCCGCCGGCGTCGTCTCGACCCAGCGAGCCATCGCGGGAAGCGTCGCGCCCATCATGAGCGTGGGCGGAAGGAGACAGATCGCAGCGACGATGCCGCGGCCGACAATGCCCGGCATGCCCTGCAGTCCGAGTGCGTCGTACCACCCGCCAATCAGCGGCGCGCCGAAGAGGACGAAGATGCCGCAGGCCGCGATCCCGAGCTCGAGATACGCGTAGACCTTGAGCGGGTGCTCCTTGGCGCTGACAAATTTTGGCAGCAGCAGGCTGCCGAGGCACATGCCGCCCATAAAGGTCCCGAGGAGCACGGCCAGCGAGATCGCCGACGACCCGATCACGAGCTGCAGAAGCTGGAACCAGACAACTTCGTAAATGAGCGCCGCGCATCCACTTCCGACGAAAAGAAACAGAAGAATCGGAAGGGCGCGCTGGGCCGCAGACGGCTGGGAATCGGTGGTCATTAGTGGCGGCATACTATCAAAGGCTCCGCGATGTTTACCTTGGGGGGCCATGGAGAAATCGCCATGAACTCCAAGCTGAATAGCTCTAAGGTCTGGTTTTCTTACTGTTTAGGAGCATTTGGTAGACGACGGCGCTCACGAAGACGCCGAAGGTCAGCACGAGCATCTGCCAGACCGTCGACACCAGGAACAGCACGAATCCCGGCGACGCGATCGAGCCGCCGATCGGCACGGCCGCCTCGAGGATTTTGGCCGGCATCGTCAGGACGAACGGCACCATCATCACGATGAAAATTTCGACGCGGCGGTCGCGCGTCAGCTCTTCGCTCGCGCGGAGCGAGTCGACGTGACGCGCGCGGCCGTCGAGGATCAGGAACGTCACCTGCGACCACGTGAGCAGCAGATACACGCCGGGCGCGACAAAGAGCACCAGGCCGATGGTCACGGGCACCACCATGACGAGAATCGTCATGAGGATCGAGCCGAACTCGCGCACGTTCGCGCGTGATCGCCAGAACGTCGTGGGCTCGCCGCGCAGGCGGCGCATCGCCGCACGATTCAGCCCGTAGCCGGCCCACGCCGACACGAGCGTCACCGAGAGAAACACCGCGACATCGCGCGCTGTTTCCGGCTTCGGACTGATGAGCGAAAGGGGCAACACCTGAAACAGGCCGATGATCGCCATCCAGCCGACGACCGTGCCTTTGAGCTCCGACACAGCCTGGAATGCGATGGTCAGCGCCTCTTTGGCGCTGAAAAGATCCACAGCATCGCGCAGCCGGCCGGCCGCGGTCGACGCGCCGCCCAGCGATCCGAACACGTAGCCGCACTGGCAGGCGGACACGTCGGCGGCGACGAGGAGCCCGCACTGTGGGCAGATGCGCGGGCCTCGCGCGGCCGCCGGTGAGGAATGGTCAGTGGTCAATGGTCAGTGGTCAATGAAAAGCGCAATGGCCAGGGATCAATGAATCTCTTCATTGACCACTGACCATTGGCCATTGACTATCTGGTTATTCGTCGTCGCGACCGAAACCGAAGTCGGCGTCAGCGTAGTCGTCCATTTCACGCTGCAGCTCGAGCTCGTCCGGTGACGGCGGCGGCGGTGGCGGCGGCTCGTCGGCCGGGATCGTCACGTGGCGGTAGAAATCGAAGCCCGTGCCGGCCGGAATCAGACGGCCCATCGTGACGTTTTCCTTCAGGCCGCGCAGGTAATCGACCTTGCCGGAGATGGACGCCTCGGTGAGGACGCGCGTCGTTTCCTGGAACGACGCCGCCGAGATGAACGAGTCGGTCGACAGCGACGCCTTGGTGATGCCAAGGAGCAGCGGACGGCCTTTCGCCGGCGGGCCGCCAGCGGCCAGCACGCGCTCGTTCTCTTCGTGGAACCGGAACTTGTCGACCTGTTCGTCGACGAGGAATTCCGTATCGCCCACTTCCTCGACCTTCACCCAGCGCATCATCTGGCGCACGATGACTTCGATGTGCTTGTCGTTGATGCCGACGCCCTGCAGACGGTAGACCTCCTGGATTTCGTTGACCAGGTACCGCTGGAGTTCGCGTTCACCGAGGACCGCGAGGATGTCGTGCGGGTTGCGGGGACCGTCCATGAGCGGCTCACCCGCGCGAACGCGGTCGCCTTCCTGAACGTTCACGTGCACACCGCGCGGCAGCGAGTATTCACGCGGTTCGCCACCCTCGTCCGGCACCACAAGCAGCTTGCGCGTGCCCTTGACGATGCCGCCGTGACGCACGATGCCGTCGATCTCGGAGATGATCGCGGTTTCGCGCGGCTTGCGCGCTTCGAAGAGTTCCACGACGCGCGGGAGGCCGCCCGTGATGTCCTTCGTCTTCGTCGTCTCGCGCGGGATTTTCGCGAGGACCTGCCCGGCGTTCACCGGGTCGCCGTCCTCGATCATGAGGTGGGCATGCGACGGCATGTTGTACTTGCGCGTCACCTTGCCCGACTTGTCGCGGATCTCGATCGTGGGCTGCTTCTTCTCGTCGGGACTATCCACGACGATCTTCCGCGACAGGCCCG
>JBKJHW010000125.1:0-13877 GCA_046598935.1 Vicinamibacterales bacterium | reverse complement strand
CGGCTCTTGAGTTGCGAGATCCCGGAGTACACGGCGGCGAACAGAGCGGTCCAGAACAGCAGCGCGACAAACGGCGCGCTCATCGGATCAACGAACCACTCGCCCGGCGCCATGTAGAACTGGTAGGTGCGGTCAGCCGTGAGCGGCGCGAGCCAGATGGATGTCCACCCAAGCGCAAGATCGCCTAGGTAGCCAACTCCGAGAGCTTGGAATAGTCGGGATAGCTGGGGCATATGCGGAGGATAAACCTAAATTGAGGGATCGATAATTGATAAGTGTCTAATTTTGTTCAATACAAAACTGTCAGCGATAGCCGAGGATCCTTGCCGGGATCAACAGGATCTGACGGATCAGCGCAATGAGCGCTTCGAGAAGGACGCCGACGATCCGGAAAGGAATCGACAGCAGCCAGAGAAACGGCACCAGGAGCATCAGAAACAGCGCGATCGGCCAGGAAATGGCGAAGAGGATCGCGAAAGCGATGACTATGAACAGGAAGGCCATCGCGTGCTTAGACGGATTCCCCTACCAGTCAGTTTCTTTGTAATCCTTTAGGAACTTGCCCCACACATGGTTGCCGGTGTTAATCCCGCTGATGATGGGATCGACGATGCGGGCGCCGCCGTCGAGGATGTCGAGGGGCGGATGGAAGCGCTGTTCGGCGGTTTTGCGGGCGGCGATTTCAGCCGGATCTTCGTCGGTGATCCAGCCGGTATCCACGCTGTTCATGTGGATACCGTCCTGAAAATAGTCGGCCGCTGACGTGCGCGTCATCATGTTGAGCGCGGCCTTCGCCATGTTGGTGTGCGGATGGCGCGTCGTCTTGAAATTCCGATAGAACTGCCCTTCCATCGCCGACACGTTGACGACGTGCTTGTCGCGATCCGGGGTGCGGTTCATCAGATCTTTGAGGCGGGCGTTGAGCACGAATGGCGCGATCGAGTTGACGAGCTGCACTTCGAGAAGCTCGACGGTGGACACTTCGTTGAGCAGGAGCCGCCAGGAATTTCGGCCGCGCAGATCGACCTGCTGCATGTCCTGGTCGAGCGCGCCGGACGGAAAGAGATGTTCGCCGACAGCGAGATCCTCCGGCAGCAGCGCGACCTGCGACAGCTCAGCCGCGTGCGTGAGACCCATGTGCGAGGCCGCGAACGACTCGTCATTGGTTTGAACGACCAGATGCGCCACCGGATTTCCCGAACCCAGCTGCATCGTCCGCTCGTGCTCCATCATGTGCTTGTAGAACTCCGGTGGGCGGCGCACCGTCTGGCAGGCGTTGTTGACGATGAAGTCGAGACGCGAGTGCGTGTGCTGAATGCGGGTGCAGAAGGCTTCGACGCTCGGCGTGTGCCGCAGGTCGAGCCCGTGAATCTCCAGGCGACCGGCCCAGTCGGCGAAATCCGGCTCCTGTGAATAGCGCGACGCCGAGTCTTTCGGAAATCGCGTCGTGACGATCAGGTGGGCGCCGCAGCGCAGCAGCTTCAGGCCGGCCTGGTAGCCGATCTTCACGCGTCCGCCGGTCAGCAGTGCGACGCGACCCCGGAGATCAGCGAGCTCGTTGCGTTTGAAGTAATTGAAATCGCCGCACGCGACGCACATCTGGTCGTAAAAGAAGTGCACATCCGAGTGATGTTGCTTGCAGACGTAGCAATGGCGCTCCGCAACCTGGGGCAGATCGGGCTGTGGCAAAGCGCGCGGCGCGGCGTCCGAGTCCTCCGCTCGCTCCGGATGATCGTGGAGCTCTTTCGGCGGGTACACGTTGGGCGTCGTGAACGTCGGCCGGCGGCGCAGCTCGCGGATGCCGGTTTCGTGGAGTTTGTCTTCGTCGCCTTTGATCCGCTCGGCCTTCCACTTGCGCTTGCTGGCCTTCACCATGTTCCGGCGCTGGCTCGGGCTCGGGTTGAACAGGAGCGTTACCGCGGCGAGCAGGCGTTTTCGGTCTTCGATCGGCACCTGCACGATCAGGCTGGCGTCGGTCGCCAGCTGGCCGAGCAGGTCTGTGGCCTTCCGGAGGCGCTCGAGTGCCTGCGGGTCCTTGGGATCGAACGACATCCTTGCGAGTTTACTCCGACCCAACAGCTGTGGGATTTTCGGCGCGGCCTGCGGATTATTCCCGTGCGCCGGTCTCCCGGTGCCAGAATTCCGGCGTTTTCGTGAAGGTGTCCGCGGTACGCGGTTTGCACAACCGACGCTCCAAGGAGCGTCACATGCGCCACTCAATCCTCGTCGCAATCGGGCTCGTCCTCGGCACAGGCGTCGCGTCGGCTCAGACTCATTACGGCATGAAGGAAATCCCCATCAAGGAAACGGTGGTGTTCGCGACCGACGTCAAGGTCGGCGCAGCGATCGTCCGAGCCGGCGAGTACCGGATCGAATGCGACAGGGACACCATGAAGTTCGTTTTGGTGGTCGCGGCGAAAGACGCCGATCGCATCGCCCAGCTCACGCCAGTTGAGCGATCGCTCGTCGTCGGCAAGGGCAAGACCGTGCTTGAAGTCCCCTGCAAGGGCGAAGCGCTGTCGGAGCCGAGAAAGACCACCGAGGCGGTGCTGCTCGAGAAGAACGGTGTCTTCACGCTCAACCGGCTGTACCTCAGGGGCAGCAACGTCGAGCACGTGTTCTGACGTCTACTCGACGGCTTTGTCCGTAATCTCGAGCCCGCGGTCGATGATCGCGAAGCCCTCGCGCAGTTCGGCTTCGGGGATCATCAACGGCGGGTTCGTGAAGAACGTGTGCCAGCGCACGAACGTGTAAAGGCCCTCGGAGCGGAAGTGCTTCGCCAGCGCCGTCATTTCCGGCGCTGACCCGGCAAACGGCGCCATTGGCTGACGCGTCTTGCGATTGCGGATCACTTCGACGATGCCGAAGAGCCCGATCGAGCGCACGGCGCCGACCGACGGGTGCCGTTTTGCGAGATCGGCGAGCAGTTCGCTCATCAAGCCCCCCATCGTCTTTGCGCGGTCGATCAGTTTGTCTTCTTCGTAGACGGCGATCGTGGCCAGGGCCGCCGCGCACGCCAGCGGATGGCTGTTGTACGTGAGGCCGCTCGCGAACTGCTTGTCTTTGAATCGATCGGCGATCGAACGGCGCATGCCCACCGCGCCGAGCGGCACGTACGCGCTCGTAAGGCCTTTCGCCATCGTGATCATGTCGGGGACGACGTTCCAGTGATTTACGGCGAACCACTCGCCGGTTCGCCCGAAGCCCGACATCACCTCGTCGCAGATCATCATGATGCCGTACTTGTCACAAAGCGCGCGCACGCCCGCCAGGAATCCGGGTGGAGGAATCAGGATCCCGTTCGTGCCGACGACCGGCTCCATGATGAAGCCGGCAATCGTGGCAGGACCTTCCAGTTGAATGACTTCTTCCAGGTACGTGAGCGATTGCTCGGCGGTATCCCAGCCGCGCTCCACGCCGTGATACGGATTGAGCACATGGATGACACCTGGCATCGACGGTTCCGTCCATCGCCGCGGGTCGCCGGTCACCGAGATCGCGCCGGCGGTGCCGCCGTGGTACGAGCGGTAGAACGCGAGGATCTTCTGCCGCCCGGTGATCCAGCGCGCGATCTTCATCGCGTTCTCGTTGGCCTCGGCGCCGCCGTTCGTGAAAAAGAACGCGTCGATGTCGCCCGGGCAGAGCTCAGCGAGTTTTTTCCCGAGCCGCGCGCGAACCTCGGTGGCCATGAATGGATTCGCGTACGCGAGCACCGCGGCCTGATCCTGGATCGCCCTGACGACGCGCTCGTCGCCGTGCCCGATGTTTACGCACATGAGCTGGCTGTTGAAGTCGAGGTAGCGCTTGCCGTCGGGCGTGAAGAAGCACGCGCCCTTCGACCGCGCGACGGGGATTGGGTCAACAGCTGATTGCACTGACCACTCGAAGAGCGTGTGGTGTTTGCACAGGGCGATGATTTCTTCGCTGGTCATGGGGGAATCTTATGCCTCAGGGCTCCTAGCCATGAAGGGCAATGAAGGGCAGTGAAGTCACTACTTTTTCAAAGAGCTTTCGGCCCAGTTGGCGCTCATTTTGCAGTTCCCGAGCCGTCATGGAAGGACATCCCGCTGCGAGTCGAGTGATCGGCTGTGCGATTGAGGTGCACCGTCAGATGGGGCCCGGCCTGCTCGAGGCGGCCTACGAGTCGTGCCTCGCGCATGAACTCGCCGCGGCCGGACTTCAATTCCGGCGCCAGGTGCCGGTGCCGCTTATCTACAAGGGAACGCCAATTGACTGTGGCTTTCGGCTGGACTTGTTAGTCGAGCGCGATCTGATCATTGAGATCAAGTGCGTCGACGCGATCAAGGGACAGCAGACGGAAGCGCTCAGCGGGGGTGTCGAGTTCGTGCTTAAGAACTACCGTCGGGTAGAGCGACGACGAACCCGGGCGCAAGATGAGAGTCTGGCCCTCAAAGGACAGCGTGGTCTCTTCTGAGGTCCAGGCGGCCGACGTCTCAACGCCGACAACGATGAATGGCATGTTTCGAGAGTCTACGCCTGGAGAATGACTGACGAAGAATTACCAGCTTTCATCAGGAACTTACTGAAAAAGACTTCACTGCCCTTCATTGCCCTTCATGGCAAAACGCCTTAGGTCCTGGCGTTCCTCTTTATAAACGACCCGGATCCGGCCTTGCCAACAAACTTCCCGGCGTCGATGACGACCTTGCCGCGCGACAGGACGGTGTGCGTCGTGCCCGTGACCTCGCGACCTTCGTACGGGTTGTAGTCGACATTCATGTGCAGTGTTTTGGCCGACAGGGTCTGCGTGCCGTTCGGGTCGAAGATCACGATATCGGCGTCAGAGCCCGGCGCGATCGTGCCCTTCTTTGGAAACAGGCCGAAGATCTTCGCGGGCGACGTCGACGTCAACTCCACGAATCGATTCATCGAGATCTTGCCCGTGCGCACACCGCCGTCGTAGACGAGGCTCATGCGCGTCTCGACGCCGGGCGCGCCGTTCGGGATCTTCGAGAAATCGCCGTCGCCGAGATGTTTTTCCTTCATGCAGAACGGGCAATGGTCGGTCGAGATCGCCTGAAGATCGTTGCCCGCGAGGCCGCGCCACAAGCGGTCCTGCGTGTCCTTCAGTCGAAGCGGCGGGCTCATGACGTACTTCGAGCCTTCGAACCCGGGCTCTTCGTAATTGTCGTACGAGAGAAACAAATACTGCGGGCATGTCTCGGCGTAGGCCGGCAGGCCGCGATCGCGCGCTTCGGTCACCATCTCGAGCGCCTCGGCGGCGGAGAGATGAACGATGTAGACCGGCACGTCCGCCATTTCCGCGAGCGCGATCGCGCGATGCGTCGCTTCGGCTTCGGCGCGGGCCGGCCGCGTCAGCGCGTGGTACTTCGGCGCTGTCTTTCCTTCCGCCAGCGCCTTCTTGACGAGCACGTCGATAACGCCGCCGTTCTCCGCATGCATGCAGATCGTGCCGCCGTTTTTTCCCGTGCGGAGCAACGCGCGGAAAATGCTCGCGTCGTCCATCATGAAGACGCCGGGATAGGCCATGAAGAGCTTGAACGACGTGACACCTTGGTTGACGAGCGAGTCCATCTCCTCTTCGACCTGGTCCGTCAGGTCCGTCATGATCATGTGGAAGCCGTAGTCGATGGCCGCTTTGCCATCGGCCTTCTTCATCCAGGTCTCCCACGCGTCGTGCAGCCGCTGGCCTTTGTACTGAATCGCGAAGTCCACGATCGTGGTCGTGCCGCCGTGCGCGGCCGCGATCGTCCCGGTTTCGAAGTCGTCGGCTGATGTCGTGCCGCCGAAGGGCATGTCCATGTGCGTGTGCACATCGATGCCGCCGGGCAGCACGTATTTGCCCTTCGCGTCGATGACGCGGTCGGCCGGCATCGTGAGGTCAGAGCCGATCACGGTGATCTTCTCGCCTTCGACCAGCACGTCGCCGACGTACTGATCCGTCGCGGTCACGATCGTTCCGCCCTTGATAAGGATGGACATGCGCGGGAGTCTATCCGAGACCGAAACGACCGGTCATGGTATATTTCATGCCATGATTACAACCATGGATCGAGCCGGGCGATTGGTGATTCCAAGCGACGTCCGGCGCGAGGCGGCCATCGAGCCCGGAACACCGCTCGAGGTTCGTTGGCGCGATGGCGTGATCGAAATCGAGCCCAAGGCGCTGCCAGTCCGGCTGGTTCGCCGGGGTCGTTTTCTTGTCGCGCATCCCCTCGCGGCCGTGCCGGCGCTCAAATCGAGCACAGTTGAGAAAGTCCGTCGCCAGTTGCGCGATTCGCGCCGCCGGTGACGCCGCCCGTTTTTGCCGTCGACACCAACGTCATCATCGCGATGACGTGCCACTGGCACGATCATCACGAACGCGCGATGCGGGAAGTTGAGCGGCGTCTCGAGCATTCGGAGGGCTTGTTGACTCCTGCGGCTGCTCTCGTTGAGGCGTACTCAGTGCTCACCCGGCTGCCGGCGCCCAATCGTCTCGAACCGGCCAACGCATGGCAACTGCTCGAGGCCGGTTTCGTGGCGGGTATCGACGTCGTGTCGCTCACGTCGACGGAGCACATCGCGCTGCTATCGACGCTGGCCAGGCAATCGATCGCCGGTGGCCGCGCCTATGACGCGATTATCGCGGAAAGCGCGAGGAAAGGCGGCGCAAGCGTGCTGCTGACCTTCAACGTCCGTCATTTCGATCCGGCGCCGGCGGGCCTATCTATCGTCGAACCGTAGCGCGCCGCAACACCCTGAACTGCTTTGCGAATTCCGCCGGCCGGCAGCTGGCGTTCAAGCCGCTGGTATTGGGGAGCACCCACACCCTGGCGCCCGCCACGGGCTCGACTTGCGGTCCAACCGTCGCCTTCGGCTGGTTGAACCCCACGCGATACGCGCCGAGGCCCACGACGGCGACCCACTGCGGCTCGTATTTCTTGACCTTCCGCTTCAACCGTTTCAGGCCCTCGCGCAGCTCCTCGTCATCGAGTTCATCAGCACGGGCCGTGGTTCGTGCAACGAGGTTCGTGATGCCGAGTCCGTAGGTTGGCAGCAGGCCGACTTCGGATGGCAGCAACAGGCGATCGGTAAAACCTGATGCAAACAACGCCGGCCAAAATCGATTACCGGGACCGGCAAAATGAAATCCCGTCGCTCCGGAATACCGTCCGGGGTTGATGCCGCAGAACACGACGTCGAGACCCGGCGCGAGGACGTCAGCGATCGTCTTGTCGTAGGAATTCGCGAGCTCGTCGCGGGTGGGACGTCGGTTCACGTCAGCAACTGCCCGTAACTATCGGGCCGCCGATCGCGGTAGAACTGCCAGATCTTGCGCACCTCGTCGATCATGTCGAGGTCCATTTCCGCGGTGATCAACTCGTCTTTGTCTTCGGACGCGGTCGCCAGGAATTGCCCACGCGGGTCGACGAAGTACGACGACCCGTAGAACTTGCCGATGTTCCAGGGCGCTTCGGTGCCGACGCGATTCGACGCCGCGACGAAATAACCGTTGGCGACCGCATGCGCGGGCTGTTCGAGCTTCCAGAGGTATTGCGACAAGCCGGCAACGGTGGCCGACGGATTGAACACGATCTCGGCGCCGTTCAAACCGAGCAACCGCGCGCCTTCCGGAAAATGACGGTCGTAGCAGATGTAAACGCCAACCTTCGCGTGGCGCGTCTGAAACACGGGGTACCCGAGATTGCCGGGCTTGAAGAAGTACTTCTCCCAGAATCCCGACGTGTGGGGAATGTGATTCTTGCGGTACTTGCCGAGGTAGGTGCCGTCATTGTCGTACACCGCAGCCGTGTTGTAGTACACGCCCGCCTGCTCTTTCTCGTAGACGGGCACGACCATCGCCATGCTGTACTGCCTGGCGAACTTCTGCATCAGCTCGCACGTGGGGCCGGGCACCGGCTCCGCGATGTCGTACCAATGCGCATCCTGCGACGGACAGAAGTACGGGCCGTTGAAAATTTCTTCAAGGCCGAGAATCTGGACGCCGCGTTTGCCCGCTTCCTCGATGAACGGGACATGCGCGTCAATCGCAGCCTTGCGCACTGTGTCGATCGGCGCCGAAGGATCCGTAATCGGCGCCGCGCATTGAATCAGCCCTCCCAAAACTGTTCGGGGCATCAGAACCACCTCGAGATGGTGACCTTCTTGTCCGTGTAAAACTCAAATGCATCCCGCCCATGCACTTTGAGGTCACCAAAAAAAGAATCGCGCGCGCCGCCGAACGGGAAATACGCCATCGGCGCCGCGACGCCAATGTTGACGCCGACCATCGACGCGGTGGCGCGATGCGCAAACTCGCGCGCGGCTTTGCCGCTGGACGTGAAGATCGACGTCGCATTGGCATTGGGGTGCGCGTACATGAGCTTGAACGCTTCGTCCAGATTCTTCACCGGCGCTATCGTCGCCACCGGCCCGAAGATCTCTTCGTGGCCGATCTTCATGTCGGCCGTCACCCCGTCGAACACCGTCGGACCGACAAAGAATCCGTCGCCCGGCACTTTGCGCGTGCGTCCGTCGACGAGGAGCTTGGCGCCCTCGGACGCGCCTTGCTTGATGTAGCCGACGACGCGCTCGCGGTGCTTGGCGCTCACGACAGGGCCCATCTCGATCCCGGGCTCGAGGCCATCGCCTACCTTGAGCGATTCGGCCGCGGCCACCATGCGCTCGCGCACGTCTCTGTGCGCGCCGCCCACCGGGAGCAACACGCTGCCGGCGAGGCAGCGTTCGCCGGCGCACCCGTAAAACGACTCGCTGATGATCGGGATCGACTTGTCCATGTCTGCGTCCGGCATCACGATGATGTAGTTCTTCGCGCCGCCGAGCGCCTGCACGCGTTTACCGGCGTGTGTCGCGCGCCGGTAGACGTGCCGCGCCACATCGGTCGAACCCACAAACGACACGCCGCGAATGCCCGGATGGTCGCAGATGGCGTTCACGACGTCCTTGCCGCCGTGCACCATGTTGACGACGCCGGGCGGCAGATCGCACTGGCTCAACAACTCGAACATCCGCATCTGCGACAGCGGCACCTGCTCCGATGGCTTCAGCACGAACGTGTTGCCGCTGACAACGGCAAACGGCAGAAACCACAACGGCACCATCGCGGGAAAATTGAACGGCGTGATCGCGGCGACGACGCCGATCGGCTGGCGCATCACCGTGCAATCGATATTTCGTGAGATGTTCTCGAGGCCGTAGCCCATCAGCATCGACGGCGCACCGCAGGCGACCTCGACGCATTCGATCCCGCGGCGCACGTCACCGCGCGCTTCATTGAACGTCTTGCCGTGCTCAGTCGTGACGATCCGCGCGATCTCGTCGAAGTGCGCCTCGAGCAGCTGCTTGAACTTGAACATCGACTGCGCCCGCGCGGCCGGCGGCGTCTCGCTCCAGTCGGGAAACGCGTTGGCGGCGGCCGTGACCGCCGCGTCGACATCGCCGGCCGTGGACAGGGGAGTTCGCGCGATCACGACGCCCTTGGCGGGATTGGTGACGTTGAGCGAGTCAGTGCCGGACGAGCGAACCCACCGCCCGCCCACAAAGTTGGAAAGCAGCTCGGCTTCGGCCATATCGACCGGAGCATACCGCACGCGTTCTACGAGAGGCGGGCCTTTATCGCATGCGCCACATCGGCAAACCGGTCGATGATCGGCTCGAATCTCCGGTACGCGATGAGCCCCGTCGCGACGGCGCGCAACCGCTCGTCGAACGCCGGCAGAGTATCGTTGGGGATCACGGCGCCGTCTGTCTCTTCGAGTTCGACGGAAGCCGAAACGAATTCGAAGGAAAACGCGCGCCGCTCGTGCGCTGCCCGCCGAACCGGGCCGCCCCAATGAATGATGTCGAAGCCCCATCCAAGCGCATCGCCGGGCGCGCTCACGAGCGCGTGCGCCGCATGAAGCAATGACGCCACCTCGGCCCGATCGAATTGGGCGTCGCGGTGGTGGAATCGGGACAGCAAATCCGGCGGCGTCGCCGCGGCTCTTCGCGGGATGACGTGCATGCAGCCGTTGTCGATCGTCGAATCGGTGAGCCCGATCCACACAGACAGCCGGCCGCGCGGGTTGCTGTTGGCGTGTCCATCGGTGTGCGGACTCCACCCCGTGGCCCCGGCCGCCGCTTTGACCACGTGAATCCAGACGTGGCAGATCTGCAAATAACCCGGGCCCAGAACGGCATTGAGTACGAGCGAAAGACCGGGGGCCCGCGCGGCCAGCCAGGCTTCGTCGTAGACAAAAACGAATGCGGGCGGCCACCCCGCGGCGACGACGGCGTCGATCGCGTCGTTCATTCTCCGAACGACGTTCGGCGGGATCGCTCCAGGCAGCTCGAAGTAGCCGTCCGTGTTTTGCGCGCGGGCGGCGTTGGCAGCGGCGGCCTGGTCAACGGGCGCGAACTCGAGAAACGATCCCTCGCCGGTCACATGAAAGTCCGGCACGAGCGCGCGCCAGTAGTCAGCGTCCATCGCGCGGGCCACTCTCTCCTCCAGCTGCGGGCCCTTGATCCGGGCGTCGTTCAGCAATTGCAGAAGAAACTCGCGATTCGGTGCGGGCATGAGGGCGTCGCCCATCCTACCCTGCTGCGGCGTATAGTGGCCTTTTCCAAACGGGAGTCACGCATGAGCGCGCGCCTGGACGTCACGTTTACCGGCCTGCACTTCGAAAACCCTTACCTGCTTTCGTCGGCGCCGCCGACCGAGTCGGAGAGCAATATCATGCGTGCCTTCGACGCCGGCTGGGGCGGCGTCGTCACGAAAACGATCGGGTTGCATCCGGTCGTGAACGTCGCCGGTCCGAAGACGAAGTTTCTGCGAGCGTCAACCGACTCAACGCGGCTCTCGATGCAGAAGCGGCCGAATTCCACGCTCCTCGCCTCGTGGAACTGGGAGCTGATTTCCGACAAGCCGATCGACTGGTGGATTCCGAAGATCGTCGCCATCAAAAAGGCGCACCCCACAAAGATGCTCGTGGCGTCGATCATGGCCGGATCGGGCAACGACGAAGAGCTGCGTCACTGGCAAACGCTGGCGAAGGCCTGCCAGGAAAGCGGCGCGGACGCGCTCGAGCTCAACCTGTCATGCCCGCACATGGACCGCAAGGACATGGGCTCGAATATCGGCAAAGACACCGAGCAGATTTCGATCGTGGCGCATGTCGTGAAGGAAGTCGCGACGATTCCGGTGTGGGCCAAGCTCACGCCATCAACCACCGACATCGTCGTCGAGGCGCGCGGCGCGTTTCGCGGAGGCGCGGACGCCATCGTGTCGTCCAACACGTTTCCGTCGTTGCCGCCGATTGATCCCGAGTCGATGGACTTCGAGATGAACGTCGACGGCCTTGTGTCGAGCGGCGGCATGGGCGGGCCGGCGATTCTGCCGTTGTCGATGGCCAAGATGGCGCAGATGACGCAGGCGTTTCCAGCCGAGAGTTTCTCCGGCATCGGCGGCGTCTCGGATTTTTCGCAGGCGTTGAACTACTTTCTGCTTGGCTGCGGCACTGTGCAGGTCTGCACGGCGGCGATGCTCGATCATGCGATCGGGCCGAACGTGATCAAGTCGCTCCTCGACGAGCAGCGCGCCTTCATGGAGAAACGGGGCTACGAGACGCTCGACGACTTCCGCGGCCTCCGGCGCAGCGCCGTTGTCGCACATTCGAAGATCAGGCGCCCCGAGGGCAAGGAATACCACGAATGACGCAGCTGAATCTGCCGGATGGCCGCGTCGAACTGAGCGACACGCGCCGGATCGAGGCGAGCGCGCTCTACAACCACGACCTTGCGCCGGTCCCGATTTCGAAACGCGACTGGTCCACGTACAACTACGCGGCCCTCTGGGTCAGCATGGCGCACTGCATTCCGACTTACATGCTGGCGTCGGGCCTGCTTGCGGCCGGCATGAACTGGTCGCAGGCGCTCATCACGATCCTCCTCGGCAACACGATCGTGCTCGTGCCGATCCTTCTCAACTCTCATCCCGGCACGAAGTACGGCATTCCCTTCCCGGTCTTTGCTCGCGCGGCCTACGGCACGCTCGGCTCGAACGTGCCGGCGCTCATGCGCGCGCTCGTCGCCTGTGGATGGTTCGGCATTCAAGCGTGGATCGGCGGCGAGGCTCTGCACACGATGTTCCGCGCGTTGTGGCCGGCGTGGCCGCTGCTGCTCGGCGCCGGGTTTGGCGGACACACGACGACCGAATGGCTCTCGTTCCTGCTGTTTTGGGGATTGAACATCTACATCATCTACCGCGGCATGGATCTGCTCCGTCGCGTGGAGAACTGGGCGGCGCCGTTCGTGCTCGTCATGACAGCCGCGCTGCTCTGGTGGGCCGTCGACCGCGCGGACGGCTTCGGGCCGTTGTTTGCGCAGCAGGGCAAGCTCACTACCTTCCGCGAGTTCCTGCCGGTCTTCATCCCGTCGCTGACGGCGATGATCGGGTACTGGGCCACGCTCTCGCTCAACATGCCGGACTTCACACGATTCGGCCGTAGCCAGCGCGAGCAGGCCGTCGGCCAGATCGTCGCGCTCCCGGCGACCATGAGCGTGTTTGCGGGCATGGGCGTGATGATCACGAGCGCCACGGTCATCATCTACGGAGAGGCGATCTGGGATCCGATCCAGCTGGTCAGCCGTTTCTCGTCGCCGGTCGTCGTGGCCTTCTCGATGTTCACCGCCGTCGTCGCCACGCTCGCGGTCAACATCGCGGCCAACGTCGTCTCACCGGCGAACGATTTCGCCAATGCATTCCCGAGGGCGATCAGCTTCAAGACCGGCGGGCTCATCACGGGTCTCCTCGGCATTGCGATCCAGCCGTGGAAGCTGATCGCTGATCCATCGGGCTACATCTTTACGTGGCTGCTTGGCTACTCAGGCGGACTGGGCTCGATCGCCGGCGTGCTGATCGCCGACTACTGGATCGTGCGAAAGCGCGAGCTCAACGTCGAGGATCTGTATCTGGCGACGGGCATCTATCGCGGCTGGAACCTCGGCGCCATCGCCGCGACGGCGATTGGCTGTTTTCTCGCGTGGGGTGGCCTTGTGATTCCGGCGATGCGGCCGCTCTACGACTACGCGTGGTTCGTCGGCTTCTTCGCTGCCGGCGCCGCGCACGTTGCGCTAAGTAGTGGAACCCGCGCCCGCCTTCGCCAAGGCTCCGGCGGGCAAGCGTAGTTCCCGGCGCCGGTACTCTATTTTTCAGCCGTCTTGAGATTCCGGGACAAACGTCGGTAACCGCCGGGCTCTAAATGGATCCGCTACTCAAATGCGGGCGGACGTCGGCGCGACTAGCTTTTTCTATTTAGTGCCCAAGACGAGACGATCGCAGCCAGGAAACGCGAGCGCAAACTGTGCCGTCTCGTCGTTAGGATGTGATTAGAAACCCCTAAGGTTGAAGTAGCAAGCTTCGACGCCCGGCTGGCAATAGAGGTGCCAAGTTACTCGTGCTCCCAGTGACTTGATCGCCGATGAGAGAATCGCTCGTCCGGTCGAACCGCTCGTGGGCCACGGATCTGCCAGCTTAATCCGTAGAGGAATACGGATATTCGGCTGTCCCATCAAGATCGGCCGCCCTGCGGCGACGCTGACGACGGCGAGCACGCCCTCAAACGTATCCTGGCCACCGTCGATGAGCGCCTGCCAAGAAATCGGCTTGTCCAGCGGAGAGGCAAACGCCCTGGTTTCGTTAGCAGCGCTGAGCGAGGCTGACGGAATCACGTGCAAGAGGCCCGTTTCGCGCCTTACGACGAACTCCGCCGGGTTCTGTCGCGCTCGATACTCACGGAGAACGGCTTGGACCGCCGCCTCAGCCTTGGCGTCCGGCGCCAACCCGGGCATCGTCCTATATGTGAAATTGACGGTACCGTCTCGTGTGACGTAGACCGGCGGCGCACCTGGCCTCT
>JBKJHW010000114.1:0-42720 GCA_046598935.1 Vicinamibacterales bacterium | reverse complement strand
TCGAACGAGACGAATGACATCAGGCGGCCGGCCGGATCTCGAATGCGACGGCCAGGGGCAGCGAACCTCGCCACACCCAGCGCAGGACCTGAGAACTCTCGCGCACACCAAAACTGGGCGACACCCAGGCGGGCTCAATGACGGTTGCCATCTCGATCGGCCGCGCCGACGCGGCGTCGACCGGCGAGGTGACGACGAACCGGCGTCCCTTCGCAGTCGTGACATGCCAACCGCCGGGAGCCGGCGCCACTTCGCAACCGGGAGCGAACGTCAAAGCCCACGACGCACGGTGCGGCCGGTCGCCTGACTTCGCGGGCAGCAACAGATCGTTGATCCGAATCTGATGACCGCCGCCTAGCGACAAACGGCGCCGGTGGGTGACCGCGATTGGTCGTCGGCAATATCCGTCGTGCTCGGCTTCAACCGCCGCTCCGGACGAGCTGCCCTGCCAGTCGACAAGCTTGGGTCGCGCGTCAGCCGTCAGTCCGAAGATCGACTCAACAAACCGATTCTGTTCCGCGTCATCGACGGCAACCGTCGAGTGTGCGCGCGTCGAGCGGAATGCCTGTCGTGCCTGCGGATCGCGCCCGTACTCGAAGGTGCCTGGATCAACGATGACGTCTTCGCCGTCGAGAAAGGCTTCGAATGAGAGCACGTCGTTGTGTTTGTGATTGCCCAGACCGCGCGTGCCGACGGCGCCGGCGGTGAACAGCACGTGGTCGCCGCCGTGACGGAGAACGAAAATACCCGCGTCTCGAAAGGCGGCACTCTCAGCCGATTGCGGCGGCATCGTCGTCTCTGGTTGCCGCATGCCGCCAAACCACAGGGCTTCCGTCCATCGCGGTCCCGCCGCTGTTTGCCAGGCCGGCTCCGCGAAATAGTGCGATGCGAGGGCGAGGATGTGCCGATGGTCTGACGCTGGCGCGATGCCGTAGCCGCTCAACACATGCAAGCGGCCATCATCAGTATCGCCATGCTGAGGCGCGAGGCCGTTCGGTTTTGTGTACGCCGCGACGAACGCGGCCATCGCGCGCAGCCTCGCGTCGAACGCCGCGTCACATGGGCGACCGTGGTGGCGCGCCAGGAATGCGGCGGAGAAAAACATCTCGGTCACGAGACGGTGATACGCAATGCTCGACTCGTAGCTCACGCCGTCGGGCAGCACCTGCGACCGCATCTCGTCGCGCAATCCGGTTTCGGCCGCCGCGCGCCACTCAGCCGACGCCGCATTCTCCGGCAACAACAGCGCGATGTACAAGAGGCCGACAAGGCCGGCGATGTAGTGATTCGTGCGAATGCCGTCGGACGGGTCTTCGAGATTGGCCGCAATGAACCGGCCGTGCGCGATCAGCGACGCGAGCACTCGACGGAATTGATCGTCAGTCAGGGCCGGATGGTCGGCGAGGAGACTGACGGCCCAGAGCCAGTTCACCGCGCGAATCGCGGCTTCCATCGCCGACGTCCAGTTGACGCCGTATTCCGGCGGATTGGCGTCAATCCAGTCGGCGATGTCGGCGATCGCACGCGCTCCGAATTCCGGGCGGCCGGTGATGAGGGCGGCTTGTGCGAGCCGCGGCAGGTGCTGTCCGCGCGACAGTTCCCACGGCCACTTCACGTCGGTGCCCGCCGGTCCGGTGAGCGAGATCGCCGAATAGTGCGCGGTGGCGTTCCAGCGATAGCCGCTGCGCGCATCCGCATGCCAGTCGATCTTTGAACCGAACGTGATTGGCCCCGAGCCCAGGAGATCAAACCTGCCGACGAGCGACTGCTCTGCCGCGGCGCTGAGCGCGCGCGTCTCGTCCGGCGCGTGCGCGGCGAGCGCCGCGCCAATTCTAGAAATGTCCGCAGCGCCGACCGGCAGCCGTCCCGCAAGCTGACGGCGAATCTTGGTAACGGCGGCATCGAGGTCAGCTGGTGGAACGCCGAGCGCCTTCGCGAGGTCGGCATCGCCGATTCGCGTATCGACGACGGCCGCGCGCACGCGGCTGAGCGCGCGCGAGGCCAGGCGATGCGCCGTCCGCAGTTTTCGACGGATCGGCGTTACTGACACACTTCCAGCTCGGCGATGTCCGGCAGCGGCAACTGCTCGATCCAGTGGCGGTGCCACAGCGCCAGATTCAGGAGATACCAGGTCTGTGCGCCTGTGAGCGGCCGCGAGAACACGCTCGCGACGTTCGGCACCAGGTATCCGGTTTTCGCGATGAACTCGTCGATGATCGTGCGGACAAAACCGCCGAGCTCTTGCAGGAACCACTCATCCACCGGCACGCGGAACCCCTGCTTCGGCCGGTCGAGAATATTCGGCGGCAGCAAGTCCTTCACTGCGAGCTTGAGCAGATGCTTCAACCGGCCCTGTGGAATTTTCGCTTCCGCGGGCAAGCCCAGCACCAGCCGGATCAGGTGATGATCGAGAAACGGCACCCGCGCCTCGACCGCAGTCGCCATCGTCATCTTGTCGACGCGCATCAGCAGTAATTCCGGCAGGCGAAGACGCAGATCGAGGTACGTCATCCACGACAACTCGTCGCCGGCGCCACGGCGTTTCGCTTCGAACCGGGTGCGGATCGCGCGAATCACGTCGTACGACGACGCGTCGCCAACCGCGTCACGGAGGGCCGGGCCGATCATGCGCTGCTTCTGGGCGTCGGAAAATGCTTCGGCGCCTCCGCGGAACACGAGTTCGCCGGCCGCGCCGCGGCGGATCATCTCGTAGCGGCCGGTGTCGCCATAGCCGGCGGCGCGCAACGCGGCCGGCGCAAGCTCGCGCACCGCCGCCGGAATCGAAGACAGTCGCCGGCTCCACGCCGATGTGTTCAACGCGCTCGCCCAACCGGGATACCCGCAGAACAGCTCGTCGGCGCCTTCGCCGACCTGGCACACGGTCACGCCGCAGTCCTTGGCAAGCTTGGCGACGAAATACACGGGCACACACACCGGATCGGCGATCGGCTCATCCTGGTGATGGATCAATTGCGGCAGAAAACCCAGGAGGTCTTTGCGCGTGATTGTCAGCTCGTGATGATCGGTCTTGTAGAGATCGGCGACCTGGCGCGCGTATCGGAATTCGTTGTACGCGTCCTGCTGATCGAAGCCGATGGAGAACGTCTGCACCGGCTCGGGGATCAACTGCGACATCAGCGCGGTATTTGCGCTCGAGTCGACACCACCGGACAGAAACACGCCGAACGGCACATCGCTGACCATGCGATAGCGAACCGCGTCCTTGAGCGTGGCACGCACGCGATCCGGCAGCGTGTCGTCGACGGGCTCGTCGACGACACCGTCGAACGGGTCCCAAAACTCGGCCGTCCGCATCGTGCCGTCGGCATCGACGGTCAGCGTGCTGCCCGGCTCCAGCTTCGAGATGCCTTCGAACATCGTCCGCGGCGCCGGCGTCGTGAGGAACGAAAAGTAGTGATAGAGGCTGACTGGGTCGACGCGTCGCGGCACACCCGGCATCGCGAGGATCGCTTTGATTTCCGACGCGAAGACGAATCGCCCGTTGACGACGGCGTAGTAAAGCGGCTTCACGCCGACCCGGTCGCGCGCCATCCACAATCTGCGATCCTGCCGGTCCCAGATGGCCATGGCGAACATGCCGCGGAGCCGGGTCAACATCGAGGGCCCTTCGTGCGCGTAGAGATCGAGCAACACCTCTGTGTCGCTCTGGCTGACGAACCGGCGGCCCTGCGCTTCGAGTTCGGCGCGAATTTCACGGAAGTTATAGATCTCGCCGTTGAACACCATCGCGTAGCGACGATCCGGCGTGAACATCGGCTGGTGGCCGCTCGGCGTGACGTCCAGGATTGCGAGGCGCCGATGACCGAGACCGAGGCGGCCGTCCGGAGCCACGAACACACCCGCGCCGTCCGGGCCGCGATGCGCCATCGAGTCGCGCATCGACGACACGAGCGTTTCGTCGAGGCCGCCGGGCCCCGCGAAATCAAATACGCCGACGATGCCGCACATGTCTGGTCTTAGGGATCCCGAAGCGCGAGGATAAACAGCGCCGCCACCGCGCCGAAGATAAAGCCGACGGCGACGTTGACCGCCATATTCGGCCCGCTCGGCTCATTCGGCAAATTGCCCTCCAGCGACACGACCACGGGATCGACTTTCACGGGCTTCTCGACAGGGGCGACGGCATCGACGGCCGCCTGCACCACAAGAACCGCCGGCGTCAGGGCGGTCGCAATCACCCTGTCGCTCGAGCTGGCGAACCGCAGACCAGCCAGTGTGGCGCTCTTGGCCGGCGCCTCCGCGGCTTGTTCCGCGAAGGCCGCCGCAAGTGCAAGTCGCAGGCGCCGATCCTCGGGCACCGACGGGGACGCCGCGTCCTTGCGAAGTCGGGCGGCCAGATCGCGCAATTTTCCCCCGGCGCCCGTCGTCACCTCAGCCGGTCGCGGCGGAACCGGCAACTTCAGGCCGATCTGCGAGTAGATACCGACGAGGAATTGCCCGAGGCGATCTGCGCCCCGTTTCGCCGACTCGCCATCGGTCGCGTCCACGCGAATGCGGACGCCGCGAGTGGCGCTATCGTAGAGCAGCCATGCGCGCGTGACGGCGGTGTTCAACGCCGGATCATTTGCGAACGCGTCGCGGAAGCCGCCGGCGTTCAAAGGGCCGTTAAGTTCGTCGATCCTCCGCTGGGCTGAGGGATCACGCAGGATCGACCCGACGTCAATGAACGCATGTGACGAGAACACCAGCGGCATCGCGAGCGTGACGAGCGCCATCGCCGCCGCGGTGCCGGCGCCGGCCGAGAGAATCCACGGTGCGTGGCGAAGGAGCCATCGCGCTTGCTCGTACAGACTCGATGCCGCGTCTCTCACTTCGCCGACCTCCGGTACCAATCGATCGTCGCCGCGAGGCCGTCGTCAAACGACGTCCGCGCAGTAAAGCCAAAAGCGCGAGCGCGGGAAACATCAAGGCAGCGGCGCGGTTGGCCGTCCGGCTTCGATGAGTCCCACTGGACTTCGCCGCGGAATCCAGTGAGCGCTACGATCTTGGTCACGAGGTCGCGAATCGAAATTTCGCGGCCCGTTCCGAGATTGACCGGCTCGTCGCCGTTGTAGCGCTCGGCGCCCAACAGGATCGCCTCCGCCGCGTCGTCCACGTACAGAAATTCACGGCTCGCGCTGCCGGTGCCCCACACAACGAGCTCGTCTTTGCCTTCGTCGATGGCGTCGATACATTTGCGAATGAGCGCCGGAATCACGTGCGAGCTGGCCGGATCGAAGTTGTCGCCGGGGCCGTACAGGTTCACCGGGATCAGGAACACGGAATTGAAGCCGTACTGCGCGCGGTAGGCCTGCGACTGGACGAGGAGCATCTTCTTGGCGAGGCCGTACGGCGCGTTCGTTTCTTCCGGGTAGCCATTCCAGATGTCGTCTTCCTTGAACGGCACCGGAGTGAACTTGGGGTAGGCGCACACCGTGCCGATCGCCACAAACTTCCCGACGCCTTCACGCCGCGCCACTTCCATGAGCTGGGCGCCCATCATCAGGTTGTCGTAGAAAAACGTCGCGGGATTCGCCTGGTTGGCGCCGATGCCGCCGACGCGCGCCGCCAGATGCAGCACGATCTCCGGCTTGGCTTCGCGAAAAAGACGCTCGACGTTGGACGACTCGACGAGATCGCAGTCGCGACGCCGCGGCACCACGATCGATCCGCAGCCCAGCGCTTCGAGCCTTCGCACGACGACGCGCCCGAGAAAACCGGAGCCGCCGGTGACCACCACGCGCTTGCCGCGCCAGAATGCGGGATTCAGATCCATGTGATGTGGTCGGCCGGCACGCCGGCGCGCTCCAGTTCGGCTCGGACGAGGGCGCTCTCATCGAACGACATCACCACAAGCTGGTCAAAGGCGTGCTCGCCGGCCGCGAGCGCCGGCAACTCGCTCGGCCGCCGCACGGGCAGACCGAAAAATGGTTTGGTGCGCTGCGCATCGACGACGGCGGCGAGCGAGAGATCGGTCTCCTGCAGCGAGACGTACGCGATCTCGGCCAATTCTCCGGCGCCGTAAAACACGACACGCTTGGTGGAAGCGCCGCGCCGGTCGAGGTCGGCGGACAGTTGGACAAAACAGCTCGACACGCGGCTCCGCGCCTGCGCGTAGAACTGCAACGTGCCGTGCAGATACTCGCGGGTGAGCCGTGCCTTCGCGGCCAGGCCGGCCGGCGTGACGAAGTACTTCATCCGGTTTGGCCGCGTCTTGACCGCCTTGATCCAGCCTTTTTCAATGACGCGGCGCAGCAGGAGGTTCGTCATACCGAGCGCCATGCCCAACCGGCGCGACAGATGGCGCTGCGACAACGTCTCGCTCACCTCGAGCTCCGACAGCAATTCGCGGACCTGATCCGCGTGCTGCGGAGTCAGTTCGCGAACGGCGGCGTGGCGGCTCATTGACAGATGAAGGCCTGCGCTTCGTTCGTTGACACAAACGTCTCGAAACGCAGCTCGGGATGGGCGGCAAGAAACTCGCGCCAGGCGCGGCGCTCGCCGCGCTCGCTGTCGCCGTAAAAGCAGTTCCAGTCGTCAAACACGACCACAGTGCCCGTCTGCAGAAACGGCACCATGAACTCGAGCACCGGCACAGTGCTCATGTACAAATCGCAGTCGACGTAGACGACCGCCGCTTTTTTCGGAAGGAGCCGCTGCTGCAACGCCGGCGTCAGCGACTGATCGTAAAAGCCCTTGACGGTCGTCAGTTTTTCACGCGGCATGCCGGCGTTCGTGACGATGCTGACGAAATCCTCTTCGGCGGTTTTGAGGCGGCCTTTGCTCCAGATCGCCTGCTTGTCGATCGGCGCAATCTCCGGCAGACCTTCAAACGAATCGAACGCCACGTAGTGCCAGTCGAACAAATACTGAAAGTGGCGCCAGGCCATCCGCATCGACTTGGCTTCGTGGCTGCCGAACTCGAAGTAATAGCCTTCGAGCGGCCGGTTGATGTGGGCGAAGCGCGCGATGCTGAGGAAGAGATCGCGACGCTGCTCGCCGGCGAAGGCGGTGTACTCGTCACGCACCCAGTAGAAACGGCGCCCACGCCGCGTCCACGGAATACGATCAGCGACTGTCCTCAGGAGGTGCTTCAGGGTCTGCATCTATTTCAGGGTCTGCATGGTAGGGGGGCCTCTCGGTACACTCCGTGCCCGTGGGTCACAGCTCGTAACCCCATACGAAATAAAGGAGAGGGGGCTCGTACGTTCGTACCGTGAACGATCAATTGTCCGCTAGCGGAACGGGTGTGTCAACGACCCGGGGTGGTACACTTCCCTGCAAATATGCTGGGTAATGCCGGTCTGATGACTTTTGCCTTGGCGTTCATCGTCTCGGCCCTGGTCGTCGTCGCCGTTATCCCCCTCATTAAACCGATCGCCCACCGGCTGGATGTGGTCGCTCGCCCCAAGAACGACCGCTGGCACCGGGGCATCGTGCCTCTGCTTGGCGGCGTCGGCATTTGGCTCGGCGCGATGATCGGCGGGCTGACGAGCGCCCCGCTCGAACCCCAGGTCCTGGTCATCGCAGCCGCCGGTTCCCTGCTCATGGCGATCGGTTTATGGGACGACATCACGGGCCTGCGGCCCGGCGTCAAACTGATCGCGCAGATTGCGGTGTCGTGCGGCCTGGTGGCCGCCGGAGTGACGGTGCAGTGGACGCCGTCACCCGCGTTCAACGCGCTCATTACGATCGCCTGGGTCGTCGGCACGACCAACGCCTTCAACCTCCTCGACAACATGGACGGTCTCTGCGCCGGCATCGCGGCGATTACGGCCGTGGCGCTCTGCTGGACTCTCGGTCCTGAGGACATCGGGATCTTTGCGTTCTCGGCCGCGATTGCGGGTGCGGCCGCCGGCTTCCTCGTCTACAACTTCAATCCCGCGTCGATCTTCATGGGCGACAGCGGCAGCTTGTTTTTGGGCGTCAGCCTGGCCTGCCTGGCGTTGGCCGGGCGGCCGCAGGCGCAACGCGATGCGGCGTCGGCCTTCGTCGTGCCCGTTGTGCTGATGCTGATTCCGATCTTCGACACGACGCTGGTGACCGCGTTCCGAAAACTATCGGCGCGCGCGGCCTCGGTCGGCGGGCGCGATCACACCTCGCACCGGCTCGTCGCGATGGGCTTCAGCGAACGGCAGGCGGTATTGCTCCTCTGGGGCCTCGCGGCGTCGGCCGGCGCCGCCGCAATCGGGCTGGGTCAACGCACGCAGGAAGCCGACGTCATGATCGTGCTGCTGCTGATCGGGCTGGTGCTGCTCGCCGTGCGGCTGTCGCGTGTGAGCGTCTACAACGGCGACGACTTCCAGGTGCTGCGCGACAAGTCGTTCACGCCGCTGCTGGTCGAGCTCATGTACAAGCGGCGCCTCCTCGAGATTCTGCTCGACGTGCTGCTGATTTCAATCGCGTATTACCAGTCGTGGATGCTGCGATTCGGCCGGGTGGAATTCGAGTACTACTACAACAGCTTCGCGGAATCGCTGCCGATCGTCATCGCGTTTCAGTCGCTCTCGCTGATGGTCGCCGGCGTCTACGGCGGCACGTGGCGCCACGTCGGGCTTGCGGATCTCCCGACGTATGGACGCGGCGTCCTCCTCGCCGTCACCTCATCGCTCGTGGCAATTCTCTACAGCACGCGCTTCGAAGGATTTTCCCGCGGCGTGTTTGTGATCGACCTGATGGCGCTGTTCCTGCTGCTCGTCGGCTCGCGCGTCAGCTTTCGCGTGCTCGGCGAGATGGCGGGCCACGCCGGCGATGCGGGAGCGCCGCGCGCCGCGATCTACGGCGCCGGCGACGGCGGCGCCGCGGCCGTGCGCGAGTTGCGCAGCAACCGCGATCTGCGCTTCAAGCTGATGGGGTTCATCGACGACGATCCTTCACGGCATGGATCGCGAATTCTGCGGCTGCCGGTGCTCGGCGGCATGAACGATCTCGATCGGCTGATCCCCGAGCTCAACCTGAGCGCGGTCATCCTCAGCACCGACTCGCTCCCGCCGGATCGAGTGGCCGCGCTTCAGGAGTTGTGCCAGGCCAGCGGCACGCAGCTGCTCCAGCTGAAATTCCGGCTCACAGACCTGCTGGAACGCAAAGCGCGGCTCAGGTAGGCTCGTTCCTCCATCGATGAAGATCGTTCCCACCGCCATTGCCGATGTCGTGCTGCTCGAACCGACGGTGTTTGCCGACGACCGCGGCTTGTTTTTCGAGAGCTTCAACCAGCGGGACGTCAACAGGGCGCTCGGCTTCGAGCCCGTGTTCGTGCAGGACAACTTCTCGCAGTCCTCGCGCGGCGTCGTCCGCGGCCTGCACTACCAGGTGCGTCAGCCACAGGGCAAATTGATCAGCGTTCTGGCGGGCGAGATTTATGACGTGGCGGTCGATCTGCGACGGCATTCGCCGGCGTTCGGACAATGGGTGGGCTTGATCCTCTCGGCCGCCGATCGCCGGCAGATCTGGATTCCGGCGGGTTTCGCGCACGGGTTTTCCGTGCTGTCGGCGCGCGCCGACGTGCTCTACAAGACGACCGACTACTACGCGCCGGAACACGAGCGCACGATCAGGTGGAACGACCCGACGCTGGCGATCGATTGGCCTGACGCCGGCGCGCCGTGCCTGTCGCCGCGAGATTTGCGCGGCGCCCGATTTGATGCGGCCGAGGTGTTTGACTGATGTCCGTGCCGTTGCTCGATCTCAAAGCCCAGTACGCGCCCCTGCGCAAGGAAATCCTCGACGCCATCACGCGCGTTGCCGACAGCCAGGTCTTCGTGATGGGCCCGGAAGTGGAAGCGTTCGAGCGCGAGATGGCCGAGATGCTCGAGGTTGGGGAGGCCGTGAGCGTGTCGTCGGGCACGGACGCGCTGCTCGTCGCGCTCATGGCGCTCGGCATCGGCCCCGGCGATGAAGTCATCACGCCAACCTATTCGTTCTTCGCGACAGCCGGTTGCGTGATCCGCGCCGGCGCGCGGCCGGTGTTTATTGACGTCGATCCGGCGACGTTCAACGCGACCGCCGATGCGATCGCGCGCGCGATCACGCCGCGAACCAAGGCCATCATTCCGGTGCATCTCTACGGACTGATGTCGGACATGGATGCCATCATGTCCGTCGCCCGCGCGGCGGGCATCCCGGTCATCGAAGACGCCGCGCAGGCCATCGGCGCTCGTTGTAGCGGCCTGCAGGCCGGCACGCTCGGCACCGTCGGCTGTTTTTCATTCTTCCCGTCGAAAAACCTGGGAGCGTTCGGCGATGCCGGGCTCGTGACGACCAACGACGCGGCCCTCGCAAAAAAGATTCGGCTGCTCCGCAACCACGGCGCCGAGCCGAAGTATTACCACTCGCGCATTGGCGGCAACTTCCGTATGGACGCGCTCCAGGCTGCGGTGCTCAGAGTGAAAGCGCCGCACCTGCAGTCGTGGACCGACGCCCGCCGCCGCAATGCCGACCGTTACCGCGCCCTCTTCAGCGAGTACGGCCTGGACGCGCAGGTCACACTCCCGGTCGAGCCCGCAGGTTTTCATCACATCTACAACCAGTTCGTCGTGCGCGGCGAGCGGCGCGATGCGCTGCGCGCCCATTTCGTGCAGCACGGCATCGGCCACGACGTCTATTACCCCGTGCCGTTCCACCGGCAGGAGTGTTTCGCGCACCTCGGCCACGCGCTCGACGCGTTCCCGGTGTCCGATGCGTGCGCCAACACGTCGGTCGCGTTGCCGATCTACGGCGAGCTCACCGAAGCGCAGCAGCGAGAAGTGGTCCAGACCATCGCTGGGTTCTACGGCGCACGCCGGTGAAGATCCTGCTCCTTGGCGCGAACGGCCAGCTGGGTGACGCTGTGCGGGGCGCCGCAACCGGCCGGCACGATCTGACGCCGCTCACCCGCGCGGAAGTCGACATCACCAATTCGGCGGCGCTCGACGACGCGGTGCGGTCGGCCTCGCCCGACGCCATCATCAACTGCGCGGCATTTGCGCGCGTTGACGAGGCCGAAGACGAACCCGTTGAAGCCTTCAAGGCGAATGCGAACGCCGTGCGAACGCTCGCGCGCGCCGCGGCGGCGTCCGGCGCGATCCTCGTGCACTACAGCAGCGATTTTGTCTTCGACGGCGCGGGCGGGGGTCCGAACACCGAAGCCACGCCGCCAAATCCGCGCGGCGCCTACGCGATGTCGAAGCTGGTCGGCGAGTGGCTGGCGGCGGACGCGCCGCGGCACTTCGTCTTTCGCGTCGAGAGCCTGTTCGGGGGCGCGCGCCGCAAGAGTTCCATCGACGGCATGCTCGAAAACATTCTGGCTGGCCGCCCCGTCATGGCGTTCTCGGACCGATCCGTTTCACCCAGTTACGTACTGGACGTGGCCGCAGCCACGCTCGCGGCCATCGAGCGGCCGATCCCGTTCGGCCTGTATCACTGCGTGAATTCCGGCGCCACGACGTGGTCGGCGCTGGCTCGGGAACTGGCTCGCCTCGCAGGCCGTCCAGGCGCCGAAATTCTGGACACGAAGATGGCCGATCTCACGATGCGCGTGCGCCGGCCGCTCAACGCAGCGATGTCGAACGAGAAACTCAAGAGCGCCGGCGTCGCCATGCCGGCATGGCAGGATGCGCTCGAACGGCATGTGCGCGCCCGCACGGGCCAAGGTGCGTCGTGATTCTTGATCGCCTGGAAAGCACGACGACCGAATGGCTTTCGCGCCAATCCGGCGTCTTCAAGGAAGCATTCGCGTGGCTGCGGTCGATGCCCGCCGATGTGCCGGATGGCACGACCGAACTTCAGGGCCGCAGCCTCTACGTCATGGTCATGGGCTACGACACGATTGCGCACGCCGAATGCCGGTGGGAGTCTCACCGGCGGACGATCGACATTCAGTACATCTTCCAGGGCGGCGAGGCGATTGGCTATCAACAGCCCGGCGTCCTCACGCCGAACAACGACTACGACGCCGAGCGCGAGGTCGAGTTCTGGCAACCGAACGTGCCGCCCGCGGCGACGCTGCTGATGACGCCGGGAACCTACGTCGGTTTTCCTGCAGGCGAGCCGCACCGCCCGAAGGGCAGCGACGGCGCGAACAAATCCGTGCGCAAAGCCGTCTTCAAGATCGACGCGAGTTTGATCGCGCGGACCTGCCTGCCCTGAGCCCGCGAAGGGAAGGTCCGCACCTACGTGCCCGTGGCGGCGGCGACGTATTCACCGATCGCCAGACTGGCCGTGAGGCCCGGCGAATCGATACCCGCGGCATGAAACAGCCGCGGCTGAACGCGATCTGGGCGAATCATGAAATCGGCGAACGACTCGGACGGCGGATGCAGTTTCGCGCGAATGCCTGAACCGCTCAGCCGAAGATCATCAATCGTGATGTCCGGCAGCAGGGCGCGCGTCGGCTCGAGAAACGCCTCGAGCGGCAGCCGCCCGTTCTCGTAGTCATCCTTGCGGTCGCGATATCCGATCGTCGGTCCAATCCAGACTTCCCCGCCAAGCGTCTTCGTCAGGTGCACGCCGAGCCCATGACCGCTGGCGTGCGGCACCGGATAGACCAGGCCGTTGACCAGGCCCCTCGCCCGCGGAGCCAGCTCCGCGTACTCGCCCCGGCACGGATAGATGCTGAATCGTTCCCCGCCGCACATCGCCGACACATCGTCGGCAAACAAGCCGGCGGCGTTGACGACCATGTCGACCGGGATTCGTTCGCGCGGTGTGACCACGATCAACCGGTCGGCGTCGGCCTCGCAGCCAATGATGGGCGTGCCAACGAGTACCGGCACATCGAGCCGCTGGAGCTCGCGCTCGAGCGCGCGCACGTATTCCTCGGCTTCGATCCATCCGGTAAGAGGCGACCATAAGGCTCGCGCAGCGCGAATGTTCGGCTCGCGGCGCCTGATGAATGCCGGACTGGCCTCCTCCAGAACGACCCCGTTGGCCGCCGCGGTCAGGGCAACGCGTTCGAGAGCGGCATCCTCTCCGGACTGCGCGACGATCAGTTTGCCCCCGCGCGCGTACGGCACGCCGTGTTCCGCGGCGAACGCGATCAAACGCTCGCGTCCTTCGACGCAGAGCTGCGCTTTCAGTGTCTCGGGCGGATGGTAGAGACCGGCATGGACGACGCCGCTGTTGTGCGTGGACGTGTCGAGGCCCGGACGGCGGTGCCGTTCGAGCACAACGACATCGCGTTGGCGCATCGCGAGGGCGCGCGCGATCGCCATGCCGACCACCCCCGCGCCGATGACGGCAATCATGCTGGCGACATGCTATCGTTTTCGGCAACATGAGCGACAACTCGACCGGCAAGAAGCGAGCACTGATCACGGGCATCACCGGCCAGGACGGCTCGTACCTCGCAGAGCTGCTGCTCGAGCAGGGCTACGAGGTGTTCGGTCTCACGCGGCGGCTTTCGGCGACCAACTACTGGCGCATCGAGCACATTCTCGACCGCATCACGCTCCTGCCGGGCGATCTGCTCGATCAGCTTTCTCTCATCAAGGTCCTCGACAAGGTCCGGCCGCACGAGCTCTACAACCTCGCCGCCATGTCGTTCGTGCCGGCGTCGTGGGATCAGCCGTTGCTCACCGGCGAGTTCAACGCGCAAGGCGTCACGCGCGTGCTCGAAGCGGTGCGCCAGGTCGATCCGACGATCAAGATGTACCAGGCGTCCTCGTCCGAAATGTACGGCAAGGTTCGCGAAGTGCCGCAGCGGGAAAGCACGCCGTTCTATCCGCGCAGCCCGTACGGGGTCACGAAGGTCTACGCGCACTACATCACGGTGAACTATCGCGAGAGCTACGACCTGTTCGCGGTGTCGGGCATTCTTTTCAACCACGAATCACCGCGTCGCGGCATTGAGTTCGTGACCCGCAAAGTCACGGACGGCGTCGCGAAGATCAAGCTCGGCCGGGCGAAGTCACTCGCACTTGGGAATCTTGACGCGTGCCGCGATTGGGGTTTTGCCGGCGACTACGTCCGCGCGATGTGGCTGATGCTGCAGCAGTCCCAGCCGGACGACTACGTCATTGCGACCGGCGAAGCGCACTCGGTCCAGCGGCTGGTCGAGATCGCGTTCGGCTACGTCGGCCTCGACTGGGAAAAGTACGTAAAGCTCGACCCGGCATTCCTCCGGCCGGCGGAAGTCGATCACCTCATCGGTGATGCATCGAAAGCACGCGAAGAACTCAAGTGGGAGCCCAGCGTGACGTTCGAGGGGCTCGTGACGATGATGGTGGATGCGGATTTGAAACGGTTAAGCGGGCAGACCTAACGGTCCACAGGCCGCAGCTATTCCAAACCGCGCAAGTACGTCGCGTACTCGCTGCTGCCGAGTTCTGTCGCCAGTCTCAGCAGTTCCGCGCGATCGATGTAGCCGAGGCGAAAGGCGATTTCTTCCGGGCACGCGATCTTCAAGCCCTGCCGGCTCTCGACCGTTTCAATGAAGTGGCTCGCCTGCAGCAGCGACTCATGCGTCCCCGTGTCGAGCCACGCGTAGCCGCGGCCGAGCAGTTCGACGGAGAGCTCGCCGGCGTCCAGGTAGGCACGATTGAGATCCGTGATCTCAAGCTCGCCGCGCGCCGACGGCTTCAGTGTCGACGCGATCTCGGCGGCGCGACCGTCATAGAAATACAAACCCGTGACGGCGTAGGACGACTTTGGCTTCGACGGCTTCTCTTCAATTGATGTCGCATTGCCCTTGTCGTCGAAGCCGACGACACCGTAGCGCTGCGGATCTTTGACGTGGTACCCGAAGACGGTCGCGCCGCGGTCCCGGGCGCCGGCTTTGCTCAGGCGCTGCGGCAGCTCATCGCCGTAAAACAGGTTGTCGCCGAGCACGAGGACAGACGGCCGGCCATCGACGAATTTCGCGCCAATGATGAACGCCTGCGCGAGCCCGCCGGGATCCGGCTGGACTGCGTACTCGAACTTCATCCCCCAGCTCGCGCCGTCGCCGAGCAGCGCCTGGAACACGGGCACGTCGCGCGGCGTGGAGATGATCAGCACTTCCCGTACGCCCGCGAGCATCAGCGTCGACAGCGGGTAATAGATCATCGGCTTGTCGTAGACGGGCAGGAGCTGTTTCGATACGGCGCGGGTGGCCGGATAGAGCCGGGTACCGGCCCCGCCCGCCAGGATGATGCCGCGTCGATTCATGGGCACATTCTAGCTGTTCGTACGAACGTCGGGGGTTCGTACGAACGCCCAGGGTTCGTACGAACGCCCAGGGTTCGTACGAACGTCGAGGGTTCGTACGAACGTCACGATCGCGCCCTGGTCTTGACCGCGGCGCGGGTTTCGCGGTCGGTTTCGCGCTTGCGAATAGTCTCGCGCTTGTCGCGCACGTTCTTGCCGCGGGCCAGGCCGATGCCGAGTTTGATGCGGCCTTTCTTGAAGTACATCCGGAGCGGCACGACCGTCAGGCCCTTCTCGATGGTCTTGCCGAGCAGCTTGTTGATTTCGCGGCGATTCAGCAGCAACTTGCGGGTCCGCGTCGGCTCGTGTGCGGCCGATCCGCGATGGCTGTACGGCGCGATGTGCGCGTTCCACAAAAACATCTCGGCGCCGAATACTTTGCAGAAGCTCTCGCGCAGGCTCACGCCGCCCTCACGAATCGACTTCACTTCGGTGCCCTGGAGCACAATGCCGGCCTCGAACTGCTCGAGAATCTCGTACTCGAACCACGCCTTGCGGTTGTCGGCGATCAGTTTCTGGTTGTCTTCCGTGTCTTTCTTCGGCGCGGTGTCCTTCTTTTCCTTGCGCTTCGCGTCACTCATTCGGCGCCAACCTTGCGGCAAGCAGGATCGCTTCGACCAGGCTGCCCTCGTCGGCAATCCCCTGTCCGGCGATGTCGAACGCCGTGCCGTGATCGACCGACGTGCGGACGATCGGCAGGCCGAGCGTGACGTTCACCGCGCGGCCAAATGCCATCAGCTTCACGGGGATCAGTCCCTGATCGTGATAGCACGCGATCACGGCATCGAACTCGCCGCGCGCAGCGCGCACGAAGATCGTGTCGGCCGGAAACGGCCCGGACACATCGATGCCCAAGCCCTTCGCATCCTCAATCGCCGGAATGATGGTCTGCAGTTCTTCCTGGCCGAGCAGACCGTTCTCTCCAGCGTGCGGATTGAGACCGGCGACAGCGAGAGACGGCGTGTTGATGCCGAAGCTCGGCAGCGAACGCGCCGTGAGCGCGATCACGTCGCGCAGTCGATCCTGGGTGAGCGCCGCCGGCACTTCGCGCAGCGGAATATGTACGGTTGCCAGTACGACTCTCAGCCGTTCCGACCAGAACATCATCGCGACTTCCACTGCGCCGCAAAGATGCGCCAGCAAATCCGTGTGTCCGCGCCACTGATATCCGGCGAGCGAAAACGCTTCCTTGGAAATAGGCGCCGTGACTACAGCGCCGACCTTGCCGGCGCGCGCGTCAGCGGTTGCCTGCTCGATCGCGGCGTACGCGGCGCGCGCGGCATCGGCGTTGACCTTGCCGACCGGGAATGGCGCCAGGTCGGCCGCCGCATGCGGACCGTACAGCACCGGCCGGCAGACGGCCACGACGCGCGGATCGCGCGCGGCCTTGACGGAAATCTCCGGCCCGATGCCGGACGGATCACCGACGGTAATCGCAATCGTTTTCATAAAGACATCACCGTCCAGTCGGCGACGATCTTCGGGCCGCCGTTGCGATCGAGCGCTTGCTGCGCCCGCTGGAGCGCCGCCCACGCCGTCGCGACGCGCCGCTGATCGAACGACTTCGCCAGCGTTCTGAGCTCGCCTGCGGCATCGCGATGCTGAACGGCGCCGAGCTCGTCGGCGACCACAGCCGAGACGTCGCGCAAAAGCGTCGACACGATTTCGAGACGGGTGGAGACGGCTTCGCGCACGCGCCGATCGCCTTTGACGGTCGCCAGAGCCGCCGAGGCCTTGAGTTTTTTCGGCACGGACCGCTCCACCGCGGCCAGGAGAAATGCCATCGCCGGATCGAAGTCAATCGCCGGCGGCTCGGCGAAACCGGTGTCAACCTTCTCGAATCGCAGGCGCCGGCATCGCGACTGGATCGTGCGCGCGAGCGAGTCCGGATACGACGAGAGCAGCATGAGAATCGCCGACGAGGGCGGCTCTTCCAGTGTCTTGAGCAGCGCGTCCTGGCTCTGGTCCGTCATCGCATCGGCCGGATCGATGATGAAGATCCGTTTGTTGGCTTCGAACGGCCGGTAACCCACCGCGTTCAACACCCGCTCGCGCAATTGCTCGATCTTGATCGTCGCCGCGCCGTCTTCCGGTTCCACGACGACCACGTCGTAGTGGTCGCCGCGCGCGATCCGCGCGCACGTGTGGCACTCGCCGCACGCGTCGCCCGCTTTTTGATTCGGGCAGTTGACAGCCTGCGCGAGCGCGATCGCCATCGCGCGTTTTCCGGTGCCTTCCGGCCCGGCCAGGAGCAAGCTCTGCGGCACGGACTTGCGAGCGACGGCCTGCTGAAGCAGAGCGGCTATGCGCGCGTGTCCAGTTTGCGCCTGAAGGGGCATAGAGCATCGTGGAATGGTCAGTGGTCAATGGTCAATGCCAATGAAGGGCCTACGGGCCATTGACCACTGACCATTTGTTTTTCTGGTGAAAGTGGCGGGGCCGACGGGGCTCGAACCCGCGACCTCCGGCGTGACAGGCCGGCGCTCTAACCAACTGAGCTACGGCCCCGCAAAGAACCGTGTTATTCGAATCCGTTCCAGCGCCGCGTGGTGGGCGGTACAGGATTCGAACCTGTGACAGCCGGCGTGTAAGGCCAGTGCTCTACCGCTGAGCTAACCGCCCGATCCGGCAGCAGATGATTATGGCACTACTGACGCCAGATGATCAACGCCAGCAAAAACCCAAGTCCCGCTACCAGTCCTGCCGCGCCGCGGTACTCGCGATTCGCCGCGACGCGCGCCCAGGTGAACGGGCGCTCGACGGCCTGCGCCCGGCCTTCGCGATACGCGGAATACTGTCCCGAAAACTTCTGATCGAGCGCATGCTCTTCGGTCCGCGTGGCGGCGGCCAGCGTCGCGATCATGTAGACGGCCACGAAAATCACAACGCGCAAATCGCCGCTCGCTACCGCAAAACCGATCGCCATGATCGTCGAGCCCAGATACAACGGATGACGAACGAACCGGTACGGGCCCGACCGCGTGATCTCGCGGCCCTTGTCGATATGACCGGCGGCCCACAGCCGCAGGAGTTCGCCGGGAATCGCAATGGCGGCGCCGTACAGCAACGACTTCCACGTGGGCCGCGCGAGCGCAAAACTGATCGCGCCGACAACAAAGCCCAGCGTCACGCGATACCGGGCAAGCACACTCAGCATTACGTCTCCAACCTCTTGCGAACCGCCGCGCGGACATCTTCGGCGCCGATATCCGGCAAGCACCAGGAATGCGGCTGCTGGCACTGGCGCTTGTAGTGGCACTGACATGAGCGATAGCGAGATAGCACGATGTCACTTGGGTTCCACGGCCCGTTGCGCGCGGCATCGGTCGGCCCAAACAATGAAACGGTGGGTGTGCCCGCTGCGCACGCGATGTGCAACGGCCCGGTATCGCCCGAAATCATCAGTGACGCTGCGCGCGACAGCGCGACAAGGTCCGGCAACCGGGTTTCTGACGCGACGACGGCGCGACCGTCACTGGCATCCTGCACGGCATCGGCGATGACGCGTTCACCCGGTCCCCACAGGATGACCGGCGTGAGCCCATGCGAGTCTTTGAGATCCTTCGCCACCGCGCCGAATCGTGCGGCGGGCCAGCGTTTGTTAGGCCACGCGGCGCCGGGATTCAACAGCGCAAACCTGTTGATGCCCTTCGCGCGAAGGTCGTCGAGCACCGGCGACTCCGTTGCGCGCAACGGAAAGTCGGCGCCGGGCTGATCCCACGGCTCGTGAAGCATGACCGGACGCTGCAGCACTTCGCTCGCGAGCGCCAGATTCTTGTTGATCACATGCCCGGTATCGTCAGCCTTGACCGATCGAGAGTAGAAAATCCGGGCAGCTGGCTCGCGTAACGACTTGCTGTTGAAGCCCAGCACTTCCGGCGCGCCGGAAAAGCGCGTCAGCGTCGCCGATTTGATCAGGCCCTGGAAATCGAGCGCGAGATCATACTTCCGCGTGCGCAACTCGCCGATCGTGTCGAACCACCCGCTCGCCGATCGCCCTTTGAGCACGATCACATTCGACAAGCCCTCCACCATCGTGAGGATTTCGCGGTGCGGGGCTTCGACGAGCCAGTCGATACGAGCGTCGGGATACTCGCGCCGGAGCGCGGCGAACGCCGGCAGCGTGTGGATGAGATCACCGAGCGAACCGAGCCGGACAATGAGGATGGTGGGCACAGGATTAACCCTTCGTCATCTTGAGCCGCGCGAGGAGGTCGCGCGTGGAATGGTCCTTGGGATCACCGACAATCGCCGTCCGGCCGCCGTATGCCTTGACGATCTCGCGCTCGGGAACGCTTTCGACGGTGTAGTCGGTGCCTTTGCAGTGCACGTCGGGTTTGAGCAGTTCGAGGAGCCGTCCGACCGTGGGCTCAGAAAACACGATGACGTAACTGACCGCGCGGAGCGATGCGACGAGCTCCGCTCGCGCGGCTTCGGGCAGAATCGGCCGGTCATCGCCCTTGAGCCCGCGCACAGACACGTCGCTGTTCACCGCCACGACCAGCCGGTCAACGAGCGCCTTCGCGCCCTCGAGGTATCGCACGTGGCCGACGTGAAGAAGATCGAAGACCCCGTTGGCAAAGCCGATGGTGAGGCCGGCGCGCTTGTCGTCATCTATCGCCGCGCTTAGCGCGGCGTCAGTACTGAAGATGTGTCCGCTCACCCGCCAAACACTCCAGCCGGATCGCCGTCGGCAGCGACGGACGCCGCAAGCTCGACGCGGCTCACCGTGGCAGTCCCGCGTTTCATGACGACGATGCCGCCCGCGTGATTGGCAAGATGAGCGGCTTCGACCGGCGACCCGCCGGCCGACAGCGCCAGCGCGAACGCCGCGATCACCGTGTCGCCCGCGCCCGTCACGTCCGCAACCTCGTCGGAGCCGACGATCGGAATGTGGCGCGTGCGTTCACCAGCCTGGAAGAGCGCCATGCCGCGGCTGCCGCGAGTCACCAGCACCGATGCCGCGCGGGTCTTCTTCAAGAGCGCGCGACCGGCTCGCTCGAGAGCGCGGGCATCGTCGCCGATCGTGACGCCGAGCTGCGCTTCCACTTCGGACTCGTTCGGCGTCGTCGCCGTCATGCCTTTGAACCCGAGCATGGCGTAGCGGGAGTCAACGAGGACGATCGGCTTCTTTCTCCCGGCGCGGCGCAGGGCGTTCCGCACCATCGCCGCATTGATCACGCCCGAGCCGTAGTCGGACACGATGATCGCGTCGGCGCCGCGGGCGGCGCGCGAGAGCGCGGCCTGCACGCGCTTGCGGAGCGCGTCAGTCACCGGCTCGCCAATCCTGTCGATGCGGACGACCTGCTGCTTTGCGGAGTGCACGCCGCCGGCAAGGATTCGCGTTTTCACCGGCGTGGAATATCCGGGCGCGCGAATCACCCCGCGCACGTTCGCGCCGCGCGGCAACGCCTTCAACAGGCGCCGCCCTTCATCGTCGCGTCCGATCAGACCGACGACGTCGACTTTGGCGCCGAGCGCGGCGACGTTGGCGGCGGCATTGCCGGCGCCGCCGGGAACGATCGTCGTGCTGTCGTACTTGAGAATCAGGACGGGCGCTTCGCGCGACATGCGGGAGACGCGGCCGGAAATGAACTGATCGGCAATGAGGTCGCCGACGACCACGACCCGGGCCTTGCGCATGGCGGCGATCAGCTGGCTAGCTCGATTCACGAACACTCTCCCGGCGGAACGCCAGCTGTTTCGAGACGGCGGCAAACACCATGTCGGCGGTGACGCGCTTCATGCACCGGTGATCGATCGGGCAGTCACGCAGATGGCACGGACGGCAAAACGCCTGGGCGGTCAGCACCTCGTCTTGCCCGGCCGGCCCGATCGGCCGCGTCGCGCGCTCGTCGGTCGGGCCGAAGACCGCAACGACCGGCCGGCCCAACGCCGCGCCGAGATGCATGGCGCCGGAATCGTTCGCGACGATCGCGTCGGCCCGAAACAGCACGCCCATCAGTTCGCGCAGCGACGTTCGAGCCGTGAGGTCAACCAGGCGAGGCCGCAGCGCCCCGTTCACATCAACCAAAGCCGATTCTACCGCACGCGCCGCGTCGCGATCGTGACCGGCGCCGACCATCACGCACGTCGCATCGCGATCGCCAATCAGCCTCGCCGCCACCTGCGCCACTCGCGCGGGCGGCCACTGCTTCGCCTGACCGTACGCGGCGCCTGGCGCTAAAACTACGACGCGCCGAACCAGATCCACCTTGGAACGCTCGAGAAGCTCGATGCCCATCTTCCGCGTCGCGTCGGTGAGCGTGAGATGCGGCGCATCTGCGTCCACGGGAATTCCAAAGCCGCGGACGAGCTGGCGATAGTAGTCAGCCTGATGCTGAACGCCGGACACACGCTGACGGATCGAACGCCGCGTGAGCAGCGGCGCCCGAAAGCCGCGCGCGTAACCCCAGCGCTCACGCACGCCGGCTTGCCTGAACAGCCACGCGGATCTAAATGAATTCGGAAAGAGCACGCCGAGATCGAATTGCCCGGCGGTGAATGACTCGCGTTGGGCCCTGGGTTTCGATCCGAGCGCGATCACTTCGTCCGGACGGGCATCGATGTTCTCGCGAAACACATCCGCGAAGCCCGCCGGTGCAGCGATGGCGAGGTGCGCGTCCTTGAAGTGCCGGCGGAGCGCAGCGATCGCGGGCAACGCGAGCACCGCGTCGCCCAGCCAGTTGGGTGCACGGACGATGACGCGCGAAGCCTCGGTGTGATCCGGCGGGATGGGCGGCGTCATTGGGAGAGTTCCCCTTCATCATCACCAGACGGCTCCCCGTCTTTATCACCAGACGGCTCCCCGTCTTCCTCGCCTGACGACTCTTTCTTCGCCCGCGGAAACATGCCGGCAAGCGACTCGTCCTCCGCACCAGAGCCCGCGCCCGCATCGCGCCACCGGCGGTGCATCCAGAGCCACAGATGCGGGTGCCGGCGGACGTACATCTCGAGAACGTCGGTGCAGCGCTGCGTGAACTCGCGAATCGGCTGCTCGCTGTCGGCGGCCGGCGGCTCGACGAGGTGGTCGTAGATCATCCGCAACCTGCCGCCTTCGATTGGAACGGCAAACACCGGAATCACCGGCGCGCCTGTGCGAAGTGCGAGCGCTGCGAGCGCCGTCGTCGTGGCCGCGGGCCGGTCGAAGAAATCAACCATCACGGCGTCGGCCGGCTGGATGTGCTGGTCGATCATGACCGCGACGCACTCGTTGCTTTCGAGAGCGCGGAGGACCCGGCGCACAGCGCCGCGGCGGTAGATCACGCCGTTTCCGGTGCGCGTGCGCGTGTCCTCCAGCCACTGGTGCAGGTCCGGGTTGTCGAGCGCGCGCGCCAGCACGTGCATCGGCGGCAGCACGAGCGGATGCGCCATGCCCTGCATTTCCCAGAAGCCGAAATGTCCCGAGAACAACAGCACGCCCTTGCCTCGCCCGAGCGCGTCGCGCACGCGGTCGTCGCCGTCGTACTCCACGCGCTCGCGGATCTCGGCCGGCGTCAGCGTACTGAACTTGATGAGCAGGACGAGGAGCCGCCCGAAGTGAATGAACGTCCGCCGCGCGATCGCCCGGCACTCATCTGCGGATCGTGTCGGGAACGCGGCGCGCAGTTGGCGCTCCGCGAGTTTTCGGTGCCCCGCATCAAGCGCCCAGAACCCGAAGCCGACCATCGCGCCGAGCCACCACGACACGCGGTCTGGCAACGCGCCCACGATGAACCGGACGACGACGAGCGCGGCGTATTCCACGCGAAATCTCACGTCGAGCAGCGTCATTGCCGGGCCTCAGCGAGACGGCGAAAGAGCCACGCATGAAATGCCGCGGCCGGCTCGACGCTGACCTCGAGCGGAATCTCAATGAGAGGCACGGGCCACGCGGAGGCCTTCTCCAACCGGACGATGTCCTTCGACGTCGTCGCGATTGCCGTGGCGCCCGACCGCGAGGCGTCGTCGCGAATGCGGCGCACGTCAGCCGCGGAGTAGCGATGGTGGTCGGCGAAGCCCAGCGTGCCGACGACTGTGTAGCCTGCTGTTTTGAGGGAGTCGAAGAAGCGGTCGGGGTTTGCGATGCCGGCTACTGCGAAAACTGGATCAGACTCTCCGAGTTGCAGGGTTTCAGGGTTTCGATGTTTCAGGGTTTCAGAGTTCCAGAGTTGTGGAGTTCCCAGACTGCGACTTAGCGCGAAACGTTGAAACTCTGAAACCGTGGAACTCTGAAACTCTGAAACTTCGGAACCCTCGAAGATGAGCGCATCCGCGAACTTCAACGTTTCCACCGGCTCGCGCAATTTCCCGAACGGCAGCGGCCTTCCCGCAAGGTCTTCGGCGCTCACGAGCACGATATCGATATCTCGGTGCAGCCTGTGATGCTGAAACCCGTCGTCGAGCACGTGAACGGTGCAGCCCAACGCGCGCTCGGCGAGCGCGCCGGCGAGCGCGCGTTGCTCGCACACGAGCACGGCCGCGCCGGGCACGGCGCGGGCGAGCATCAGCGGCTCGTCGCCGCTCTCAGCGAGATCCGCGAGGCGGGAAACGTCGAGCCGCCCGTCAGGCAGCCGCTGACCGTCGCTCACGACGGTCACGCCGTCGCTCGGAATCTCGCGCCCGTAACCGCGGCTGAGAATGGACGGCCGCTCGCCCGCCTGGACGAGCATTTCGGCGACGAGGCCGGCGAGCGGCGATTTTCCGCGGCCGCCCATGCTGATGTTGCCGATCGAGATCACCGGCCGCGCGAGCCGATGCGCATCGGCGCGCGCGGCTCGTCGGTACCCGGAATATAAATGGGCGATCACGCGGGCTCAGTTCACCACACGGAACGGCCGCACCACGGCGCGGCCGTTCGGCGGCGGCAGCAGGGCCTCGATGGCGTCGACGGTTCGGGGCGTCGCGCCCCGGTTCGCTTCGACGAGCGCCCGCGCGGCCGCTCCCAGCCGCGCGCGCTCCACGGAGTCTCCGCTCAGCCGTACGAGCGCGGTCACCAGTCCGGCCTCGCCGTCTACCTGAATGCCGGCCTGGCTCGAAACGAACGCGGCCGCGATCTCCGCGAAGTTCTGCATATGCGGCCCGAACACAATCGGCTTCCCGTGCACGGCCGGCTCGAGCACGTTGTGCCCGCCCCAGTTGATGAGGCTGCCGCCGACGAACACGACGGTCGCAATCTGAAAGAGCTGCGACAGCTCGCCGACGGTGTCGAGCACGACCACATCCTCGCGCGGCTCCGCGTCGACCGGCAGATCCGACCGCCGCGCGACGCGATAGCCTTCGCCGCGCGCGAGGCCTTCGGCGTCGCCGGCGCGCTCGAGTTTCCGCGGAGCGATCACGAGCATCGCGTTCGGGTGCGTGCGCCGCACCATTGCGAACGCGCGCAGCACCATCGCCTCTTCGCCGGGATGCGTGCTGGCGGCGATGATCACGAGGCGGTTCGGCGACATCCGGAAGTACCGGAGCACCCGGCCTTCGCCGCGGCCGGCCGACACCGACGCCGGCGGCTCGACCGACTCGAATTTCAAGCTGCCGGTGACGATCACTTTCTTCGGATCCGCGCCCATGTCGATGATCCGTCGCGCCGACTCGTCGCTCTGCATGCAGAACCTGTCGACATTCCGCAGCACGACGCGGAAAAATGCCCGCGCCATCATGTACCGCGGATACGACTTCGACGAAATCCGCCCATTCACCAGCATCGTCTTGACGCCGGCCTTGCGGCAGGCGCGCAGCAGGTTCGGCCAGATCTCGGTTTCCATCATGATGAAAAGCCGCGGCCTCACAATGCGGAGCGTCCGGTTCACGAACGGCGCCAGGTCGAACGGGAGATAGAACACCGCATCGACGTTCGGCAGCCGCGTCCGCGCGATTTGATGGCCGGTCAGCGTCGTCGTCGATACGAAAATCTTGAGCCCGGGATAGAGTTCGCGGAGTGTGGGCAGCAGCGAGCGAACGGTGAGCGCCTCGCCCACCGAGACGGCGTGAATCCAGATCGACTCGTCGCCATCGAGATTCAGGCTGACCGGCAGCGCGCCCATGCGTTGGGCGAGACTGCTGACATACTTGCGATAGCGGATCGCCTGGTACAGAAACCAGGGCGACGCGAGGATCGCGAAAACAATGATCGCGAGCGAGTACAGGGCGTGCACGACCAGAACAATATACGCTGTGTGCCCTGCTACAATCACGCCGTTTGCATCACTAGAGGGAGCGCTTAATGGCGATTAAGGTCGGCATCAACGGCTTCGGTAGAATCGGGCGCAACATCGCGCGCGTGATCATGGGGCATGACGACATCGACCTCGTCGCCGTCAACGACCTCACCGACACCAGCACTCTCGCCCACCTCCTGAAGTACGACTCGATCCTGGGCAACCTGAAGGCCGACATCAGCGCGGCCGGCGACACGATCGCGGTCGACGGCGACACGTTCAAGGTGTTCGCTGAAAAGGATCCCGCGAAGCTCCGGTGGAAAGACCTGGGCGTCGATCTCGTGTTCGAGTCAACCGGCCGCTTCACGGATCGCGAAGACGCCATCACACATATCGATGCCGGCGGCGCCAAGCGCGTGATGGTCACCGCGCCCGCCAGGAAGCCCGACGCGATGTTTGTCATGGGCGTGAATCACGAACACTACGACCCGTCGAAACATCGAGTCATTTCCAACGCGTCATGCACGACCAATTGCCTCGCACCGGTGGCCAAGGTGCTGCACGAATCGTTCGGCATCACGAAGGGCTGGATGACGACCATCCACGCCTACACGAACGACCAGCAACTGCTCGATCTTCCGCACAAAGACATCCGCCGCGCGCGCGCGGCAGCGTTGTCCATGATTCCGACGACGACGGGCGCGGCGAGCGCCGTTGGCGAAGTATTGCCGGCTCTCAAAGGCAAGCTCGACGGGATCTCGATGCGCGTGCCGACGCCCAACGTCTCGGTCGTCGACCTCAACGTGGTGCTCGAGAAGAATGCGACGGCGGAAGGGATCAACGCCGCGTTCAAGGCCGCAGCCGACGGACCGCTGAAGGGCATCATGGAATTCGTAACGGCGCCGCTCGTCTCGATCGACTTTCGCGGCAACCCGCACTCGGCCAGCATCGACGCCGCGTACACGAAGGTCATGTCGGGCGACTTCGCCAAAATCATGGCGTGGTACGACAACGAATGGGGCTACTCGAACCGCTGCGTGGATCTGCTCCGCTACATGGCGGGCAAGGGCTTGTAATCGGTTGGCTCTCAGAACCATTCGTGACCTGGATTGTTCCGGCCGGCGCGCGTTCGTGCGCGTGGACTTCAACGTCCCGATAAAGAATGGCGTCATCGGCGACGACACGCGCATCAAGGGTGCGCTCCCGACGATTAATTTCTTGTTGGAGAAGGGAGCGACGGTCGTACTCGCTTCGCATCTCGGCAGGCCGAAAGGCAAACCGAATCCGGAATTCACGCTGGCACCGGTTGCCGGCCATCTGTCGAAGCTTCTCGGTCAACCCGTCGCCTTCGCATCTGATTGCGTCGGCGCGGCGGCGGCCGAGGCGATCGCGGCCGTCGTTGCTAACGGGGGCGGCGTCGTCCTGCTCGAGAATCTGCGGTTTCATGCCGAGGAAGAAGCCAACGACGAGGGTTTTGCGAAGGAACTGGCGTCGCTCTGCGACGCCTACATAAATGATGCGTTCGGCTCCGCCCATCGCGCGCACGCGTCAACCGAAGGCATCACGCATCACGTGAAGGATTCCGTTGCCGGCTTTCTCATGAGCGCCGAGGTCGAGTATCTGGGCAAAGCGCTCGAGAAGCCCGACCGCCCCTTCGTGGCGATCCTCGGCGGCGCAAAAGTTTCCGACAAGCTCGAAGTCATCCAAAACCTCCTCGGCAAAGTCGACGCACTGCTCATCGGCGGCGCCATGGCATATACCTTTTTCAAAGCGCAGGAGCTTCCCGTCGGCAAATCGCTCGTGGAACCGGATCTTGTTGACACGGCCAGGGAGTTGCTCGCCCGAGCGAAAGCGAAGGGCGTCCGCCTGGAACTTCCGGTAGACCATGTCGTCGCACCCGAACTAAAGGACGGCGCACCAACAGAACTTCTGGACGTCGCGGACACGGCTATCGGCGAAAGAATGGGCCTGGACATTGGACCGAGGACGGTGGACCTCTACGCGGCCATAATCGCGCCTGCGAAGACGGTCGTCTGGAACGGACCGATGGGCGTTTTCGAGATCGACGCGTTTGCGGCCGGCACCATCGGCGTCGCCAACGCTGTCGCAGCCGTCAACGGCACGACGATCATCGGCGGCGGCGATTCAGTCGCGGCCGTTCACCGCGCAGGTGTGGCTGAAAAGATGACGCACATCTCAACCGGCGGCGGCGCCAGCCTCGAGTTTCTCGGCGGCCAGATCCTTCCGGGCGTGGCCGCGCTCAACGAGCGATAAATGGTCAATGGTCATTGGCTAATGGTCAATGAAGGGCCTGGCTGCGAAATTCATTGACCATTGACCACTGACCATTGACCATTAGCTCTGACATGCGCACTCCCGTCCTCGCGGCGAACTGGAAGATGCACAAAACGCAGAGAGAGGCTTCGGCCTTTGTGCGTGAGCTAGCCCAGGCCACTGCGCATCTTCGAGGCGTCGAAGTCGTGATCGCGCCGGCTTTCACGAGCCTCGTTGCAGCAGCCGACGCGGCCAGGTCCACCAATATAAAAATCGCCGGCCAGGATCTCTATTTCGAGCGCCAGGGCGCGTTCACCGGCGAGATCAGCGCCGAGATGTTGAAGGACGCCGGCGCGTCGCATGTGATCATCGGCCATTCGGAAAGACGCCGTTTATTCGGCGACACCGACGAAGCCGTGAGCAGGAAACTGCGCGCGGCGATCACCGGCGGGCTTACACCGATCGTGTGCGTCGGCGAAACGCTCGCCGAACGCGAGGCGGGCGACACGCTCACCGTCCTCGACCGGCAGGTCAAGATCGGGCTCGACGGCCTGACAGGCGACGAGCTTGCGGCCCTCGTCATCGCGTACGAACCTGTTTGGGCGATCGGCACCGGCAAGAACGCCACGTCAGCCGAGGCCGGTGAAGCCCACGCTCACATTCGGAGTCGCCTGCGCCAGTGGTTCGGCGGCGCGCCGGCCGACAAATGCCGCATTCTCTATGGCGGATCGGTCAAACCCGAGAACATCCGCGAGTTGATCGGCCTGCCCGACGTCGACGGCGCCCTGGTCGGCGGGGCCAGCCTCGAAGTGCGCAGTTTCGCGGAGATTGTCACGCGCAGCGCTGGACCGGTATAATTCTCTTCTTATGCTCTATTCCACACTCGTCGTCTTGTACCTGATCGTTTGCCTCCTCCTGCTCGTGGTCGTGCTTCTTCAGCAGGGCAAGGGTGGCGACATCGCTGCCGCGTTCGGCGGTTCGAGCAGCCAGACGGCGTTCGGCGCCCGCGCGGGCGCAACGGTTCTCACCCGGGCGACGACGGTTCTCGGCGTGTTGTTCATGGTGGGTTCGATCATGCTGGGCATCATGGCCCGTGGCGGTGGATCGTCAGTGGTAAGCGGCGTCGGCGGCCCTGCGGCCCCGCCGCCGGGAGCGACGGCCCCGGCACTTCCGGCCGGCGTGACGGCTCAGCCGGGCACTCCGCAGCAGGTTCCGGCGACGACGCCGGCGCCGGCCACGGGAAAAGACGCGCCGAAAGCCGCTCCGAAGGACGGCAAAAAGGGCGGCGGCATTAAATAAGTCGTTATACTTGCAAGCTGTCGAGCCGGAATCAAGGCTCTCTGTCGCGGAAATGGCGGAATTGGCAGACGCACCAGCTTGAGGGGCTGGCGGGAGCAATCCCGTGGAGGTTCGAGTCCTCTTTTCCGCACCAACTTTAAAATCAATAACCTACAGCATATTTCATTCAATATCGGGGCCTCCGAAGCGTCCCCACATTGCCGCTTTGTGCGAATGATGTGCGAATGCGGCGGCTTTCTTGAGTGGTCTCATCCTCCGCCGCCACGGTAATCCTGCAGCTGTTCTCACCCAATGCGCCCGGAACGCGAGGGCGAGAGTCGTTCAACGCCGCGGCGCGATCGGGGACCCGTAACGGCTGATTGGTAATCAGAAGGTCATCAGTTCAAGTCTGATTGTCGGCTCTATAAATCCTTAACAAAAACGCAAACACCGCCTGATCGTTGGGCGGCCTTTTCTGTTTTGACCGCCAGTCTGACAGCTACAGGGATTCGGCGGCTACAATCCGCGACGGTGGCGAAGATAAGAACAGGCACGGCTAGAGAGCGGCGGCGCTATGCGCTTTTTGCCGTTGGCGGTAAGGCAGTTGCGAGACTGTTTCCAGAAGTCGCGGCGGCTTTAGCTAAGCAGGGAGCCGACAGACCTATCTACCTTTGCCCACTGTGCCAGAACGGCTTCGATCGCGGCGCACTAGATGACAAGCGCCTTACGCTTGAGCACGTGCCGCCCAGGGCATTGGGTGGCAAGGAATTGGTTTTGACGTGCCGCGACTGTAACGCGCACTCAGGCAAACATCTCGACCACCACATGCTGAAGGCGGATCGCCCGATTGCCTTCCTTCGAGGTGAACACCCAGGCGGCCAACTTGTCAATCTGAAGCTGCCAAACGGGCCCTCAATCACCGTGCGGGTGGGCGGCGGCGGCGAGAGCATCGTGATGATGGGCAAGGAAGGCGTCGACCCTCCTAAGCAGCGTCAAGCCTTCATGACGACGATGAACGAAATCGTCGATAGCAAGTCACTGGCCTGGTCGTTCAACATCGACTTCAAGGAGGACCGGCACGATCCGCAGCTTGCCGCTGTGGGATGGCTACGGGCGGCGTACTTGGCCGCATTCGCGCGGTTTGGCTACAGATACGCTTTCGGCCGGGCATTGCAGGGCGTGCGCTACCAGATCGCCAATCCCAAAGAGAAGACTTTGCCTCACCAATTCCGGGTACTTGACCCAACAGCATCAATCGACACGCGCCGAATCGCAGTTCTCGAACAACCTAAAGCGGCCGCCGGCGTTTTCGTGCAGATGCGATGGCACATGATCTTCCTTCCCCACCCGGGCGATGAAGCGTTTTACGATCGCCTCAAGAATCAGACCGGTCATTTCCAAGGGGGCGGCACATTCGTAGATTGGCCGAAGACGGCCGAACATAGCGGCGACGGGCTCGCCGAGCCATCGCCCCGACGCCGTCCTCAGCCGCGCAAGAAAGCGTCTCGCGCCGCCAAGTCGGCTCCACGTACCCAGTCCAAAAAGAACAAGGCCGCTGGTTAGTCCTCCGGCAGAAGTGCACAGCGGTCCAAACGAGGCCGTCGAGCCGGTATCTGACAGCCGTCGACTTCCCTGATCTAATTTGCTAGGAGGATCCGTGAATTTTTCCAGCTATTGGCCTGACGTTATCTCCAGCCTGCGCCACGTCGCCGACGTCATGCCTGAAGCCGCAGCCGCAGCTGCCGGCGCTTACTTTGCATTTATGCTTCAGCGTCGACATGAAGCCGCGAAAAAACGCGAGGACGAAGCGGATGCGCTTCGGTCTGCCTGGTTTGGACTAATCCGAAAACGCGACTGGCTCATACGGTTCAAGACCGACATTCTCGCGCCTCACACCACCCACCCAGTCCGCTTTCTTGCGGTAAGACCAGCCATCCAGTTTCCGCAACAGTCGGAAACCGATTTCTCGCGGATCGGCTGTTTGATGCGTGCGAAGGGATCGGCTGCGGTTTTGTCGGACGTCTATTTGGCAGATCGTACGTTTGCCTCAATATTCGACATCGCCGCGCACCATCGAGAGCTGGCGTTTAAGGCCCAAGCGAAAATGGCCGAGTCGAGCCTTGCGGAGAGGGGCATCCTATACGCGTCGCAACTCACAGCAGAAGATGCGGTCGAAATCCTCGGTGGCGTGGCAGTCCTTGAACTTCAGCAAGCGACGGACATGCTCTATGGGTTCATCGACGTCGCGATTGATAAGAATCGAACAGCCGCCGCTGGCCTGATCACTGCGTTGTCTACCCACTATCCCGGAGAGAATGTCCCAAAATCCGAGGAGGTGCCCCAGCCTCAGGTTGCCCCGAGCCATCCCCACAACCAGGCTGCGAACGGCTAGCGTGGCCCGACCACTCTGCGCCGCATCGCTTCGATCTCCTGAAGCTCGCCGTCATGGCCGGTCCCGTCGGGCTCGTCGAAGTACATCGCCTGATGGCAATAATTCGCTGACCCGATAGTTCGCATCGGTGACGGCCCGAGATTGACCGTGAACGCCGGCGCGACGAAGAAGTGCAACGCACCAGAGACCGTGCGTTCGTCGATCGAAGCCGCAATGAAGTGAGACACATGGTTCGGGCGCCAGCCCGCCGCGATCTGTGGGATGAAGGATTGTCGGATTGGTCGAATGAACTCGCGCACGTCGCCGCGACCTTGCCGAATGAAATCTCGGATCGGCGACAATTCAAGTTCGCGGCCCGATACTAGGGGACTTGCCCACAGCAGATAGTGAAAAGCTGTTTTTGCCAGCCCGCGGAAATACATGTGCGTGAGGTTTGACTCGATCGTGATCGGTCTCGGCGGGGTGACGGTCGACGAAAGGCCAATGCGTACGGTGGCCTGAAACATGCCGAACACGTCAGTGAGCAAGCGCCTGATACCTTCCGGAGCCTCGCTATTGGAATCCTCCGACTCATCAGGTACGTATATCGATTGCAAAACCGCATCGTCGCCAATCAGCCGCTCACTGAGCGCGGTCCGCAACTGGTCGACACCCCAGCCCTTGGGCACAGCGACCGGCTCGAGCGTGCCGTCTGGTCGTCGCATAACGATTTGACGGATGGGCCGCATGATCGGCTTGCCGCCGTCCTGAACGACTTCGGCGAGCACGTACGGGCCATCCTCTTCGTCGGCCGGCGGCATCCTTCCTGTGGTCGGCGGCGTCGCGCCCATTGTCCTAAATAAGAACGGGTTCACGGTCTTGTCATGTCGACCGGTGACCCCGTACTCGTGCCGACCAATGCCGGTCGGACCTGTTCGCGCGAACTCATGATCGACCGTTGTGCCGAGTTCGATGTTGCACTGTTCACAGAGGCGATCGGTGAGATATGTAAAATTTCGAAAGGTCCCAAGACTTCTGGGGAGCCAGTGCTCACGAGCGTCCGCGTCGGCCGGGCAGTAGATGCAGGTCGCCATTCCGCCAGCGTAGCAGACGGTTCGGAGTGTCGGCGGAGATCGCGCGATCAGGTCGAACAAGAAGCAATCCGGGGGACGCGGCCCCGGCGATCACAAGTCGGCGACGAGGCTGACGCCGGCCTGATCTGCTCACCTGTTCGACCTCATCGGCCTTTGCCGCGGCGGATGCGCGAAATCAAATGTTCGGCGGCATTCTCATCGCGCAATTGCCGCAGGTAGTACTCGTTCTTTGCGATATCGCTCATCTGTTGCGGCGATCGGTCGACGGGCCGCGGCTGCTGTTGACCACCGGACCAACGACGGATCCTCAAAAATATTTTCTTCACTGGACCTCTGGCGCTAAGCGCGCGAGCCACTCGGGAGAGTTGCACTCGGCGCAGCCGCCGTAGCCATGGCCGGCGCCATCGATGTCCATCACGGCGGCGGCCAAAACACGAGTAACACCTATCTCGTTAACCTGATTCTCCCGAACGGTTGGCTAATGGATGCACCCTAGGTAATTCACCCCAAACCGCTCTCGCGCGTGGTGCGCGAGATCTGCCGAGCAGGTTGCCGCGACATATAGACCGACACCGTCCACGCGGAAGTACGGATTGGCGAGATCATCCAGTGGCGGAGACAGCCCTTCGATGTACTCATTTCGACCAATCAGTGCGTACCGCAACGACGCCCAGAGTTCGAACCCGAGGTCGAGCAAGTCGTCTGGATGGTATCCAGAGTTCTCCCCAGCTCTGACCTGCTTTCTCAATAGTCCCATCTCTTCGAGCAGCATGCCTCCGAGCGCGTGCGCAGCGTGATCGGCAACCTGAATGCCACCAACCTTCTTTGAGTCGCACTGCATTGCGACTGACACTTCCATTTGACCGAGACGCTCAAGATGGGCGGCGCTGACCGGGATGCCCGCGTCTAGGTACAGCGAGTGTTCGCCTTTGGCGATGGAACCTGTTTCGATGAGTTGCGTCAGTAAGCCCGTGCAGTATTCGCCGAGGCGTTCGCGATCCCCTCTCGGAACGACTACGAGACCCAGTTTGGATTCGTGGAGGAGCTGGGCCACCACCCGACGCTGAGCGACACCTAGTTCGTTCCCGTTCTTGGGATTGGAACTCTTATACTCATCAGACTCCGGATTAAGATCCAATCGCGCCCATTCTTCGGCTATGAACGGCGATAAATCTCGGTCCGATACCACCAGCGCACCAACGATGAAACCGCCGCGGTCCCTGATCGATTCATCGAAATAGCAGTAGGACATGTGATTCTCGGTCTAACGCCAGCGTTCACGAGCGCGGCTCATGATGGCACCGGCCATCGGCTGGTGCAACGCGTGTCAGGCATCTCTTACCGGCCGTAGAAACCGGGCCCCGAATACTCTCGAAGCCAACCGAGGAGATGATCCTTCTGGGTCTTGTACTTACCGCGCGGCAGCCCGGCGCCAACGCAGTCGTCCCAGAACCGGTCGCTGACTGGACCGCCCGGAGATAGGCGAGCAATGCGCCGACGCAGCTGGTCCGGCATCATTTCCTTGACCTGCTTCTGACTCGCTCGCTTCGTCATGACGAATCCGTTACCGGCATGACCTGTTCGGGCTGTGAAGCGGCGGTGAAGATCGCCGCGAAACAGATTGACGGGGTCAAAGACGCGAAGGCGAGTTATGCGAAAGGGACGGCTGAGGTTACCTACGATTCCGCCAAGACGTCGCCGGACGCGATCGCCAAAGCGATCACCACGAAGACTGGTTACAAGACCGAGATCACGAAGTAAGTCCAACGGACACGAGACGGCCGTCGAACCGGCCATGTAGCGGCCACGCAACGAATTGACAGTCTAGTAACTGACTGATATACCGTCAGTTATGAGTAATTACGATCCGGACGCTAAACCGGCCAAAACAGCGGCCAAAGACCGAGGGGAGAGCGTCTCTTCGATGGAGCCGCTGGTGCTATCGGCAAGCACATCACACCGCGTCAAACTTAATGATCTGGCGATGGAGCTGGCTTCCGCCTCTGTGGGGCTCAAGCGCAGCCTGCCGGCCGGCATCGTCGATGCCCTGGCTGACCTCGTCCGGGCAATGAACTGCTACTACTCAAACCTGATTGAAGGGCATCACACGCATCCGGTCGACATCGAACGGGCACTGCGAAACGACTACAGCGCCGATCCCGAGAAGAGAAATCTTCAGCTTGAAGCCCTTGCACACGTCGCGGTTCAGCGGTGGGTTGACGGTGGCGCTATTCAGGGCAAAGTCTTTACCTTGGACGCCATCAAGGAAGTCCATCGGCGCTTCACCGAAATGTTACCGGCGGAATTGCGTGTTGTGACCGAGCCGGACACGAGCCGGCTCGTCCACGTTGTCGGCGGCGAATTGCGCAACGACGATGTGAAAGTTGGCCGCCATCTGGCGGTGAGCCCTGGTGCTGTTCCTCGGTTCATGGATCGCTTCGAAGAGGTCTACGGTCAACTCGGACGTGCCGAGACCATCCTGGCATCAGCAGCCATCCACCATAGATTTCTTTGGATTCACCCTTTTGCGGATGGTAATGGGCGCGTCGCTCGTTTGATGTCTCATGCCAGCCTGCTGGAAAGTTTAGACACGGGCAGTCTCTGGTCAATCGCACGAGGCCTTGCGCGCAACGCAGCTGAATACAAGCAACATCTCATGAACTGCGACGACGAACGTCGCGGCGATCTGGATGGCCGTGGGAACCTCAGCCAGAGCGCCTTGGTGGAGTTCACTGAATTCTTCCTGAAGGTCTGCATCGATCAGGTGCGATTCATGGAGCAGCTTGTGCAGCCTGACAAGCTGCGTGCTCGCATTCTCTCCTGGGCTGACGAGGAGTCTGCGGCAGGCCTGCTGCCGGCGAAAGCTGGCGAAGTTCTTCAGGCCGTCCTCTACCGTGGTGAATTGCCGCGGGGCGATGTGCCAGACCTTCTGCGATTGAGCGAGAGGGCTGCCCGACGCGTGGTCGCGGCGTTGCTGGGGCGCGGCGTGCTGGTCTCCGAGAGCACGCGTGCTCACCTCTCTATCGCGTTCCCAGCAGTGCTGGCAGATCGTTGGATGCCTGGACTATTTCCTCCCGGCCCAATGGCGGTCTAGGGAGGTTCGAGTCCTCTTTTCCGCACCACATTCAGAATCAGTAGGTTAGATAGCAATCAGGGCCACCGAAAACGGCGGCCCGTCGGTCAGACCTATTCGCCTGTTGAATTAGCGTCTCATATATGACACCTTAAGCTAGTTAAGGGTTCATAAATAGGACGCTATATGAAAACCAGTCGGACATCCGCAGTTCTTCCCATGCCTGTACGGCGAACTTTGAGAAAGCTGGGCAGCGACATCCGCGACGCCCGGCTGCGGCGGCGCATTCCAGTGGCGGTCGCCGCGGAGCGCGCCTCCATAGGACGTTCAACTCTAAGCCGATTGGAAAAGGGCGATCCGAATGTCTCGATCGGAATTTATGCCACCGTTCTCTTCGTTCTCGGGCTGGTTGATCGTATTGGAAACCTTGCCGACGTTCGCAACGACGCGACCGGGCTGCAGTTAGAGGAAGAAGCACTGCCAAAGCGCATTCGGATGTCGAAGCCTCGACGAAAAGGCAAGGAAGGCTAAGTGGATCGCGAAGTTCTCGTCTATGTCGACCTGAACGGCGTCCCTTACCTGGTCGGACGCTTATGGGGTCGTACGGGCAAAGGCAAAGAAGGTGCAACGTTTGAGTACGACGAGCAGTGGCTGAAGCATGGAGAGCGCTTCGCTCTGGAGCCCGCCCTCGCGCTTGATCCGGGTCCCTTCCACACGCCGGCTGATCTACCCATGTTCGGCGCCATAGGCGATTCCGCTCCTGATCGATGGGGCCGCGCACTAATGCGGCGTGCGGAGCGTCGCCGAGCCGAGCGAGAACAACAAACGCCGCGCACGCTGCAGGAAATGGATTTCTTGCTGCTGGTCGATGACGAAGCGCGACAGGGGGCCCTTCGTTTCGCCGAACGCGAGGGAGGTCCGTTCCTGCGTTCCGACGGCAAGCAGATACCGCCCCTGATCAATCTGCCCACTCTATTGTCTGCTACTGAACGCCTCGCAGAAGACAAAGAGACCGACGAGGATCTCCGCCTTCTGCTGGCTCCGGGATCGTCCCTTGGCGGCGCTCGCCCGAAAGCTTCGGTGAGAGACAAGGACGGGCACTTGGCAATCGCGAAATTTCCAAGTAAGGACGACGACTACAACATCGTGCTGTGGGAAGCAGTCGCTGTGCGGCTCGCAGAGAAGGCCGGAATCCCGGTGCCTGTCGCCCGCGTGGAAATCGTCGGCGGGAAACCTGTGCTGTTGGTGCGACGCTTCGACAGAAACGGGACGCACCGCGTGCCGTTCCTGTCCGCAATGAGCATGCTCGGATCAAGAGACAATGAAACCCGCAGCTACATGGAAATGGCCGATGCATTGCGCCGCGTTGGCGCAGCAGCCAGGGAGGATATTCGCGCTCTGTGGCGGCGGATTGTCTTCAACATCCTGATTTCCAATACCGACGATCACCAGCGCAACCACGGCTTTGTCTACACCGGCCAACTCGGCTGGCGTCTGTCCCCTGCGTACGATCTCAACCCGGTTCCGGTCGACATCAAGCCCCGTGTCTTGGCGATGGCGATCAACGAAGACGATGGCACGGCCTCGTTTGATCTCGCAATGAGCGTTGCGCCGTATTTCGAACTCGCCGAAAAGGAGGCGCGCGCGATCGGCGTCGAGGTGGCAAAGGCTGTTTCGAAATGGCGTATCGAAGCGGCCCGCTACGGCCTGTCAAATTCCGAAATGGACCGGGTCGCCTCAGCGTTTGAACATACGGATCTGGCCGCGGCCACGACCTAGCGACGAGCGCTAGCGTGTCTTCGTCCCGCAACTGCAACTGGAACGTGCCTCACCCTGTCTGAAGGGCAGGAGTTCGACATGCCGCACACGCCAGCAGACGCCGCCATTGTCTTTGCCATCGCAGCCGTAGCGATCGCATGGATGTACTTCAAACACAAAGAACGGCAGCGCCGGGTCGAGATCGTTCACACGGAACGGCTGGCGGCCATGGACAAAGGGATCCCGCTGCCGGAGCTGCCCTTCGATCCGCAACTGGCCCAGAAGGCGGGCGACCCGCGCGAGACGCTGCTGCACGGGATCGTCTGGACCGCGATCGGCTTCGGCGCTGTGGTCACCATGCTGCTGATCCCCAACGGATGGTTGCCGTGGCCTCTCGCTCTGCCTCTCGTGTTCCTCGGCATCGGTTTGATCCTGTTTTACGCCCTTGCCTCCAAGCGCCGCCGCTGACCTCGGCCCGTACGCAGCCCGGTGTTCAGACTGGCCGTCTCGATCCTCGGCCAGGAGTTCGCGCCGGAGGCCGAAGACGTCGCCCAGGACGTGATGCTCCGCGCCGGCTGACCGCGGCAGGGCGAGCGATCATCGCTGTTTACATCGTCGTCGCGACGGGCACGACGGCGTGGCTGATGCGCGACGTGCCTGCCGCGGCAATCGCGGCTGGGGTCGTAGGCAGCGCCGCGCTCGCCGCCGCCGCTAGCGCCTACGGGCGGCTTCTGGCCAGGAGCTCCTGAGCAGGCCCCTGTCTCTTATCGCACGGTCGCCGATCGGCCAGTCGCGGTAGGGTATGAGTCATGTTCACTCTAATTGCACTCACGACCCCCGCCCTGCTGCCGCTTCTGATCCAGCTCGTTGTAATCGGCTTGATCCTTTATTTAATTGACAGGTTCATCCCGATGGCCGCTCCGATCAAGACGATCATCCGCGTCGTCGTGGTCATCGTGGTGATCGTGTGGCTGCTCCGGGCATTCGGGGTCGCGAGCTTCTAGCTCGCGTAGTACTTCGGGCCATACCTTTTTCCTGTAAAGGAATGCTGGTACTTGCCCGATAAGCTCCGGTTCGTTTGAATTGGCTGCCAGGTGTCCCAGAGAGGTCACCTGGTACACCGCTTGCAAAATGATCTCCCAACATGAATTCAGAGGAGGCCACGATGCAAGAGTCCAATCCCTACGACATCGGCTCGAGAATGCATGCGCGCGGTTACCTTGACTGGGATACGGCCCGGTTTGCGCCGACGTGCCCCGAACCAGGCCGCCCGCTCCGGTGTCCGAAAGATCAAACGAAGCTCGAGCGCGAGGAAGTGACCGTGTCGTCTCCGCAGCGCGGGTTCCGCTTCAACAGCATCGAGATCCTCAGCTGTGACTGCGGGCATCAGTTCCAATTGACCAATGTCCGAGGTCAGTGGCAGCTGATGGACCTCGACTAAACGTTCGCGGCTAGCTGCAGCTTACCTTTTTCATCGACATGGCGGGGGCCTTCGGGCCCTCGTCGTACGTTTGCGCCAGCAAGGCCTCGTCCTTCCCTCGACGGAACTCCACGCGCTTCGGAATACCCGTCCCCGAATTCACGAATGCGATCGCATCGCTCGAGAGAGCCGACGGGTCGATCGGCATCCGTAGCGGCCGTTGGCCAGGTGCTTGCCACACCAGCGTCAGGGCAGGCACCGACTCGATCCGAAGAAACGAATACTCGGGCTCGAGCCCGATCGGAACATGGATCCACGTCCGCGCGCCCAGTTCAGCCTGACGGACGGATTGCCCCTTTCACCCGCCATGTGCCAACAGCCGGCGAGCCATCCGGCTCGCGCCACCGCCGTCTGGGGCAGCTCCGGTGCGGACTTTGCCGTGTGCATTGGAGCCGGTGGGCCGCTGATCAAGAGACTGAGAACACTGAGAACACAGATAAGCGCCGTCATCCCCGCCTCAATCTCCGTAATAACCGGCGCGCGCGCGAACGGTGACGTCTTTCACACCCGGCACCTTCACCTGAATCGCATGCCAGCCGGGCATCGCAACGCCCTCAGGCGAATAGCGCAGCACGTAGCTCTGTCGAAACTCATCGAAGATTTTCTTGAATGCGCCAAGAATGGACCGCGAACGGAAGAGGAACGAGCCCGTGTGCAGTTCGCCGGCCGTTCGCTCAATGGCTTCGCGGATGACTTCGTTGCCGCCCGGCGCAGCGCGCGGGGTGCACGTGCGGACGCGATACTTGGCGTCGCCACCCGAGCCTTCCTGATCGACCGCGTGCACGACGGCCTCGGAGCGCGCCATCAGCTCCCGCAGAAATGCTGACGACACCACGCTGCCGCAATCGCGGCTGTCGGTCATGCCGACCACGAGGTGCCGGCGGTCCGGAGCCACGCGATGGAGCACGGCCATGAGGAGCGCGTCCTGCACCAGGGAAATGCCACCGACTGGTTGGAACGGCAAGTCGACCGTCGTGCCGGCATCGACCCAGGAGACGGCTTCATAGACTGAATCGCCGATGACGAGGAGCCGGAAGCGGTCGCCGGGGCGCAACATCTTGATGATCGCCTGCGTGTCGCGCTTCATCTCATCGAGCCGCCCTGACGTGCTGCCGCTGGTATCCAGGAACAAGCTGACGTCGATCGGCACCGACTCCACCGAGATGGCAGTGATCGTCTGCGCGACGCCGTTGTCAGTGAGCGTGAAGTCCTTCGCCGCGAGGTTGGCGACGACGCTGTTGCCTTTCTTCACGGAGGCGCTGACCGACACCTGGGCGGCGGTCGCGCGAAAGACCTGCGTTTGCGCGGTGATCGCCGCTGATGTTGATGCGATCACGACGGCGGCGCACACGACGGCCGACCGAGCGATGCCGGGACGCAGGATCACTTCGCCCTCGACGCGGTGAACGCGTTTCGCATCGCCTGCACCTTCGACTGCAGTTTCGGATAGTCGCCGTACTGAAACAGCCGCCACGGGTCGTCGTCAGTCTTCATTTTCGTGAGGGAGTCTTGCGAGAGCGCGTATGCGCCGGCGGCGTCGCCCCGCTGAAACAGCAGCGCGGCCAGCGCGATCGATGCTGATTGGGAATTGGGCCGCGCTTCGAGGGCTGACCTAAACAGCGACTCGGCGTTCGAGAGTAATCCACTCGACTGCGCGGCCAGGCCGGCGACGTACCGCGCCAGGTAGCGATCGTCAGCGTGGGCCGCCTGCTCGGCGGCGGCCTGCGCCTCAGTCAGGGCGTGTGCGTAGTCGCCGACCGCCCACTGGAGATACGCGAGCCGCGTTCGCGCGGCGGCGCCGACGACGGGATCAGCTGCCAAGTCTGATAGTTCTTCCAAAGTCATCAGCCGCTGTGTCGAGCGCCGGATCGTCGCCGTTGTGCGAGGCTGGCCGATGGTGATGCCGTTGACCGTGATCGTGGGCACGGGCGGGGCCGGGAACTCGAGCCGTGCACCCTCGCGGGGGACTCCCTGTTCGGTCGTGGCTTCGAATCGCGACGCGACGGTCTGCGCGCGCGTCAGCCGCAGTCGCGCATCACCGGGAAATCGGGCCATGGCGTGATCGACGTGGCCTTTGCTCTCGCCGAAGGGGTCAACGGCGAGACGCGGCTGATGTAGAAATGCCCAGTCGCGCACCCCGGACGCAAGCGCGACGCTGGCGGAAAACCAACCGTACTCGACGCCATCGTGAGCCGGCGCCTCCGGCGTTACAGCCGCGCGTTCGTGGAAGAGTGCGCACGCCCACTCGATGATGCAGGCGCCGGCGCATCGATCGTCGTTCGGCGCGGCCCATTCGCCGCGTTCGGCGCGCGCGGCTTCGAACTCGAGCGCAAACATCGCTGCGGCTGCCAAGCGATCGTTCCGAGACTGGCCGGCCGAGTCAATCCACAGCCGGCCGCTGGTCATCAGCTGCGCGCGAAGCGCACGCGCCTGATCCTCGGTGGCGTCTGCCAGTGGTCGCACAGCGTCATCGAAGCGACCGGCCGCGTAGCGATCCAGTAACGCGACGACATCCAGCGACCCGGGCTGCGCCACGGCTTCGGCGCGGAATGCCGTGTGCGTAGAAACCGGCCGGGCCAGCGTGGCCGAGATCACGATCGCGGCAACAAAGACTTTCGAACGCATCGGTCCCTTAGACGATAACCCGGCCGCAAGAGATGGCGGTGTCACTTCCGGGACCGGTCATTGCTGGCGGCGATTCGCGGCGCTGAGCCAGTTACTTCACGGTAATCGTCCCCGTCATTCCCGGGTGGATCGTGCACTTGTAGTCGAACGCGCCAACAGCCGGAAACACTCGCGTGAATCTCCCGCCGGCGGCGATTACGTTGTTCCACACGTTCGAGTTACTGGTGCTCGTGTGCGTCACGGTGTCGCTGTTGGCCCAGGTGACAGAACCGCCGGCGGCGAGGTCGACGTTGCCCGGCGAGAAGAAAGCCTGCGTTTTCCCGGTGACGTAATCGCCCGCCGGGATATCAATGGTTGCCGATGTCACGAGAGTCGTCGACGTCGTTGTCGTGGTCGTGACCGCCGGCGTCGGTGCTGTTGCGGGACCTGATGATGAACCGCACGCGGCCATCACCAGCAGGGCTCCCAGTAGGCACACCCGAACCTGCATTCTCTATCCTCCGCGGTGATACGGACGCAAGTTCAATGCCGCGGGCGGAACTGGCAAACTCCTAAGGAGTTCCCCAAAACCGCAAACCGCGGCCTCAATAAATCCAATTTATCGGCCCAGGACATACGTTGGGCCGAAGCGCGTCGCTACCTGCTTACCCGCTTACCCGCTTACCTGAGCCCTACGCGACCTGAACCTGCGCGGAGTCCGGCCCTGGGCCCATGGTTTTGATCCAACGGCGCATTGCGGCGCTGATGATGATGACCACGCAGATCATCATCGCGGTCGTCGCGAACGTGTTGACGTAGCCCTGCGTGCGAAGCGTCGCGTTCGCGCTGGCCGTCATCGGCCAGAAATTGTCTCGCACGCTCATCCAACCGCCCACAAGAGTGTTGATCGACAGGAACGTGAACGGCACGAGCGTGACCCACGCGTATTTTGCCTTCTTCGAATTGATGATGATCGTCGTCGCGATCGCGAGCGAAATGGCCGCCAGCAATTGGTTCGCGATGCCGAACATCGGCCAGATCGTACTCACGGTGCCGACCCATATGAAGTAGCCCCAACCAAAGACGACGAGCGACGTGGAAATCATCGCGCCCGGCATCCAGGCATGGTCCCCCATCCGTGCTGTCATGGGCGAGGCTCTGCCTATGAACTCCCCTACGAGGAATCTGGCGACTCTTGTGCCGGCGTCTATCGTGGTCAATATGAAAAGCGCCTCGAACATGATGGCGAAGTGGTACCAGTAGTCCATCATGCCGCGCATGCCGGGAAGCGCCGAGAAGATCTGCGCCATGCCGACGGCGAGTGAAACAGCGCCACCCGGGCGCCCCTGCACTTTCTCGCCGACCTCTGCTTCGAGCTGCGGAAGGTTCACAACCGCCATCGGCTCGCCGGTCGTCGCGTCTTTGAGCGACTCGTACTTCGCCGGCGTCGTGTTGATCGCGAAGTAATCCTGCGGCTGAAGCGACGAGGCCGCGAT
>JBKJHW010000101.1:0-9673 GCA_046598935.1 Vicinamibacterales bacterium | reverse complement strand
GACGACGCCGGCGACCTGGCCAAAAATGCCGGCAGCACGCGAGCCCACCGCAGCCGCGAGCTCGCGCAACTGCGTGCTCATCGAGCCGGCAACGTAGAAGCCCAGAGTAAAAAGCGTCGACCACAAGACACTCGATGAGAACGTCGAGAAAAAGAGCGAGACCGCCGTAAGCACCGCCAGCTCGGCGACCACGAGGAGCGACGACACAAGGATCGCCGGATCGAGCGCGGGCGCTTCCCACGAGTTTCGAATGTTGACCGGCGACGTGGCGTGGATATACCCAAGCACCGCGTACAGCGCGATGGTCATCACGAACACGTTCACGGCGAGCGTCGCGACAAGGCCAAGGTATTTGCCGATGATGAACTGCTCACGGCGAATCGGCCGCGCCAGCAGCGGATAGATGCTGCGCCGCTCGATTTCCTTCGCGACGAGACCAACGCCGAGGAGCACGGCCATCAGGACGCCGGACAGCTCGATCACCGACAGGCCGATGTCTTTGATGATCTTGAGGTCCTGCCCGGCGCTGAGCTCCGCGAGCAGCAGCGACACGATGAAGAGCGCGGACGCAAAACCGACGAGGCTCACGAGCGTGCGGCTGCGCGCGCCGTCCTTGAACACGTGCCAGGCGATGAGCGCGATCGGCGTCATGATGGGTCCACCACGTCCAGGCGCACCGCCTCCATGAAGACGTCTTCGAGCGGCGCCGTGGCCGTGAGTTCCGACAACGGGCCGATCTTCGCGAGCCGGCCGCGCGCCATGATGCCGACGCGGCTGCAGAGCTGTTCGGCGTCCGAGAGAATGTGCGACGAGAACAGGATTGTCCGGCCCTCGTCGCGAAGCGCGAGGATCATCTCGCGGACGTCGCGCCGGCCGATCGGATCGAGGCCGGACATCGGCTCGTCGAGGACGATGAGGTCGGGCTCGTGGACGATGGCTTGCGCGAGGCCGACGCGCTGCATCATGCCTTTGGAAAACTGCCGAAGCGGCCGCCGGCGGTCGGCGCCGGTGATGCCGGTGCGATCGAGCGCGGCGTTCGCCTTGCGCGTGCAGTCGTTGCCGCGCAGGCCGCTGAGGCCGGCGAAATACTTCACGAGCTCTTCCGCGCTCAAGTGGTCGTAGAAGTACGGCTGTTCGGGCACGAAGCCGACGCGGCGCCGGGATTCAGGATCGCGCACGCTCTTGCCGAAGATCTCCACGCGGCCCGACGTCGGCCGCAGCAGATCCATCAACAATTTGAGAGTAGTCGTCTTGCCTGCGCCGTTCGGCCCGAGCAGACCGAAGACCTCGCCCTCCGGCACCGACAGCGACAGGTTGTCGAGCGCGCGCGTCGGGCGCGGGCGCCAGAAGCCCGTCAGGAAATCTTTAGTGAGCCCTTCGGCACGGACGACGTCAGTCATCGTTTTTGTCGGCGGGCCGGCCGCCTGTGCGAACGGCCCGCGCCTACTTGCCGCCGGCCGCCTGAGCGGCGCGCTTGAGTTCGATCTGGATGGCCAGCTCGAAGAACTCAGGATTGAGCCACTGCTGCGTCGGGAGCCGGACGCCGTTGATGAAATAGGTCGGCGTCGAGCTGATCTGGAGAGCGCCGCCGTCGGCCGAATCCTTTTTGATGGCCGCGGTGCGCCGTTGCGCTTCCTGCGGAAGATTCGTGATGCCGGCGATGTTTTTCGCGGCCTCCGTGATGCTGGCTACCGTCAGCGTCGCCTGATTATCGAAGATCCACTTCTCCATCTCCGGGCCCTTGCCGGCGGCTTCCGCCGCGCGATGCGCGACAGCGGCTTCACACGCCACCGGATGCATCTGCGTCTGGACGGCGACGTTGCAATTGGTATGGAGCGGGAAATCCTTCATCACGTAGCGCACGTCGGGCGTCGCGGTGTACTTCGTGAGAACCGGCAGATACATTTGATAGGTCTGCTTGCAGCCTGGACACTGAAAATCGCTGAACTTCACGATCACCACCTTCGCGCCGTTGAGCGGCACGCCGGTTTCGATGCGCGGCTGCGCGTTCCACCAGTCTTCGAATTGCTTCTTCACGTCCTGCGGTGTCGTCGCGGCAGCGGCGCCGTCGAGCGTCGGCGGGGCCGCCGTGCTGCGCGCGGGTCCCGCGGTCGAGGACACCGGGAACATCAGGACGAGGCCGACGAGCACCGCCGTGTAGATAAACGCCGCGCCCATGCGCAGCGGGTCGCCGAGCGCCTTGCGGATGTCACCGAAGAGACGGCCGGGCAGGCTCATGATCGACACGCTCGAGCTCATGCCGGACAACACGAAGATCGCGATCACGCAGACGTAAGTGGCCATACACAGCACGCAGTAGGTTTTGAGAACGAAAAACGATGCATACGCGAGCGAAAGCACGCCCGCGAGCGCCACCGTTGAAAGCGCGAACACGTAGGCGCCGGCCACGCGGTCTTTCCCATCTTTGTCACCTGGTCGCGTGTCGGCAAACCACGTGATGAGCGCGATGAGACCAAACCAGGCCACGCCGCCAACCGCCACCGGAATCCCCTTCACCGAGCCGTACTGGCTCAGGTACATCTGCGTGCAGTTGAACTTCTCGTTGATGTCGCACGGGCTGATGTAGCTGGCGTCAGTGAGGACCTTGTGGTGCACGTAGGCCGACGCCGACGCGACGCCCAGACCGATCAACGCCAGCGTGAGGATAAGAACGCGGTTGCGGGAGCTCATGTTCGGGGCTAATTCTGACATGAACCGCCGGGGTTCGTACGGAGCCAGGGGGTTCGTACCGAGCCAGGGGGTTCGTACGGGCACTGGGGGTTCGAACGAACACTGGGGGTTCGTACGAACACCCTGTGTCGTACGAACCCCCGATGAATAGTACGAACCTCGGCGCTAGGGTTACTGAATCGGCGTCGCACCCGACGTCGCGAACGGCTGCGTCGGCGCCACGGCCGTGTTGTTCTGCCAGATCGTGTTGCCCGCGTCCGTGCCGAACGAGCGGCCGCCCGACGTGCCGAACGCCTGCGGAACCGCCGTGCTCAGGTACGCCGTGATCGTCGCCGTCGTATTGCAGTCAGCCGGACCAGCCGCCGAACCGGCGCCAGCGCCGAGCGTGAACGCGTAGCCGCTCTTCTGCGGAGCGGCAACGCCGCCGAGGTCCGCCGAGATGAAGCCCTGCGTGGTGCCGGGCGCCGGCGTGCCGAGGATCACGAACGTCGCCGCGTACGCGTTGTTGCCGCACGATGCCGAGTACGCGACCTGGCCGGAGGTGACCGCCTTGAGTGAACCGATCGCTGACGTTTCGTTGCCCGTCATACGCGCGCGCAGCAGACCCGGAACTGCAATCGCCGCGATGATGCTGATGATCGCCACAACGATCAACAGCTCGATGAGTGTGAAGCCCGATTCTGCATTGCGTTTCATGTCCATCTCCTCAAAAGAAAGCCAACGAAAAAGAAAACCAAAAACTGGAAACTCATTTCAGCCCACACGCCGAATCTCGTCAGGCACCTCTAAGGCAACATAGGTACCAGGTTCCGGGTTCCAGGTTCCAGGTGCTGTAAGTTCACGGTTCTAAAGAGCTTAAGCACATGGAACTCTGGAACCCTGGAACCCTGGAACCACTGAGTCCTAATCGCGTCAGACGCTTTTGTCATCGTTCCCACGACTTCAGTGCGACGACATGCGGCTGATCAAATCGAACAGCGGCATATACATGGAGATGACGATGCCGCCGACGACGACGCCGAGAAATACCATGAGGACCGGCTCGAGAATCGTCAGCAATCCGGCGACGGCGATGTCCACTTCCTCTTCGTAGAACTCCGCGATCTTGTTGAGCATCGTGTCGAGCGCGCCGGTGCTCTCGCCTGCGCCGATCATCTGCGCCACCATCGGCGGAAAGACGCCGGTGTTCTTAAGCGGCGCCGAGATCGTTTCACCGCGCTCGATGCGCGCGCGCACAAACTTGACCGCGTTCTCGATGACGGCGTTGCCGGCCGTCTTCGCCGTGATGTCGAGCCCGTCGAGCAACGGCACGCCCGACGACAAGAGCGTGCCGAGCGTGCGGCAGAACCGCGCGACCGCCACTTTTCGCAGGATCTTGCCGATGAGCGGAGTCTTCAGCAGCATCGAGTCGATCTTCAGCCGGCCCTTCACCGACTGGTAATAGCGGCGCAGCATGTACGCCGCGCCGAAGAACCCGCCGACCAGGAACGGCAGCGCGTAGATCAGCGCATTGCTCATGAGGATGATCACGCGCGTCGGCAGCGGCAGCTGCGCGCCCATGCCCGCAAACAGCATCGTGAACGTCGGCACGACCTTCCACAGGATCACCATCACGATGATGGCGGCGACGCTGAGCACGGCCGACGGGTACATCATCGCGGAGCGCACCTGCGACTTGAGCTTCACTTCCTTCTCAATGAAAGTGCTCAACCTCTGCAGGATGACGTCCAGGATGCCGCCCGCTTCGCCGGCGGCGACCATGTTCACGTAGAGCTGATCGAACGCCTCGCCGCGCTTCGCCAGAGCGTCAGCCAGCGACGCGCCGGCTTCGATATCGAAGCGCACGGCCTCGATCGCGTTGGCCATGCGCGGATCCGGTTCTTCCTTCTGGAGCAGTTCCAGGCACTGCACGAGCGGCAGGCCGGCGTCGATCATGACCGACAGCTGCCGCGTGAAGATCGCCAGCGACTTTGGCGGCACCCGCTTGAGCGCTTTGGCCTTCGGCTTGGCGGGCGCGGTCGTCACGCGCTTCGCGGTCCGGCTGGTCGGCACGACACGGGTGCTTGCGCCGAGCGTCGAACGGCCGACTGAAGATATTGGCGAGCTCATCGCGCCACCGCCCCGCTCATGCGCTCACTGGCGGCCGCGGCCGCCCGCGTGAGCATCGTCGTCAATTCGTCTTTGTTGGAGCTGGTGCTCATGGCGACATCCCTCGCAATCACGCGCCGCTCGACGAGCCGCGCGAGCGACTGGTTCATCGTCTGCATGCCGAGCTTTTCCTGGCCGGTCTGCATCGACGAATAGATCTGATGGATCTTGTCTTCCCGGATGAGATTGCGAATGGCCGGCGTGGCGATGAGGATCTCGAGCGCGGCGGCACGGCCGGTGCCCGTTGCGCGCGGGATGAGGGCCTGGCAGACGATGCCCTCGAGGACGAGCGAGAGCTGGGTGCGCATCTGCGCCTGCTGGTGTGACGGAAACGCGTCAATGATGCGCGTGATGGTCTGCGCGGCGGAGTTGGTATGGAGCGTGGCCATCGTCAGGTGCCCCGTCTCGGCCAGCTTCATCGCGGCTTCCATCGTCTCGAGGTCGCGCATTTCGCCGACGAGCACGACGTCCGGGTCTTCGCGCAGCGCCGCGCGAAGCGCCGCGGTGAAGCCGCGGGTGTCGGCGTGCAGCTCGCGCTGGTTGACCAGCGCTTTCTTGTGGGTATGCAGGTACTCGATCGGGTCTTCGATCGTGAGGATGTGCGCGGGCCGCGACAGGTTCACGCGGTCGATCATCGCGGCGAGCGTCGTCGACTTTCCGCTGCCGGTCGGCCCCGTGACAAGCACGAGTCCGCGCGGCCGATCCGCGAGCATGCCGAGAATCGGCGGCAGACCCAGCTCTTCGAGGGATCGGATCTTTTCGGGAATCAACCGGAACACGGCGCCGACCGATCCCTTCTGGTTGAAGACGTTGCATCGGAACCGGCCGCATCCGGTCAAGCCGAACGCGAGGTCGAGCTCCAAGGTTTCCTCGAACGTTTTCTTCTGGCCGTCAGTCAGCACGGAATACGCGAGCGACTTCGTGACGTCGGGCGTGAGCTCCGGATGGTCGAGCCGGCGGAGGTGCCCGTCGACGCGGACTTGCGGAGCGGAGCCGACCGACAAATGCAGGTCGCTGCCGCCGAGATCGAACGTTTGCTTGAGTAACTCCGGCAGATTCGCCATCAGTGCACCGTCTCCCTTGCCACTTCTTCCACTGTCGTGAGGCCTTCGCAGACCTTCTGCAGGCCGCTTTGCCGGAGCGTGATCATGCCGTCTGCAATGGCTTGCTGACGCAACTGCGACGCCGGCGCGTTGTCGAGGATGAGCTGGCGCATCGTGTCGTTGATCTCCATGACTTCGAACAGACCGATGCGGCCCTTGTAGCCCGTCTGGCTGCAACGTTCGCAGCCCTTGCCTTTCATGAACTTGGCGGTGCGCGCGAGGGCCGGATCGAGGCCGGCGTCGATTGCCGACTGCTCGCCGCCGCTCTGCGGCTCTTTGCACTTTTCGCAGACGCGCCGCACAAGGCGTTGCGCGCACACCAGGTTGACGGAGTTGGCGACGAGAAACGGCTCGACGCCCATGTTCACGAGCCGGTTGATGGTCGTCGGGGCGTCGTTGGTGTGGAGCGTCGAGAGCACCATGTGGCCCGTGAGCGCGGCTTTCACCGCGATGGCAGCGGTCTCGGCGTCGCGGATCTCGCCGACCAGGATGACGTTGGGATCCTGGCGCAGGAACGACCGCAGGGCGACGGCAAACGACAGCCCGATGCTGTCGCGCACGAGCACCTGGTTCACGCCCTGCATGTTGAACTCGACCGGATCCTCGGCGGTCATGATGTTGACGCCGGTCTGATTGAGCTGCGAGATCGCGGAATAGAGTGTGTTGGTCTTGCCGGATCCGGTCGGACCGGTCACGAGCACCATGCCCCACGGCCGGCGAATCGCCGTGTCGAATTTGGCCAGCTCGGGCGCGCCGAAGCCGAGGCGCGTCATGTCGAGCATGAGGTTCTCGCGGTCCAGCAGACGCAGCACGACTTTCTCGCCGAAGAGCGTCGGCAGCACTGACACACGGAAGTCGATCTCGCGCGCCTTGCCGTGATCGTTGAAGCGCGACTTGATGCGGCCGTCCTGCGGGAGGCGTTTCTCCGCGATGTCGAGCCGCGCCATGATTTTGATGCGCGACGTGATCGCGTCGCGGTACTTGAGCGGCGGCGCCATGATCGGCTGCAGCACGCCGTCGATGCGGAAGCGGATGCGCATCTCCTTTTCATAGGGCTCGACGTGGATGTCGCTCGCGCCCCGCTGAATGGCGGACAGCATGAGCGCGTTCACGAGCCGGACGATCGGCGCCTCGCCGCTTTCCTTTTCTAATGCGGCCGCGTCGATCTCGTCGGCGTCGGCGAGCACCTGCAGCTCGTCGGCCGAATTTCCCGGGAGATCCTCGAGGGCTTTCGCCATGAGATCCGAGGTGGATTTGGTGCCATTAACGTGCGGCGCTTTCGCGACGAAGTACTTCGCGATCGCGTCGCGGACAGCGGTTTCCGTGGCGACAACGGGCTCGATGTGTAAACCCGAGAGGAACTTGATCTCGTCCATAGCGAAGACGTTGGTGGGATCCGTCATCGCCAGGGTCATCGAGGTCCCGTTGCGCGCCACAGGAATAACCTGGTATTTCGCCGCCGTCTCGGCCGGGATCAATCGAACGACTGTGGGGTCGAGATCGAACTGGCCAAGCGTGATCGCCGGCACGCCGTACTGCCGGCTGAGGATGGTGGTGATGTCTTCGTCTTGTACAAAGCCCAGCGACACGAGCGCCGACCCGAGCCGGCCGCCCTTGGCGCGCTGATGCGTCAGCGCTTCCTGGAGCTGCGCCGGGCTGATGCGCCGTTCACGAATTAAGAGTTCGCCAAGACGTACGGCCATGACCTCACGTTTCCGAGGACACGGGTAGGGCGCGCTGGTCTCGAAGCGCGCCGCTTAGCGCGCTGTTTTCGAACCGCGCCGCTGTAGGGGTTTAGTAACCGGCGCGCAATGCTGCGCCGAATGCTCGCTCGCGACGGTTGTTGCTGTACGTATAGTGGGCGTCGAGCCAAATACTCGCGCGGAGCTCCAAGCTCGCTCCTGCCGAAACGGCGGGACGATGGAGATCGTCTTCGAGATCCCAGCGCACACCGCCGCGTGCCGTCAGTTGTGACGACACACGTGTTTCCCCACCAACAGCAATCCCTCGACGCGGGCCGTCCCACAGGCCGACCGTGTCCAGGTCAAGGTCTAGAGCAAGAGTCACGCCATCTTTGGGCAGCACCGCTACCCCGGCGCGAAACTGGCGCGGCGTCCGTGTGGCAATTCCTGCCGCGTTTGTAAACTCCGGCCGGAGCAGATTCTTCAATGTGACGCCAACGCGCACTTTCTGAAAGTCCGCCATCGCTCCAAAATCGACGTCGAATTCAGTAGAGGAATCAGGCGAATCGGACGCCGAATCGGTGACGGTGCCGCGCACCAACTTCAGGTTCGCGCCGACGTTGAGTCCCTCAAAAATGGTCTGGAGAACGTTGACCCCGTACGTTGAACTTTTGAACGTTGAACCCTTGAACTCGGCGGCTTGGCGAACATAGGAAAGGCCGAGAGGCCAGCTGCCCAAGCTGCCAAGTACCGAGTTCCGATTACCACTTTGAAATCGGGTGACGTCGAAAATCACGCCAACCGGGACCCCGGTGGCGAGCCCGGCGGGGTTCCAAAACGTCGCGGAGGGGTCGTCGGCGACCGCCACGAAGGCGCCGGCCATGCCCTGAGCCCTGCTGCCGACAGACTCAAGCGGCAGTTGGGCGGATGCCAGACCGGGGGTGAGGAGTATGAGAAACAGCGCAAAACCCGCCCGGAGCCACATTCACCCCACCTTAACAGGAACCCCCAGCCCCATATCCCTCGTAAATATCCGGGACGGTACAATGTGTCGCTGCGCCGAACGCCGGGCGCGCGTCCTTTCTGCCTGGAGACCCCCGATGACCGAATCTGCTGCCGCCGACCTTGCCCCGCACCCCGGAGTCTTTGCGAGGGCCGTCGGCATCGTCACTTCCCCAACGGCCACCTTTGAAGCGATCGTGCGCAAGCCAAACACGATCGCGATCCTGGCGCTCGTGGCGCTGCTCGTCGGCGCATCGCAGAGCGTAATGAACCTCACGGAAAAAGGTCGCCAGGCGTCGCTCGACTTCCAGGTTCAGCAGATAGAGAAGATGGGCATCGCGGTGACCGACCAGGTGTACGAGTCGATGGCCGCGCGACAGAAATACGCCATCTACACATCGTTTCTCGGCACCTTCATCGGCTTCCCGCTGATGGTGCTCCTGATGTCGGCGATTCTCTACGCCGTCCTGAACGCGATCATGGGAGGTACAGCCGAATTCAAACAGGTCATGGCTGTCTGCGCCCACGGCCTGGTGATCTCGTCGCTGGGCGCGATCTTCGCGGCCGTCATGAATTTCATCAGGGGCTCGATCAGCACCAGCGTCGCCAATCTCGGCATGCTCCTGCCGATGCTGCCGGAGCGCAGCTTCGCGGCGAATCTCGCCGGGGCCGTCGACGTGTTCACGATCTGGTGGCTCATCGTGCTCTCGATCGGGCTCGGGGTGCTCTACAAACGCAAGACGTCCAGTATCGCCATCGGTCTCTTCACCGTATTCGCCATCATCTCGATCGGTGTCGCGTACTACTTCTCAAACAAAGGGTAGTGAGTCGCATGAATCGTAAGAAACTCCTGATCGGCGTCGGCCTGGTGGTGATCCTCGGCGCCATGGCGTACGCGAACCTCGCGTTCAAAAAAGAAACCGGCGCGGAAGTCACCGTCGAGAAGATCGAGAAGCGGGACCTCGAGGCGCTCGTCTCGGCCAGCGGAAAAATCCAGCCCAAGCGTTCCGTGAACGTCAGCGCGGAAACGATGGGCAAGGTCGTCGA
>JBKJHW010000091.1:0-7304 GCA_046598935.1 Vicinamibacterales bacterium | reverse complement strand
TGGTCCGCGCTCAAGTGGCGCAGCATCGGCCCGGATCGCGGTGGGCGCTCGATCGCGGCGAGCGGCGTCAAAGGCCGGCCGAACGAAGCGTATTTCGGCGCGGTCGGCGGCGGGCTCTGGAAGACGACGAACAACGGCGTCGACTGGGCGCCGGTCACCGACGGCCAGATCAAGAGCTCGTCGGTCGGCGCGGTCGCCGTCTCCGAATCGAATCCCGACATCGTCTGGATCGGCATGGGCGAGTCGTGCATTCGCGGCAACGTCATGTCGGGCGACGGCATCTACCAGTCGAAGGACGCCGGCAAGACGTGGGCGCACATGGGCTTCGAAGACTCCCCCGTCATCTCGAAGATCCGCATCCATCCGACCAACCCCGACATTCTGTATGTCGCGGCGTTCGGCAGGCTGAGCGCTCCGAGCGAAAAGCGCGGCGTGTTCAAGAGCGTCGACGGCGGGAAGACGTGGAAGCGCACGCTGTTTCGCGACAACAAGACCGCGGCGATCGATCTTTCGATCGATCGCAGAAATCCGAACGTGATGTACGCCGCGATGTGGGAGGCGTATCGCCTCGAATACCAGATGTCGAGCGGCGGTCCGGGCTCGGGTCTCTTCAAGAGCACTGACGCCGGCGAGACGTGGACCGAGATCACGCGCAATCCGGGATTCCCGACCGACATGATCGGCCGCATCGGCGTGTCGGTGTCAGGCGCGGATTCCAATCGCGTGTACGCGCTCGTTGAGAGCAATCAGAAGGGCGGCTTGTTCAGCTCCGACGACGCGGGCGCGACGTGGACGCTCATCAACGAAAATCGCGCCATCCGCCAGCGCGCGTTCTACTACACGCACATCACCGCCGACCCGAACGTCAAAGACACCGTCTGGATGCTGAACGTCAGCCAGTTCCGGTCCATCGACGGCGGCAAGACGCTGACCACGGTCGGCACGCCGCATGGAGACAACCACGATCTGTGGATCGATCCCGACGATTCGAATCACCTCGTGCAGGCCAACGACGGCGGCGGTACGGTCTCGATGAACGGCGGCGCGGCCTTCACGCCCGTGGACTTCCCGACGCCGCAGTACTACCACGTGGCGACGACGCGGCATTTGCCGTATCACGTGTGTGGCGCGCAGCAGGACGGCAGCACGGTGTGCGTGTCGAGCGCGACCGGTCTCGCCGGAGCGCCGGCCGCAGGCCGCGGCGGACGTGGCGGCGGCGCGCAGGTGCCGGCGCCGTACGGCATCGGCGGTGCGGAACCGGGTTACATCGCGCCGGACCCGAAAGATCCTGATGTGTTCTTCTCCGGCGGCAACAACGGCTCGTGGCTCGAACGGCTCAACCGCCGAACGGGTGAATCGCGCGAAGTGGGACCGTATCCGATGATCTACTCCGGCCAGCCGGCCAGCGCGCTCAAGCAGCGCATCCAGTGGACGTTCCCGATTATTTTCTCGCCCGTCGACCCACACGTGATTTACACGGCCACGCAGCACGTGTGGAAGTCGACCAACCAGGGCGACAACTGGACGCAGCTCAGCCCCGATCTCACCCGTCACGATCCGAAAACGCTCGGCGTCTCCGGCGGGCCGATCACCGGTGACATGAACGGCCCGGAGATTTACGCGACGGTCTTTGCGGTCGGACCGGGCAAAGTGTCGGTGAATACGGTGTGGGCCGGCTCGGACGACGGCCTGATCAATGTCACGCGTGACGACGGCAACATCTGGACGAACGTCACGCCGAAAAACATGCCGGACTTCGGCCGCGTGAGCATCATCGACGCGTCGAAATTCGACGCCGGCGGCGCCTACGTCGCCGTGAAGCGGCCGCTGCTCGACGATTTCGCGCCGTACATCTTCCGCACGAAGGACTTCGGCCGCACGTGGACGAAGATCGTCAACGGCATCGCGCCGAACGACTACGTGCACGTCGTCCGCGAAGATCCGGCGCGCAAGGGCATGCTCTACGCCGGCACGAATCACGGCGCGTACGTGTCGTTCAACGACGGCGACACCTGGCAGACGCTTCAACTCAATCTGCCGGACACGCAGGTCAAGGACCTCGTCGTCGAGCGAAACGATCTCGCCATCGCCACGCACGGCCGTGGCTTCTATGTGCTCGACAACATCGGTCCGCTCCGCCAGGCGGGGTCGGCGATGGGCGGTGATGTGGTGCTGCTCAAGCCGAACAACGCGATTCGCTCCTACAGCACGGCCTCGGTGCAATACATCCTGCGCAAGCCGGCGCAGGTGGTGAAGATCGAGTTCATCGATGCCAAGGGCTCCGTCGCCGGTTCGCTCACGTCAACGCCGGCGGCGCCTCCGGCTGCCGGACGCGCCGGTGGTGGCGGCGGCCGTGGCGGCGGCGGTTTCGCGGCGCCGCTCTCACTGACAACGGGCGTCGTCAACACGGCCGCGTGGAATCTCCGTTATCCAAACGCGACGTCCTTCCCCGGCATGATCCTCTGGGGCGGCGGCGTCACGGGTCCGCTCGCGGCTCCGGGCAATTACACGGTCACGCTCACGGTCGACGGCACGAGCGTGTCGCAGCCGCTCGTGGTGGAGCGTCATCCGCTCTATTCGGCGACCGACGCGGATCTGCAGGCGCAGTTCGACTTCCTGATCAAAGCGCGCGACAAGACAAGCGAAGCGAATAATGCCGTGATTCAGATTCGCGCGATCGAAGCGCAGCTCGCCGACCGGCTGTCGAAGTCGCCCGCACAGAATGACGCCAAATTGAAATCCGTGGCGGACCTTTTTGCCGAAGGCCTGAACGGCGTCGAGAGCGATCTTTACCAGGTGAAAAATCAGGTCGGACAGGATCCGCTCAACTACCCGATCAAGATCAACAACCGCCTCGCTTCGGTCCTCTCGATGGTCGGCAACGGCGACGGGCGCCCGACGACGCAGGCGCCGGTCATTCTCGCGGAGCTGACGACCGAGCTGAAGATTTACACGGACCGGCTTGCGGCGATCCTCGCGAAGGATCTGCCGGCGGTCAACGCCGAGCTGACGCGGCTGGGCTTGGCGGTCATTCAGAAATAAATCTAACCTTGGAGGTGTGGATTGCCCCCACGTGGAGGCTTTCCACATCTCCAAGGTGAATTGCTCTTAGTGCACTCCCGAGCTCGCTCTGAGCTGCGCGGGGTCCACACCCAGCCGCTTCATGGCCATTTCCCAACAAACGGCCGATGGAATTTCGAAAATCAGGTCGAGCTCGACCGGCGCAATGAGCCACGACGACTCGGCGAGCTCGGCGTCGAGCTGACCGGGCCCCCAACCGGCGTAGCCGGCGAGAACGACTGTGCGGCGCGGAATCGGGTGGGCCTCGAGCACGCGGCGCAACAACAGCGGCGATGCGGACAAGTGGAGGCCGGCGCCAATTTCTTTGGACAGCACGCCGTCGATTCGCGCCGAGCTTTCGACGCCGGCCACATCCGGCGCGCGGCTCGTGAGGATCCAGCCTCGTTGTGGCTCGACTGGCCCGCCGATGAGCAGCGGCAGCGCATTGGGCGCTTCCAGCTCGGGCGAGAGCTGCACCGCTTCGGCGGCCGCTAATTCAGAGAGGCGGTTGACGACCAGGCCGAACGCACCTTCCGGCGAATGGTCGCAGAGCAGGATCACCGACTTCGCGAAGTTCGGGTCGGAAAGTTGCGGCATCGACAGCAGAAAGCACGGAGCGAGCGCCACGCTTTTATTCTAAACCCGCTCGCGTGCGGCTTGAACATAGCGCAGCGTCCGGCGCAGCCGGGTGAGGCCCGCTCTCTTCATCGCGCTGTTCTTCATGAGCGCGCTCCACTCAGCGTCGCTCATGCGGACAAGATCGGCCAGCGGAGGAAATGCGAGGCCGTCGCGCGGCTGCCATGCCGGATCGTTGCTGACAGCGGCTGTGCGATTCCACGGGCACACGTCCTGGCAGATATCGCAGCCGAACACCTGCGTCGTCACAGCCGGCTGGAGTGCAGGGTCGATCTCGCCGCGGGTTTCGATGGTCAGGTACGACAGGCAGCGGGTCGCATCGACGGTGTAGGGTTCGGAAACGGCGGGCGTCAAGATGGCGCCGGTCGGGCAGGCGTCGATGCATCGCGTGCAGGCGCCGCACAAGTCGGCGATCGGTGTATCCGGATCCAGCCCGGCATTGGTGATGATTTCGCCGAGGAAGAACCAGGAGCCGAGCTTCGGGTTGATGACGCAGGTGTTCTTGCCGATCCACCCGAGACCGGCGGCTTCGGCCCACACGCGCTCCTGCGTGGCTTCGAAATCCACGCACGAGAGTCCTTCAAAGTCCGCGCCGCCGTCGACCGCGAGCAATTCGAGAAGCCGGCGCAAACGCGATCGCAGGACGAAGTGATAGTCGTCGCCCCACGCGTAGCGCGCGATCGCGACGCGGCCGGGATCGGTCACGGCTGTCGAATACGGCTGATCGGTGTTGTAGATCACAGCGACCGAGATGATCGACTTTGCAGTCGGCAACGCGATCATCGGATCGAGCCGCTCGTCGATCGAGTCGGCGAGGTACGACATCTCGCCGGCGTAGCCGAGCGCGATCCAGTCTTTGAGCCGCGCGAGCTTCGGATGTTTTTCCGCGCGCGCGATCCCGCACAGGTCGAAGCCCGCAGCGAGGGCGAGTCGTTTGACGTCCGTCGCGGTGAGCACACTCCATGATTGCTTACGAACAGCCGCGAGGCTGATACAATCACAGGTTGTGATCAGCGTTCAGAACGTCTCCATGCGCTTCGGCGACAAGATCCTCTTCGACGACGTCACGACGACATTTTCCGCGGGGCGGCGCTATGGACTCACGGGGCCGAACGGCGCCGGCAAATCGACGTTCATGAAACTGCTCTCGGGCGAATCGACGCCCCAGAAGGGCGTGGTCATCCGGCCGGATAAGCTCGGCGTGCTCAAGCAGGATCAGTACGCCTACGACCAGTTTCGCGTGAGCGACACCGTGATCATGGGCAATCAGCGCCTGTGGAGAACGCTGCAGGAACGCGAGAAGCTGTACGACAAGGGCGCGGACATGACCGATGCCGAGGGCATGCGCCTCGGCGAGCTTGAAGGCATTGTCGGCGAGGAAGACGGTTACGAGGCGGAATCGAACGCCGCAATTCTTCTGCAGGGCCTGGACATTCCAAATGAGCTTCACGATCGGACGATGGCCGAGCTGCAGGGCGGCCAGAAAGTGCGCGTGCTGCTCGCACAGGCGCTCTTCGGCAATCCCGAAGGCCTGCTTCTCGACGAGCCGACGAACCACCTCGACCTCGAGTCGGTGCACTGGCTGCGCGATTTCCTGGTGCGCTACCAGGGCGCGCTGATCGTCATCTCGCACGACCGCCACTTTCTGAACGCCATATGCACGCATTCGGCGGACATCGATTACCAGACGATCATCACGTATCCCGGCGGCTACGACGAAATGGTCCTCGCAAAAATGCAGGTCCGGTCGCGCATCGAGTCCGAGAACGAACAGCGCGAAAAGAAGATCGAGCAGCTGCAGGATTTCATTGCGCGCTTCTCCGCCGGCACGCGCGCGAGCCAGGTGATGTCGCGCAAGAAGGAAGTCGAGCGGTTGCAGACGACGGAGCTGGCGCGGTCGAACATCCAGCGCCCGTTCATCAAATTCAACATGAACCGCCCGTCGGGCAGGATCGCCTTCGAATTCGAGAACGTGACGAAAACGTTCGGCGGCGCGTCCTTCGTCAACGGCTTCAGCGGCGTCGTCGCGCGCGGCGAAAAGATCGTGTTGACCGGCCGCAACGGCGTCGGCAAGACGACGCTGTTGCGCGCGCTGCTGGCGGATGCGCCCGGCGTCGCGACCGGCGTTGATGCGATCGACGCGGGTTCGATCCGATGGGGCCACGAAGTCTCGATCGGCTATTTCCCGCAGGACTCAACCGGCCTGATCAAAAAAGGCATGACGGCGGTCGACTGGCTGCATCAGTGGGATCCGGACGCGCACAAGCAGGATATCTACGGCCTGCTCGGGCAGATGCTGTTCAGCGGCGAAGAGAGCCTGAAACCGACGGCCGCGCTGTCAGGCGGCGAGACAGCACGCCTGCTGTTCTGCCGCATCATGCTGCAGAAGCCCAATGTGCTTGTGCTCGACGAGCCGACGAACCATCTCGATCTCGAGTCAATCAACGCGCTGAACATCGCGCTGCAGAAGTTCGAAGGCACGGTGCTCCTGGTGACCCACGACGAAGACGTCATCGAGGAAGTCGGTACGCGCATCTGGAGCTTCCAGGATCACGAAATCGTCGATCACAAGGGCACGTACGAGGACTTCCAGGCCAAGTACGGCAAATAGAGCCTACTTCGGCAGCGCAAACGCCACGATTGAGCTGCCCGATGGCGCGCCGTTCTTGCCACCGCCGCAGGCGATGACGATGAACTGGCGGCCGTTGATGGAGTAGATCGAGGGCGTGGCGTTGCCGGCTGCGGGCAGTGTCGTTTCCCACAGCAACCGTCCGGTCAACTTGTCGTAGGCGTGAAACTTTCGATCAAAGCTCGTCGCGCCGATGAACACGATGCCGCCGGCCGTCACGACCGGTCCGCCGTAGTTGTCGCTGCCGGTGTTCTTCATGCCCTGCGCGGCGAGCGCGGGAATCTCGCCGAACGGAATCTTCCAGCGGATCTTTCCCGAGTTCAGATCGATCGCGTTGAGCGTGCCCCACGGCGGCGTGATCGCCGGATAGCCGTCGGGGTCGAGGAAGATCGACTCGCCGTCGCTCCGATATTTCAGCCGGCTCGGGTCGTTCTTCGCCTCGAGGCTGTGCCCTTTGTCGACGCCGGTCAGCAGGAAGTCGGCGAGATCGCCCATGTTGCGCCCGCCCATGTCGGGAAATGCCGGCATTCGTCCCTGGCCTTCGCGCATGACTTTGATGAGGTCGTCGCGCGTGTAGCGAGCCCCAATGTCGATCAGCGACGGACCGGTCGCTCCGCCGGTGCGATCCTCACGATGACACGTCGCGCACTTGCTGTTGTAGAGCGACGCGTCGTTGTTCTCGATCAGCTTGACAATCCACGGCATCTCGTTCGAGTTCACGTACAGCAGTGCGGTGGCGGGATCGAACGCGGCGCCCCCCCATTCGGCACCGCCGTCAAATCCCGGGAACACGATCGTGCCCTGGCGCGATGGCGGCACGAAAAACCCGGATGCGTACTTGCGGAACTGCGCGAGCACCGCGGCGTGCGCCTCGGGCGTGCGCGTGGTCAGCATCGCTTCGGTGAGTCCTTGCCGCGCGAACGGCTCGGGCAGCACCGGATACGGCTGTGATCGCGATGCGAGCTCGCCGTCGACGGTC
>JBKJHW010000003.1:0-9011 GCA_046598935.1 Vicinamibacterales bacterium | reverse complement strand
CCTCGTCGGTCGAGTTGCCGTTCAGGTTGTACGTCAGGAACCGCACCTCGATGCCCGCGTCATTGAACTGCTTGCGCGCTAGCCGGAAGGCCTCCGCCTTCGCGGCCTTGCGCCATTCGAGCAACGGCTCGCGGCTGGCGCCGCGGCCAACCGCCGGGGCGCCGGCGAGCTTCTCGATATCACCGGACATCACCTCGGCCTCGGTGAGGCCGATCGACTGCATCGCCGCGATGATCTCCACGGGATTCGGCAGGGTGCGAAAGCTGTACGTGATCGCGCCGATCTGCACACCCGACGTCATTTTCGCCTGCGTGCCCGCCAGCGTGTCCGCCGGCGCTTTAGCGAAGGCGGGAGCTTCAGCGTCGGCGGGCGCTGCGGTCAAGACACGCGAGGCCAGACCGGCCATGGGGATGGCCATCAATGCGCCGGCGGCAAACTCGCGCCGCGTGAACCCTATTGAGAAATCCGTCATAGGCGGGATGGTAGCAAGTTGGGCCACAATGTGCGCGTGCAAACCAACAGCCGCATCAAGCCGCTCGGCATGGGACTCGTGGGTTCCGGTTTCATCGGGCCCCATCACCTCGACGCCGTGCGCCGGATCTCGTACGCCCGCCCGATCGGCGTCGCCGGCAGCTCGCCGGAGCAGTCGAAGTCAAAAGCGGTGTCGCTGGGCCTTAATCGCGCCTACGACGACTATCACGAGATGATCGCCGACCCCGAGATCGACGTCATCCACAACTGCACGCCGAACCATCTGCACTTCGCAGTCAACGCGGCCGCGATCAAGGGCGGCAAGCACATTATTTCCGACAAGCCGCTCGGTATGAACCGGGACGAGTCGCGAGAGCTCCTGCGGATGGCGCGCGAGGCCGGCGTTTTTCACGCCGTGACGTTCAACTATCGCGGCAACCCGCTTGTGCAGCACGCGAGGCGCGCTATCGCCGACCGTGAGATCGGCGACGTCCGATTCGTGCACGGCCACTACCTCCAGGATTGGCTGTTGAAAGAGACCGACTACTCCTGGCGCGTCGAACCGGACAAAAACGGGCAGGCATTGGCGCTCGGCGATATCGGCTCGCACTGGTGTGATCTCGCGGAACATGTCACGCGCACACGCATCACCCATGTGCTCGCCGACATCACAACCGCCGTCCCGGTTCGAGCGGGCCGGAGGATGGAGCTCGAAGATCTCGCGTCGGTCCTCCTGCGATTCGACAACGGCGCGAAAGGCAGCTTTTCCGTGGGCCAGATCTGCGCAGGGCACAAGAACGATCTCCTTCTCGAAGTGAACGGCTCGGCGAAGTCCATGAGATGGAAACAGGAGTCGCAAAACGAACTGTGGATCGGCGGCCGCGACGAGCCCAACGTCGTACTGGCGAAGGACCCGAACCTCATGAACGCCGCGGGCAGAGATTTCGCGACGTTGCCCGGCGGTCACCAGGAATCCTGGGCCGATGCGTTCCGCACCATCCTGACGCAAATCTACGTGAGCATCATCAACGGTAAGAGGCCCGGCGACGGCACGAAGCACGGCGACGCGCTGTCCCCGGTGATCGCGACCTTCGAAGACGGCTACCGCGCCAACTGCATCATCGACGCGATTCTGGACAGCGCGAAGGCCGGCGGCGTGTGGACGGAGGTGCCGAAGTAATGGCCGTCGCGCCCTTTGCTCCGAAGTTCATGAGGGTCGGCATCCTCACAGCGGCGCTCCAGGAACTGACACCCAGAGCAATCCGCGACGCGGACCCCGACCGGGCGATCGAAGACTGGCTCGACTTCGCCAAAGAGCTCGACGCCGACCAGATCCAGTTATCAGCGGCGCTGCACCCGTCCGAATCGGACGTGCCGCCGGAAGCGCTCCTCGACCCGGTCGCGAACACGCTCGATCTGCGCCAGCCGTTCACAAAGGATCGAGCCAGACGCGTCCTTGCCGCGGTTTCTGCAACGGGCGTCGGCATTTCAGATCTTGGCTACTTCGATAACCTGCTGCATGACGATGAGGCGATCCGGAACACGAAGCGCCAGTTCTTATTGAGAGTGCTTGATGCGGCGTCGATGCTGGGCGTCGGCGCCGTCTGCGGGTTTGTCGGCCGCAATCAGACGCGCACCGTCGACGAGAACCTTGGCGACTTTGAAACCGTGATGGTCCCGCTGCTCAAGGAAGTGAAGGCGCGCGGCCTCGTCTATCGCGTGGAGCAATGCCCGATGCCCGGCTGGTCGGCCGGCGACAACTTTCACAACAACATCGCCTACACGCCCGCGGCGTGGATCGCGCTTCATCGCATAGCCGAAAAGCACGGCGTCGGCGATCAGTTCCGGATTCACTACGACCCGTCCCACGCGATCCTGATGGGCCAGGACACGCGGTCGATCTTCCAATACCTGAAGGACGCCGGCTACGCGTTTCTGATCGCGGGCTTCCACGTCAAAGGCCAGGTCATCGACCCGCGCGGCGTATCCGCATGGGGATACGGCGGACAGACGATGGAGCGAACGACTACCGGAGGCAACGCGAACGCGTTGCCGGCCAATATTGCCGCCTGGAAGAAACAAACTGCCCTCGCCGAGCATGAATTGCCGGGCACGGCCCGGCATGATCCACTCGCCTATCTTCAGAACCGCAGCGTCGACTGGCTGGACCATCAGCTGGCCGCGCGCGAGCTGCTCTCGCTCGATCCGGAGGCAACGCCGCTTGTCGTGGAACACGAATACCCGAAAGCGCGGCTGCAGGATCGCGCGCGCTTATTGCCGATTCTCAAAGGCTCGATGGCCTTCGTGCGTCATATCGATCGCGCGGCGGCGAGCATGCACGCGCTTCAGCACGCAGTGCTGAAGGCGCAAGGCATTCCGATCCAGGGAGTTGGGCGCGAAGCTTTTAGAACCTAAGCGGCGCGCTTCGAGCTCAGCGCGCCCTACACGCGTTTGTAGGGCCGAGTGGTTTCGAACTCGGCCGCATGAGAAGCGCGCCGCTTAGTGAATAGTCTGCGTCGACGGCTTTGACTCGGCCAGCACGCGCGTAATGGCCGCGTCGAGCTTCGCCGGGCTGACCTTGAAGGGGCCCGCAACGGCGGCGCCCATCGGAATCTCGATAGCGATCACGACGTCGTCGTCGGCGTTCCGCTCGACGATCCAACTGAACCCGCGGAGCGCGACCGCGCGCGTGCGGTCGGCCTTCGGGTCTGCGGCGCGCTCGATCGCCCGCAGGATTTCTTCGAGCACGAGCCGCACGTCGGCGTCGGTCCACACGGCCGGATTGGCCGTCGCCATCGTTGCTGTCTCGGTGACTGCTGATGCTTTGCCGCGCAACACGACGTCAACGCTGAATGTCATTGGCTCACCGGTCCCGCCAGCGCGGCGCGCGCTTCTCGAGAAATGCCTCGATGCCTTCCGCGGCGTCGTGCGTGCGGCTCGCTTCGTTCAAGTATAGCTTCTCGATTTCGGGGATCTCGCGCGCGGCGGCTTCGCTGATCGTTCCGCGAAGCGCGCGCACGGCATGGCGCAGGGCTTCCGCCGACTGTTGCGCGAGCGTCCGATTGAACCAGGCGTCGACGGCAGCCGCAAGCCCGTCGGCCGGCGACGTCAGCTCGATCAAGCCGAGCGCCTGCCATTCGACCGCGCTGCGAGCCTCGCCCGTCAGCAACGCGCTGGTCGCGGCGGCAAGGCCGACGCGCTTGGGCAGCAGGACTGTCGCGACCGGCGCGAACACACCAAGCTTGATTTCCGGCAGCGCGAAGGCCGCGTCGCCGGCCGCAAAGATAAAGTCGCACGCGAGCGCGATTTCAAATCCGCCGCCGATGCACCGGCCGCGCACGACCGCCGCCGTGGGCACAGGCATCGCGAGCAAATCGAGAATGAGCGAATGGAACAGCGGCAGCGACTTGTCGATGGCTCCGGGCGCGTGCTCCGGGATGTTCGCGCCGAAGCTGAAGTCTCGCCCCTCACCCTCGATCATCAGCAGCCGCAACGACGCCGACTGACTCACGTCTTCGAGAGCCTGGCGAAGCTGCGCCACCAGCTCGTCGGTAATGATGTTGCCCTTCGGATGGGCGAAGCGCAGCGTGACGCGCTTCCGGTCCTCATGCATCAGCACCGACAGCATCGTCAGCTCAGGATGATGCGGGACGGCGTGGAGCCCGTCTCGAGCTGCCGCACCAGTTCCTCGGGATCGCTCGTGGGCATTTGGCAGACGCGATTCGAGCAGACCAGGGCGGACGGAGGACCGGCCGCTGAGGAAGACGAAGACGGATCCGCCGGCGCGTAGAGAATCACCGCGAACGGCAGGTACTTCGTCGCGACCACTCGCTCGAGCGCGATCGTGCGCGCGTCGTCGCGCGCGCCCATGATCGTCACTTCCATCGGCGTGCCGTGCCACTTCACGAGATTGCTCATCATGAACGGCATGACCCGCGCAACCTTGCCGATCTGCGGGCCGTAGCGCTCGAGCGCGCGGCCGGCGCGCGCGCGATACGAGTCGTCGCCGGTGATGTGCGCGAACGTCAGCAGATTCATGGTCGTCACCGACGCCGCTGACGGCTCGGCGCCGTCGTAATCTTCTTTGAGCCGGAGCAGCACCGTCGGATCCGCGCCGGTCGTGCTGAACCAGCCGCCGTCGGCTTCGTCGAAGAAGAGCTCCGTCTGGCGCACCTGCAAATCGGTCGCCCACGCCAGCCACTTCTGGTCCCCCGTGGCTTCGAAGAGCTCGAGCAGGCCCCAGATGAGATACGCGTAGTCTTCGCAGAATCCTTCGATCGCGGCTTCCTCGTCGCGATAGCGGCGCAGCAGCGTGCGCCCGGGCGCGTTCCACAGCGTTGACTGCACGAAGCCGGCCGCGGCTTCCGCAGCCTGCCGCCAGCGCGTGCGGTTCGGGCTGTCGACGAGCACGCGCGCAGCGCGCGCAAACGCCGCGATCATGAGGCCATTCCAGGCCGTGATGACCTTGTCGTCCAGATGCGGGCGTGGCCGCGCCGCGCGGGCATCGTAGAGTTTCTGGCGTACCGATCCGATGACGCGCATGACGTCGTCGGCCGGACGGCCGGTGCGCGCCGCGATGTCGTCGATGTCCTGCGCGATGTACGGAATGTTGGTGCCGCGGAATTCGCCATGCGGGTCCGACGCCACGTTGCCGTTTTCCTCGATGCCGAATCGCCGGCGGACGATATCGGCGTCGGCGCCAAAGAGCGCGTCGATCTCGCTTGCGCGCCAGACGTAGAACGAGCCTTCCTGTTTTTCGGTGCTGTCGTGGCTGGGATAGGAATCGGCGTCTTCAGCCGAGAAGAAACCACCCTCGGCGGCCGTGAGATCCGACAGGACGTAATCGAGCGTGTCTTCGGCGATCAGACTGTTGAATGGGTCGCCTGTCGTTTGCGCCGCCGCCAGATACGCCATGACGAGCTGCGCTTGATCGTAGAGCATCTTCTCGAAGTGCGGCACGCGCCATTCGGCGTCGACCGAGTAGCGGTGGAATCCGCCGCCGACGTGATCGCGCATCCCGCCGATGGCCATCGCGCGCAAGGTCTCGACCGCGGCGTGCCGGGCTTCCAGATCCCCATTGAGCGCGAACGCATCGAGAAGAAATGTCAGCTCCGAGGGTCGCGGGAATTTCGGCGCGCCGCCGAAGCCGCCGTTGCGCCGGTCGAACGTCGACACGAAGGCCTTCACACCCAGATCCACGGCGCCGTTGCCGGCCACCGGCGCGCGATCGGGCGCGCGCTGATCGTTGCCCGCGGCCTGCCGCAGGTGCGCGACGACCTCGTCTGCCGACGTCAGCAGGCTCTGGCGATCGTTCGTCCACGCTGAGACGAGCTTCGCGAGAATCTCGAGGAAGCCGGGCCTCCCCCACTTCGACGTGGGCGGGAAATACGTGCCGCCGAAAAACGGCTTCAAGTCCGGCGTCAGCCATGCGCTGAGCGGCCAGCCGCCGGCGCCGGTCGTCGCCTGGACGAAGGTCATATAGACGCGGTCGATGTCGGGCCGCTCCTCGCGGTCTACCTTGATCGACACGAAGTCGTTGTTGAGCGCGGCGGCCACCGCGGCGTCCTCGAACGACTCGTGCTCCATCACATGGCACCAGTGACAGGTCGAGTAACCGATCGAAAGAAAGATGGGCTTGTCTTCGCGCGCGGCGCGCGAGAACGCGTCAGCGCCCCACGGATACCAATCGACCGGGTTATTGGCGTGTTGTAGCAGGTACGGGCTGCGCTCACCCGCCAGTCTGTTGGCCATTACGGCCATTCTACCGTTTGAGCTATTCCCGCGGCGGCGGCGGAATCGCGCGCGCCTGCCTCAGCCGGTGATACGCGGCGCTCACTTCCACGCCGTAGAGAAAAATCGCGGCCGAGAAATAGACCCACACGAGAAACACCGCGACCGCGGCGACCTGGCCGAGGACGGTGAACCGCGTCATGTCCTTCACATACCAGGAGAACAGCGCGAATGCGAAACGCCACAGCAGCCCCGCGATGAGTGCGCCCGGCCAGACATCGCGGAAACGCATCTGAGCGTTCGGTACGAAGTAATACAGGAGCGACACGATGAGAATGAACATCGGCGTCGGAAGATTCCCGAGCACGAAACCGCGGAGCGACTGCAGCGCAGGCACCGTGCGGATCAAACTCGTGAACCAGTTCGCCTGAGCGAGCTGAATCGTCGAGATGAGCACGAGCGTCGCCGCCAGCAGCAGACCCGCGGCCGCCAGGATCGTGAACGCGACCAGCTTATGCTTCCAGAAACTCGGCCGCTTCTCGACGCCCCAGGCGTGATTGATGGCCGACGTGATCGCGCCGAAGATCCCGAACGCCCCCCAGAGCGCGAAGAGCGAGCCGGCCACGCCGACTTTCACCTGGACCTGGCTCAGCGCCTGGATCTGATCGAACAGAAAATCGAGATCCCCCGGAACCGCGCGTGAGACCAGTTGCAGGAGCGGCGTGCCGCGGTCGCCCACCGTCACCCAGCTCAGAAGAGAGAGCACGAGCAGCAGGAACGGAAACATCGACAGCAGCGCGTAGTACGCGATCGATGAGGCGAACGTCAGATTGTCGCTGTTGTAGAACTCGATCAACCCTTTGTAGGACGCGATCCCGTAATTACGAAGCGTCCGGCCGAGTTTGAGCACTGCGCCCCTGACGGGATCTGGTCGAGATGAGACAGCCACGTCGTGATCTTATAATTGACGTGATGTCGGACCGGGATAAGGATGAGTTCGATCCAATGAAGGCGAAGCCGGCCGTGCCCATCCGGACCGCCCAGCCTGAGGAGAAGAAAGACGCGAAGACCCTGTGCGACCGGTGCGGCGCAGAGGTGTACCGGATGCACGCCGTGTGGCGATGCCCCCAGTGCGGTTTCAAGAGCGACTGCTGCGGTTGGTGACCCTGTGAACATCATTTCGAGTCAAATCAAGACCTCGTCGCCAGACTTCAAGAAGAACGACCAGACGATGCGCGCGCTGGTCGCTGAGTTGGGCGAACGGACCGAGCTCGTCAAGCAAGGCGGCGGGCCGAAGTACGTCGAACGGCACCGGCAACAGGGAAAACTGCCCGTGCGAGAGCGGATTCACCGGCTGATCGATCCAGGCACCCCGTTTCTCGAGCTGTCCGCGCTCGCGGCATTGGGTTTATACGATGATGACGCGCCGTCGGCCGGCATTGTCACCGGCATCGCCCGCGTGTCGGGTCGCGAAGTGATGATCGTCGCCAACGATGCGACGGTCAAAGGCGGCACCTACTTCCCTCTCACCGTGAAGAAACACGTGCGCGCGCAGGACATCGCGCTGCAGAACAACTTGCCGTGCGTCTACCTCGTGGATTCCGGCGGCGCGTTTCTGCCGCTTCAGGCGGAGGTCTTTCCGGACCGCGACCACTTCGGCCGCATCTTCTTCAACCAGGCGTGCATGTCGGCGGCGAAAATCCCGCAAATCGCCGTCGTCATGGGCTCCTGCACGGCGGGCGGCGCTTACGTGCCCGCGATGTCCGACGAAACGATCATCGTCAAAGGCACAGGAACGATTTTTCTCGGCGGCCCGCCGCTTGTGAAAGCGGCGACCGGCGAAGAAGTCACCGCTGAGGACCTGGGCGGCGCGGATGTTCACACGCGGCTTTCCGGCGTCGCCGACTATCTGGCCGAAGACGACGAGCATGCGTTGGAGCTGGCGCGGATCGTTGTCTCGACGCTTCGACTCACCAAGGTCCTGCCGCCCGACATGATCAGCTCGGAGGCGCCGAAGTACGATCCCGAGGAGATCTACGGCGTCGTCAATATCGACGCGCGCTATCCCTACGACGTGCGCGAAGTCATCGCGCGCATCGTGGACGGCTCGCGCTTCGATGAATTCAAGCAGCGCTACGCGACGACGCTCGTCACCGGCTTCGCGCATCTTCACGGGATGCTGGTCGGGATCATCGCCAACAACGGCGTGCTCTTCTCCGAATCGGCGCTCAAGGCCACGCACTTCATCCAGCTGTGCAACCAGCGCGGCGTGCCGCTCGTGTTCCTCCAGAACATCACGGGGTTCATGGTGGGCAAGCAGTACGAGCGCGGAGGCATCGCGAAAGACGGCGCGAAGATGGTGCACGCCGTGGCGACGTCTGTCGTGCCGAAGTTCACCGTGATGATCGGCGGTTCGTTCGGGGCTGGGAATTACGGCATGTGCGGACGCGCGTACGATCCGCGATTGCTGTGGATGTGGCCCAACTCGCGCATCTCGGTGATGGGCGGGCCGCAAGCGGCCGCGGTGCTCGCCACGGTGAAGAAAGACCAGCTCGAGCGAGAAGGCAAGCCGTTCAGCGCGGACGATGACGCCGCGCTCCGTCAGCCCATCCTCGACAAATACGAACTCGAAGGCTCGCCCTACTACGCGACGGCGCGGCTGTGGGATGACGGCGTACTCGACCCGGCTAAAACACGCGACGCGCTTGCGCTCGGCGTGTCCGCCTCGTACAACGCGCCGATTCCCGACGCGAAATTCGGCATTTTCAGGATGTGATGTCCACAATCACTGTTGTTCCCGGGCCCGTCAC
>JBKJHW010000132.1:0-12181 GCA_046598935.1 Vicinamibacterales bacterium | reverse complement strand
ATCCGCGAAATACATGCAGTCGGCGTGGAAGGTCACCGGCGAGCCCAAGCGGCCCAAGCACAGCGTCGTCGAAGCCGACAAGCTCGACTATGAACTCTTCGATAGATGGCTGCGTTTTCTCGCGAAACCGCCGAAGTTCTACCCGAATCTCACGGCGTGGCAGGAAATGGTCAAGGCCGGCGGCACCGCCGCGCAGGCAAAGCGGCTGGCGGACCAGTTTCAGGATGAACTCGCCGATGTCCTGCTGGCGAAACGCGCCGTCGATGAAGAGAACGACATCATCCGCGCGAAAGCGTTGCCGACGACGAAGCGGAAGGAGCCGGCCAATCTGCCGAACGAGTTCATCACGAACGACGACTTCTGCCCGGGCTGCGCTCTCGAGCTGAAAAGCATGCCGGTCGAGAAGACCAAGCTCTACACGGACGTCTTCGCCAGCGATCTCGAAGCCGAGACGGTTGCCGGCCAGGATCCGGCGCTCACGATGCCGGCGCTGCTGCGCTTCAGCGGCTGGGGGCTGCGCCGCCAGCTCGGTCCCGACCGGCGAGAAATGATCGCCGCGCTCGAAGCCGACATCGAAGCGATGACGAAGGCGCTGCCGCCGAAGTATCCGTACGTGCACGGCGTCAAGGATGTCGAGACGCCGACGAATCTCAAGGTCAGTCTGCGCGGAAGCGCCTATCGACTGGGGGACGAAGCGCCGCGCGGCTTCCCCACCATCCTCACGCCTGCGCCGCTCGTATTTTCGAAAGGGAGCGGCCGCGCCGATCTTGCGGAGGCCATCATCGCCAACCCGCTCGCGATTCGCGTGATCGTCAATCGCATCTGGAAAGGCCACATGGGCACCGGCATCGTCGACACGCCGAGCAACTTCGGCAAGAACGGCGACCGGCCTTCGCATCCGGAATTGCTCGACTATCTCGCGCGCTACCTCCTCGATCACAAGATGTCGATCAAGGCGCTGCACCGGGAGATCATGCTCAGCCAGGTGTATCAACTCGGCGTCACCGAGTCGGCGGCCAACGCTGAGAAGGACGGCGGCAACCGGCTCTACTGGCGCGCGAACACGCATCGGCTGACGGCCGAGCAGATTCGCGACTCGGTGCTCTTCGTTTCGGGCGCGCTCGACACCAAGATGGGCGGGCCGGCGATTACGTTGACGCCGCTGGCCAAGCGTCGAACCGTCTACGGAAAAGTGAGCCGTTACCGGCTCGACGAGTTCCTCCAGCTCTTCGACTTCCCGAGCCCGAGCCAGTCGGCTGAGAAGCGGTTCTCGACGAGCGTGCCGCTGCAGCGGTTGTTCTTCATGAACTCGGATTTCATGCAGCAGCACGCCGAGCGGCTGGCTGTGAAAGTCGTCGGTGAAGCCACCGACACCGCGCGCATCCAGAAAACGTACCGGCTGATCTTCGGCCGCGCGGCGACGCCGGCTGAGGTGCAGGCGGCGAAGGATTTCCTTTCGGCCGAGCCGATGAAGCAGTACGAAGAGAAGAAAGCGGCTGAGGCAAAAGCGAAGAAGGAAGCGGAAGACAAAGCCAAGGCGGCAGCGCCAGGCGGCACCGCACCCGCCGCACCCGGCACCCCGGCACCAGCAGCACCGGCCGCACCAGTAGCACCCGCCGGAGGAATGATGTCCGGCGTGACACCCGGAGGCGCGCCAGCGGCGGATTCAGCTGAGATGCTACCTGTCACTGTCTTCGGCCGTTACGTGAAGGCGCTCCTCTCCTCTAACGAATTCCTTTTCGTCCGGTAGCCGATCACATGTCGCACAAACGCACACAGCCAGTCACCCGCCGCGACGCCCTCTGCAAGATGGGCGGCGGCTTCGGCATGCTCGCCTTCGCGAGTCTGGTGAGCAAGTCTCTTGAAGCTGCAGGCTTGGGTGAGAGGGGGACTGTCCCCGGCGATAAGGGGACTGTCCCTGGAGTGCGGGGACAGTCCCCTGCTCTGCATCACCCCGCGCGCGCCAAGCGCGTCATCTTCCTTTACATGAACGGCGGGCTGTCGCAGGTCGACAGCTTCGACCCGAAGCCGATGCTGGACAAATATCACGGCCAGCCGATGCCGACGGGCGAAGTGGCGACGGAGCGAAAGACAGGCACGCTGCTCAAGTCGCCGTTCACGTTCAAGAAATACGGCAAGAGCGGGCTCGAAGTGAGCGAGCTCTTCCCGATGGTCGGCGAATGCGCGGACGACATTTGCGTGATCCGGTCGATGTACACCGACATCCCGAATCACGAGCCGTCGATGCTCATGATGAACACCGGCCACACGCAGGTGGGCCGGCCGTCGATCGGCTCATGGCTCACCTACGGTCTCGGTTCCGACAACAAGAACCTCCCTGGCTACGTCGTCCTCTGCCCTTCGGTGCCGACGACGGTCGGGCCGCCGCTGTGGAATAACGCGTTTCTGCCGGCCGTTCACCAGGGCACGTTCATCGTCGACAAAGTCGAGCGCGCCGATCAGATCATCGGCAAGGATTTCGATCCGAAGAAGCTCGTCTCATTCATCAACAACAAGGAATTCGCGCTGCCGGAACAGCGCCGCGAGATCGACCTCATCGCGAAGCTCGAGACGCTACGCAACGGCGGCGCCAAGACCGCGGATCCGCAGCTCGACGCCGCGATCAAGTCGATGGAAGTCGCGTACCGGATGCAGACGGAGGCCCCGGAAGTCTTCGACATCCGCAAGGAGAGCGAAGCGACGCTCAAGCTCTACGGGACCGGTAGCACGGCGCGCGGCTGCCTGATGGCGGTCCGTCTCGTCGAGCGGGGCGTGCGCATGGTGCAGGTGTACTACGCGGCGGGCGATCCGTGGGATCACCACAACGACATTCAGTTCCACCGGCGCAATGCGAAAGATTCCGACCAGCCGTATGCGGCGGTGATCAAGGACCTGAAGTCACGCGGCCTCTTGGAAGACACGCTCGTCGTGTGTGGCTCGGAGTTCGGCCGCACGCCAGTCGTGGAAGTCGGCGGCGGCGCCGGTCTCGCGCAGAACGGGCGCGATCACAATCCCTTCGGTTTCTCGATGTGGCTCGCCGGCGGCGGCATCAAGGGCGGCATGACGTACGGCGCCACCGACGACTTCGGCTTCAAGGCGATCGAAAAGCCGATGCACGTGCACGACCTGCACGCGACGATCCTGCATCTGATGGGCATCGACCACACAAAACTGACGTACCGCTACAGCGGGCGCGACTTCCGCCTGACAGACGTGTCAGGCAACGTGTGTCACGACATCATCGCGTGAGCCGAAACCAGGGTCTCGGCCTACTTTGCCGGCGCAGGGCTCGCGCAGGCACTGTTGCCCGCGGCGTCAGTGGCGCACACGCGGTAGTTCGAGCTCAAGACGAAGGTCGCGGGCATCTCGGCCCGCCAGAGGAATTCGCCGTACCATTTCATCGGCACCGAGTGCGCCCCGGCGGCGTCGCTCCACTCGACCGCGACCTTTTTCCATTCGGTCGACAGCGACGGGCTCTTGCGGTCGTGGACGCGCGCGCGGACGACTGGCGTGCCTGCCGTCGTTGCTGACCCGACCATCGTGATCGACGGCGGCGCGGTGTCGGGCTTCAAGCCCGTGCCCATGAATACGCGCTCATCGGTCGCCATGGGATCTTCGCCCTGAGCCATCGCCACATCCATCCGCCCGTCCCCGTCGAAATCAGCCAGTGCAAGCCCCAACGTGCCCGGTGTGTGTTTTCCCTCGAACACGTCGAGCGCCAAGGTGAGATGCCCCTTGCCGTCGTTGATCAGCAACCGGTCAGGACCGCTGAGCGACCCGATGAGAAAGTCCGCGTCGCCGTCTGAGTCGTAGTCGAGAAACGCGACGATGTTGTCGTCCTCGCCAACGTTGGCCTCGGCCGGCCACCACGCGGTCGTCGCATCGCGATAGCGGCCGCGCCCGTCGTTGCGGAACACGTGCTCGCGGCGATTCGCGCCCTGTTCTTTCAGAATCTCGCCGTCGTTGATCGTGACCAGGTCGAGGAAGCCGTCGCCGTCGAGATCCATGGGCTCGAATTCGTAGTTGTTCGTGTAGGCCGGCATCGCGCCGCCCGCATACTTTCCGGTGCCGTCATTTCTGAACAGCAGACTGCCGCCGCACCGCTTGCACGAAATCGCGACGTCCAGATCGTAGTCGTTGTCGGTATCGACGAACTCGAGGTCCCAGGAAAATTGAACGAGGACGTCCGGCATCTTCTCAGCCGTCGCGTCAGCGAACTTCCCGGCGCCGTCGTTGAGCCAGAGCCGTGTGCGTCCGCCGGCGTTGGACATGTTGTTGCCCGCTCCCCAATCAGCAAGCACCAGGTCGAGATCGCCATCGCCGTCCGCGTCGCCGGCTTCGAGATCGCCGATGCTCAGCGGCATCTGCGGCAGATTGGTCGAAGTCACTTCCTTGAACGCGCCGCCGCCAGTACCAAGATAGAGGCGCGTCTGCGTCTGGTACGTCATGCCGACGACGATGTCGGAGAGGCCGTCGTTGTTGAGATCGCGCACTTTGATCACGCGCGAGATCCCCGCGGCGGTCCCGAAGATCTCGGCGGTGCGCTCGACAAACGGCTGCCCGGGCCCGCGATTCACGAACACGCGGCTCATCTCCGGCGTGCCGGGCGTCGAGTAGTCGCCCCCATTGGCGAACAGGATGTCGGGCCGGCCGTCGTTGTTGACGTCGCCGATCTCGACTTTGTTTGTCCAGTCTTTCGTCGCGCCGATGGTCGCGGCGGTCGCGTCGACCCAGAGGCGGGATGGCGGCGCCGGCGTCTGGCCGGAAACTGACATAACGAACAACGTCAGCGGCAAGGCCAGGAGCGCTGCGGGCTTCTGCATGGGAGGCCCAGCTTATCTGTTTTTGACTCTTCCGCCGCTGAGCGCGGTCACCGGATCGATCAACGACGCGCGCCTCGTCGGAACAAAACACGCGAGCGCCGCGACGATGCACTGCACGCCGAGGCTTTGCGCCAACGCGCGAAGCGTAATTCGCTAGGGCACCGGAACCGGTCGCCGGACTCCCGCGTCAGCGTCCACGATCGATCCGCCGTGAAACCGGACGCGTCAGGCACGTCGGACCGCCGCCGCCCTTGATGCTGATCTCCGCGCCGGCGTACTCGTGAACCGTCGCGCCGGACTGTTCGAGGCGGGCCTTCGTCACCGGGTTGCCGGCGACCATTACGCACTGCCGCGGCGCCACGGCAAGCACGTTGGCGCCCATCGAGTCGAATTCAGCGTCGGGAACCTCGACAAGCGCGATGCCGCGGCCGACCAGCCACTCGCGAAACGGCACGGGCATCAGCGGCGAATAGACGACGGCCAGGTCGCGATCGACGGGACTGATGATCGACATCAGATGGAAGACGTCCGACGGTCCGCGGTGATGCGGGAGCGGCACCGTCATGACATCGACCGTATGCCCGAGGAGCGCCGCGAACTGGCGGATGCCTTCATCGTTCGTCCGGTAGCCGCGGCCGACGGCGACGGTGCGGTCGTCGAACCAGACGACATCGCCACCTTCGATGTGTCCGGGCGGCTGGATCACGCCCATCACAGGAATCTCGCGCGCGCGAAACTGCCCGCCCTGAACGGCCGGCTCGCCCTGACGCGCCGCCTTGCCCATGCGGCAGAGAATCATCCCGCGCGGCGTGGCGATCGACGCGTCGCGGACGTAGACCGAATCGAGGCCGGCGCGCTCATCGCTCGCGAGCAGCTCAACACGCGGATGACCGCGTGTGACCGCTGCGAGAAACGCGTCGTACTCCGCAATCGCCTGGCCGAAACGCGGCGGCGCGGTGAAATTGAGCGCGCGCCAGTCGGCGTCACACTTCGCCTGTGATTCGAACGCGTCGCGCGCGTGCTTCACGACGAGACAATCGATGGCGTCGAATTCGTTCATAGAGCGGCGGAACGCTTCTTCACCATGATTGCGAAGATCGGCAGCCCGCTGAGCAGGAGAATGAAGCCCCAGAATACGACCTCGGGGCCCGCCCCATAAATGGCCGCCATCGAGAACAGAAACGCCAGCACCGGCACCAGTTTCCCGACTGGCTTCATGAACGCAGCCAGCGAGCAGAAGACGTACGGGACAAGCGTGCTGAGCGTCGCGAGCTGAATCACGAACGTAAACAGCGAGACAAGGCTTCGGGAGTAGTTCGCAAGGATCAACAGCGTCGCGAGGACGCCCCCCGCGACTGTCGCGTTGGCCGGCGTGCCGCGGGCTGAGAGTCTGCCGATCCACTTCGGAAACAATCCGTCGTTGGCGACCGCGATCGGCAACTGCCCGGTCAGCATCGTCCATCCATTGAGCGCGCCGAGCACCGAGATCGCCGCGCCGATCGCGACCAAACCGGCGACCCGGTCTCCAAAGAGCTGCCGGGCGGCGTCCGCAAACGGCGCCGTCGTGTTGCTGAGCGTCTCGTGACTCACCAGGCTCATGACGCCGGCGGTGCCGGCCACCGACACGATCACCGCAACCACCGTGCCGACGAGCGTCGCCCGCGGGATCGTGCGGTCGGGATTCACAACCGACGCGGCCGGAATTGTCGCTGACTCCATCCCGAGCAGTGCCCAGAGCGTGAGGCTCGCGATCGCGAAGAGCGTCCCGGTCGTTCCCATGAATCCGGCGGGCGTGGCGCCGGGCGGCACCGCGAAATTCGCCGGGGTGAAATAGATCAGCCCCGCGCCGCCGATCACGATGATCGGGACGAGCTTGATGACCGTCGTCGCGATCTGGACGAACCCCGCTTCGCGCAGGCCGGCGACGTTGATCGCCACCACCAGCCACAGCACTGAAATCGCCAGCGAGGCGGCCGCAGCGGGCGAGCCGGCCACGGCCGGTGCGAAGGCGCCGACGTATCCCACAAACGCCACGGAAAGCGCGGCGCATCCGGACCACAGCGACGTCCAATAGCCCCAGGCGACGAGGAAGCCCGCGAGGTCGCCGAAGCCGTCCCGGGAGTAGGCGTAAACGCCGCCGGCGGCCGGATTCAGGCGCGACAGCCGCGCAAATACAACGGCCAGCATGATGGCCCCGGCGCCGGAAATCAGCCAGCCGCCAAATGCGAGGCCGCCGTACGGCGCGAGCGACGCGGGCAGCAGGAACACGCCCGAGCCGATGATGTTGCCGATGACGAGGGCGACGGCGGTCCAGAAGCCGATGACGCGAGTGGTTGTCACTGCGCCGAAAGCATACCGCCTAGAGGGCGATCACAGCCTTTTCCCACTCATCAGGATTCTTGTCGAATCGGAAGACGAGATCGAGGTTGACGAGCACCTGGCTACCGTCGCGGCGAATGGGGAACCGGTCGAGGCTGCGCTTCGACCGGCCCGAGATGTAGACGCCATCGGGCCGGTATTTCGAATCGTGTTTCGTGCACGCAAACCGGTTGTCCTTGGCGACCCACCGGACCGCGGCGCGCTCGTGCGGACACGTCATCGAGAACGCGAAGACCTTGCCGGCGGTGCGCGCCAGCAAGAGCCCATGCTTGCCGTCGACGCTCACCGAGTCGGTGGCCGGGATCGGGTACGCCTGGTCCGCTCCAGCGTCCGTGCCTTCCACCATCGCCATCGGCAGCGCCCGCAAGCTCTCGGGCAAGAGGCCGCACAGCGCGACGGCGGCGCCGGCGCATGCGGCAGACGACTTCAGAAACTCACGGCGTGACGACACCGGCGCGATCTACTTCAGCAGCATCACCAGGTAGCCCACAGTCGCGGTCGAAATCGACGCGATCGCGAGTCCCCGGTGGAGCGAACGCTGACGCGCGGGATCGTTGAGCCCGTTGTGTGTCGGGTTTGTCATCGCCGTTGCAAGGAAGCCCGCATCCGACGCGAGCATCAGGAGCGCGTGCGTGATCCGTCGCTTCTTGCCGTGCGGATCCTTGCGCGCCTCGACGAGATTCCAGGTGCCGGTGACGGTGTTGACCGCGAAGAGGCCGCCGATGCCCCACGCGACGCCGCGATGCCATGAACGCTTCGTCGGCGTCGGGTTGTCGTAAATCATCTTGCCGAGAATCCCCTGTGTCGCCACGAGCGGCAGGAACGCAGTGCTGGCAATCTTGTGAATCCTCACTCGCGTCCGGTAACCATCGCTGTAGACAAACGGCGGAGGCGGCGCCTGCGACTGCATCAGCGACGCTGCCGCTTCGGCGCGCGCTTCCTCAGTGGCAATCGCGGTGATGACCGGAGAGATCGTGATGCGCTGCGCCGCGGCAGCCGCCGGGATCAGCGCGGTGACCAGGACCAGAGACGCGGTGAACGCTTTCATTGCGGCCGGCCTTTCTCAATGCGGTCGAGGTTTTTGTCGAAATTGCGGATCAGCGCAATCGCGGTCTCGACCGCGCGGATGTAGAAATCGTGCGTGATGGTTTCGTAGTCGTCGGTCGCCTTGTGATGCTGCGCTTCGTCCTCGACGCCGAGGTAGATGAACGGCATCTTCAGCACGCTCCAGAACTGATAATGATCCGAGTCGCGTGTCCAGTCGTCTTCCACTTTCGTTCCGGGAGCCGCTCCAGGAGCCAGCTTGGCCTTGGCCGGATCGTCGTGGCCGATGAGCAGCTTCACCGGCGCCTTTTTGGCAACCTCCTCGACGAGCGGCTTCAAGTACGGACTCAAAAACGTGCCGACCGCGAACAGCTTGTCGTCCGGATCCCGGCCGATCATGTCCATGTTGATGTTGACGATCAACGACGCCGGAGGCACCGGCGGCGACTTGACGAACGCTTCCGCGCCCCGGAGGCCTACCTCTTCAGCGTCGACGGCGACGACGATCAGGGAGTTCTCCGGGCGGTTCTTCGTGAAGTACTCCGTGATCGCAATCAACGCCGCGGTACCCGACGCATTGTCATCGGCGCCGTTCATCACGGCGCCGTTGCGCGGCGCCAGATGATCGTAGTGCGCAGTGACGACGATGTAGCGGGCCGGCTGACGCCGGCCTCTCACCTCGCCGACCAGATTCACACCTTTACGGTCGACCAGCGGCGCGCCCGCGCGGCCGCCCGTCTGGAACGTGAACGGCTGCTCGAACGACGCGCCGAACGGCTTGAGACCGGCGGCCTTCAAACGGCCCGTCAGAAACGCGCGCGCCTTTTCGCTGTCCGGCGATTCAACGGCGCGGCCGTTCATCTCATCGGAGGAAAGTGTCTTGAGATCAGACAGCAGCGCAGCGCTGTTGAACATCTGGCTCTTGCGCGGCGCCTGGGTGGTTTGGGCGGAGAGGCAGACCTGTCCGCAAACGAACGCGATCAATACAAGGCGTTTCATATCTGAACATTCTCCCTCATCAGGTTGCCGGTCTCCATTCTTCCGTCACACTCGATCCCAGCCGCCATGCGCACCCTCAAATTCGCATTCCGAATGCTGCTGCGGCCGGTGCCGGTGGTGAAACCCATGGAGCTCGTGGATCTCGCGGTGCCGGACCCAACACCGGGGTCCCAGTCGTGCAACCAGGCCGGCGATTGCGACGCGGTCTTCAGCTACGCGATGTTCCGCGACATCGAAAAGGACAACAACGGCGTGTTCACCGGCGTGGTCGCGCACCGCGCCTTCGGCACCAACCTCGCGTACAAGGGCCAGACATCGAGCAGTGAAGGCATGCTCGTGTCGGGCAGCTATTTCCCGACGCTCGGATTGCAGCCGGCGCTCGGCCGGCTGATCGACACGAACGACGACAAAGCGATCGGCGAAGGCCACATCGCCGTGCTGAGCCACGACTACTGCCAGAGCTCGATGCACGACGAGGCGAAGAAGCCGCTGGCGATGCTCTTTGGCGTGACGGCGGTCGTGCCGTCAATCGCGCTCTTCGCGGCCGCGCTCTCGCTTCTCACGGGCATCCTTTTCGGTCTCTTCCCCGCGCTTCAGACGACGCGGCCCGATCTCGCGTCCACTCTCAAAGGCGCCTCCGGCCAGCCTTCCGGTCGCGCTGAGGTACGAGTAGTTCAAACGGCCTTGGAAAAGGACCGTACGTGGAGGGCGATGGGGGCTCTGCTCCAACGTCTGCACGGGCTCCAAGGTGAATTGCTCTACGCCTTGACCTTGAACGACGCGGCAGCGGCGATCAGGTAAATCGACGCTCCCAGGAGCATCGCAACCTGGAATCCGAATAGCAACGCCACGAACACCGTCGTCACTGAACCGATCACGGAGAGGATGCCGTTCAGGCCCCAGTAAAACGGGGACGAGGGCAACACGCCCTGACCGGTGCGAAGCAGGCCGCTCGGGAAAGGGACGCCCATCAGCACGCCGAGCGGAGCGATCAGCGCGGCGGCGATCAGCACGCGGACCGGCAGCTCGAATGCCAGGAACGACGGGATGACTTTCGGCAGCACAATCGCTTCGATCATGCCCAGGACGGCGACGCCGATGCACGCCGTGCGCGCGGAAATGCGGCCGCTCATCGCGCTGCCGATGCCGCCGAACGCGAGGATCGTGAAGAGCAGCACCGACAGCGTGAAGATCGGATGGCCGACGAGCAGCGTGAGCTGCTGCAGCAACGCCAGCTCGAGCGTGATGAAACCGAATCCGAGCGCGGAGAAATACACGACCGACTTCAAGTACGGCGCGCCTTTTTTCGCGGAACTGCGGCCGTGCAGCGCAAAGATCACGAAAAGCGCGAACGCCGGCACGAGCAGCCAGCCGAACAGCCCTGCGGCGATGCCGGGCGGCATGCCCCACGGGCGCTCTGTGGCGAAATAGAACGGGCTGTCGTCGAACACCGGGCCGACAAGCGCCGGTGACTCCGCCTCGTATTGCGCCAGCGTCTTCCGGCCGCTCAGCAGATCGGCGTACGGTTCGGGCGCTTCGCCCGGCAGGATCACCGGCCGCGCGAGCGTCCAGTCGTTCTTGATCGCGCCGAGCTCCGCGGCGTTGAATGCGCGTTTGCGCAGCATGAAGAGCATCTGCGACGGATCGACGGCCGAACGCGGGCTGCCGCGCTTTTCCATCAACACGGCCACGCGATCCGACGCGTCCTTCGCGCCGAGCACGGACACGGCGTTCGACACGAGCCGCGGCACGTCAAGGTCCCACCGCAGGATGACGAGCACGCCGTCGTCGGTGAGGTGGTCGTGGAACGCCTTCATGGCTTGCGACGTGTAGAGATAGTTTTCCGAGAGCGAGAGACCGCCGGAGGCGACCGAGGCCCACGAATCGACGAACCCGAGGAAGATCACGTCGAACTTGCGGTCGGTGCGGCTGATGAAATTGCGGCCTTCGCTGTACACGACTTCGACGTCGGGCCGCGAGTAGATGTTGCCGGCCTTGGCGCCATAGTGCTGGACGAACTTGATCATCAGTGGATTGAGCTCGACCGCTGTGACTTTCTTGCTGCCCGACGCGAGCGCGGCCAGCACGTCCGAGCCGCCGCCCGGCCCGATGACCATCGTTTCGGCGTTCGGCGTGAGCTTGAACGGCAGCGCGCGATACGAGTCGCGCAGGTCCGTGGCGTGTTCGATCTGTCCGTCCCACGGGTAGATGCTGGTCCAGGCGTCGGAGTCGATGTAGAGACGCGCGAGGTATGGCGGCGGGATCCCTTCGACCGCCGAAATGCGCGAGTAGGCGTTCCAGCCTTCCTGGGTCACCTTCGAGCCCGGGTAGGCGTCGAGGTCTTTGCGCATCGCCTTGATCGTGCCCGGCATGACTTTGAACAGATCGGTGGAAGGATTCGAGATCGCGGCAATCGAAAGCATCACCGCACCCAGCGTGGCGACGATTCTCAACGGCTTCGACAGATAGGCGGCGGCGAGCATCGGCGCGACGGCGGCAAAGAGCAGCGTCGCTTCCCCGCCGAAGCGCTGCAGCAGGAATGTCACGACGAGCGCGCCGAGCGACGCGCCAATGAGGTCGGCAAAATACAGGGAGCCGGATTCGGCGCGATTGAGGCCGAAGACCATCGACAACGACATGCCGGCGAGCAGAAACGGCGCGAGCGGCGCCAGGAAGTACAGCGGCAGCCGCGTGACTTCGAATGGGAATTGCACCAGCACCCAGAGCACCAGCGGAATTGCCACCGCGTAGAGCATGCTGAAAATCGCGGCTCGCTCATTCGACGACGGCATTGCGCGCTTGGTAAGGTGCACGAGCATGCCGCCGAGCCCCCAGCCGAGCAGCGCCACCGACACGGCTACGAACGTGAAGTGATACCAGATTGTCGCTGAATAGATTCGAGTGAGGCCGATTTCGAAGACGAGGCCCGAGAAAGT
>JBKJHW010000044.1:0-28280 GCA_046598935.1 Vicinamibacterales bacterium | reverse complement strand
CCTTCCCCTCCAGGCTCGAATCTACGTCCTCGCGGTCGTAGTCATCGGTCTCCTCGCAATATCGTCCGCCATTCGCGAACTCGCCGAAAAGCCCTTCAATAATCAGTGGCTCTGGCTTGCGTCACTCACCCTGCTAAGTGGCGCGCTACACGTTCGCATGTCTGATTCAGTCAAGATCAGCATCACGATTTCTGAAACATTCGTATTCGCCGGCACATTGCTGTACGGCACTGGCTTGGGCACGCTTCTCGTTCTCTTGGACGCAGCTGCCGTTACGGCTCTGCTCCGGTTTCGGCGTGGCATCAGTTGGTATCAGGTTGCATTTAATCTCGCCGCACCTCTGCTTTCTTTTTGGGTTGCGGCGACTACCCTGTTTGCCATCGTCGATCCGATCCCGATTCCGCAGGACGCGCCCTACTTCATCGTCGGGCTAGGCGTTTTTACGCTCATTTACTTCCTGCTGAATAGTTGGTTGATCGCGATTGCGGTGTCCCTGACCCAATATTCGAGTCCATGGCGAATCTGGATGGGGCTGATCGACCTTCTCGGGAACTACGCTAGTGGTGCGTCCATCGCCGCGCTCATCTTCTATAGCCAGCGAATCGTCGACCCTAAATTTATCCTACTGATCTTGCCCCTACTCGGCGGTGTGTACTTGGCTTATCGATCCTCGGCCAAAAAGGTCGAGGCGGAGCAACAGAAGAACACCGAGCTTAACCGCGTTTTTCTTTCGACTATTGAAGCGCTCGCAATGGCCATTGACGCGAAGGATCAGGTTACCCACGGCCACATTCGGAGAGTACAGCGTTACACGATGGCTCTAGCGAACGCGGTGGGGATCAAGGACGAGAAACAGACAAAGGCACTTGAGGCGGCTGCCCTTCTTCATGACACGGGCAAGCTAGCAGTTCCCGAGTACATCCTTAACAAACCTGGTCCGCTCACTTCGTCGGAGTTTGAAAGAATGAAACTCCACGCGGCGGTGGGGGCAGACATCCTGAAATCGATTGATTTCCCATATCCGGTGGAGCCCATCGTGCGCCACCACCACGAGAACTGGGACGGCACTGGCTATCCTGACGGAATCAAGGGCCAAACTATTCCCCTTGGAGCGCGAATCCTATCCGTTGTTGATTGTTACGACGCCCTAACTTCCGACCGGCCGTATAGACCGCGGATGTCGCGCCAGCAGGCCGAGCAGGTTTTGATCGACCGACGCGGCAAGATGTACGACCCGTGGATCGTAGACGAGTTCTTGGCGATCCTGGATAAGCTTGAAAGCCAGGACACCTCCGATCACGCTATCTCTATCGCAGGTCACTCCGCGCCAGCGGCACGTTTGAGTCCTGCCCAATTAGACGTCATCAGCGCTACGACTGCGGAAGATCGCGAATTCAAGGAGTTGAGCCGCGACCTTCCGCGAGCTACTACGATGGCTGAGAGTATCGACGTCGTCTTTCGCCATCTGCGAAGAGTAACTCCCGCGACCTGCATCGCGTTCTACATGCCTCGACCAGAAAGCAAGGAGAACGACCTTATTTGCGTCGCGAGTACGGGCGTTGGCACGTCGCTGGTCGAGTCGCAAAGGGTTCCGGTCGGCGAGCGGATTTCTGGATGGTGTTTCGCGCACAAGCAAGTCGTCTTTAACTCTGATGCGGCGTTGGATCTCGGACCTATCGCTAAGACTCTGGCAACACCACTGCGCTGGGCGCTTGTCGCTCCGGTTGCGGAGAAACAAGAAGTCCTCGGCGTAGTCGCACTCTATGGTTCCGACCTTTTCGACAAAGACCATCGTCGAATGCTGGAGACTGCTGCTGGCCTCTTTTATTCCTTTTTGGCTCCCTTTGTCAGTCACCCTGACCGACATGCCCAAAGAAATAACGGCGCGCCCAAGATTCACTGATTAGTTTTCGCGATCTACTCTGTTATCGTGGCCCTCGAAGAACGCCGAGCACTGAGCAGCCGGGACGTCTGAAAGGTGCTTTTCGATGCTGAGCGACCGTGGCAAGGAAGGGCAAAAGGGTCCGTCGCCTTCCGAAAAACCTAGCGACGTCGACGTTAGTGTTTTGGAAGCTCGCCAATTGTATCTGGCGGGCTATTCGTCAAGAACAATTGGGTTCGTTGACTCCACGGCAGAAGTCGCCGACTCTCGCACTAAGGTTGAACTCGATCTCGTTGCGGGAATGGCCCTGTTCGACCAAGGACAGATTTCCAAGGCGATCTCGCGTCTAGAGCAGGTTGAGCGAGCCGCGCGGTCATTCGATCTGGATCTCCAGTTCCGCGCGGCCGCGGCCCTTTTTAATCGAACGTCGGGATTCCTGACTCCGACCGCCACGTTGCCAATTCTTGCGCGCCTCCGACAGGTCACCGCTGCAAATGGCGATGCGCGATCCCTTGGCGGACTGCACCTTGCGGTAGCGAGACTCGAGGGATGCCGAGGAAACTACCTAAGCTCACGCACGCACTTGGAAACTGCCAAGGGTTTCATTGGCCGCTCGCCCGCGATGGACCTGAAGTGCGCTATTAACCTAGTGGATTCAGCTCTTGAAGTATTGGGCGGCAACATCGCTCGAGCGCTCGCGTCTGCTCAAACTGCCTACTCGGACTCTGTAATTACAGGCAGCCGCATTCACGCCGCTGGATCTGCTGCGATGTTAGGCCTCGTGTCTCTCCTAAGCGGAGAGCGCAAAGCCAGCGTCGGATATCTAAAGCAAGGATTGGAGCTCGCCGACGAAGTTCTATACGTGAGACTGGGAATACTGGACAATCTCATTCAAGTCGCCTTGGCAGAGGACGACCTTGACGAATGCGATCGCTACCTTAGCGAGTGTACGGCCGTAATCGCTCTACAAACGACCCCAGCCAGATCCTGGTACGACTTGGCGCATCAGGTCACGCGATGTTCAGTGCTCACGCACATCGAAGACTGGGAAGCGATCCTAGAGATCACAACCGAAGCAGAGCCCGAAACAGAGAGAAGGCAGTTCAAGGAATTGCGGACTGGCTTGCTCTGTGCTGCCGCTCGAGCCTTAGGCAATCTTGGCGATCATAATCGGGCGGAGTCCAAACTCGCCTCGGCGGTCCGATCGGCCCCGCGAGGTGCCGTTGACGTGTTGATCGCTTTAGAGAGCGCGATGGGTTCGTGTGCTTCTCTTCGCGGAGAAGCCGGACGAGCGGCAGTTCATTTTGAGCGCGCACTGTCAACTGCCAAAGCGATTGGTAATCGTCTTTGGGAGGAACGGATCGAGATCGACCGGTCAAAGGCCTCAAGGTCCGAACCGTCAGCAGAACAGCCAAAGCCGGTGGCGTCGGCACTAAGCACTCGCGAGCGATCTTTGATTCTCGCTGACGCAGCGACAATTCTCGGCGCTGGAACGTCTGTAGCGCTGCTTGCTCAGCGAGCGGCCGCCCTTGTCCACGGGACTCAACTCGAAGGTCGCCTAAAGATTCGAAGCTCCTCCGGCGAGGACTTTCGGCCTGAAACTACAATTTCCTCGCACTCCATGGCCGACGGAGCTATTTGCGTTGACCTGCGCGGATCGGATCGTCGAATCCAACTGACTTTCGACGCTGCGGATTCGTTGGACGAGGTAACTCTTATTAAAAGTTTGGTTGATCTACTTCAAGCCGCAGTTAGACAGGGGTCGGATAGCGAAGGCCAGGGTGAAGAACGAACACTGTGGTCTGACGCGCCTTTTACTAGTGACGAGGACGCCGTCTTCCGCTCACCTCGCATGGTCGAAATCGTACGCGTAGCTCTTCGTCTAGCATCGTCGACACTCCCAATTCTAATTACCGGAGAAACCGGCACCGGAAAGGAAGTGCTGGCTAAACTAATTCATAACAACAGTCCGTCGAAACGCGGGCCGCTTGTGCCATTCAACTGTTCGGCGATACCGAAGGACTTGGTTGAGAGCCAACTCTTCGGCCACAGGAAGGGTTCATTTACTGGAGCGACCGAGACGTCGCTGGGCGTCATCCGCGCGGCAACTGGCGGAACCTTGTTCCTCGACGAAATCGGCGACCTGGACCAGTCTGTCCAGCCCAAGCTGCTGAGATTCCTCGAGTCAGGCGAAATCCACGCAGTCGGAGACGGTCGCCCAAGCACTGTGAAAGTGAGAGTTGTGGCTGCGACACACGCCAACCTCGACGAACTCTCCAAAGCCGGGTCCTTCAGGCGAGACTTGTTCTTTCGTCTGGGTGCGGCTCAAATCATCCTCCCGCCCTTGCGCGAACGGAAAGACGAGATCCCCGCGCTCACGACAACCTTCATCAATCGCTTCTCTCGCGAGATCGGACGGCCGCGGCTGCGCGTGAGCGACGACCTCATCGCCGCGCTCCTCCTCTACGACTGGCCGGGCAATATCCGCCAGCTCGCCAACGAACTCCACCGCATCGTCGCCATGGCCGAGCCGGGCCAGACGCTCTCGAGCCGGGATCTGGCGCCGTTGATCACCGAGAACTGGACCGTGTCGCCGAGGTCCGGTCCCGACGCGGCCCACAGCTTGCCCGTGAACCTCGACCAGCCGCTGCCGCAAGCGATCGAAGAGCTCGAGCGCGCGTTCGTCGGCCGCGCGATGCACGCATGCGGCGGCCGCGTCGCCGAAGCGGCGCAGCTGCTCGGAATCTCACGGAAAGGCCTCTTCCTCAAACGCCGCCGATGGGGACACCTCGATCCCGAGCCCGAGGAGATGGACGGGTAGCAGATACCTCGTCACAGACCTGAATCGGTAGGGCCTACCCGAGCGGACAAGGTCTTTGCTCCGAAATCTGATCGATTCGACCGGTGACGGTCGGCAGGGAAATTGCTCTTGAAGAGATCGGTCCTGGCGGATTTCTTAGGGGGCGGGTTCCAATGTGCTCAGACTCGCACCCACACGCCACCGCCAGGACCTTTCTGCTACCATCGCCCAGGTCGTTCAATCACCCATGAGTCCCCTGGCCCTGCGATGAAAATGCCGGCCCGCCTCTCTCGCGCCACGCGCCGCCGTCTCGTCGCCTGCGCGGCAGCCGTCGTGCTGGCGCTGCCCGCCGAGGCCGCGCTCCTCGCGCTCATCAACGCGCCCAGCGCCGGCGACGCCGCCCTCGATTGGGCCGAATCGCTCAGCAACGACGACCTGCAGGACGTCGCGCAACGCATCCAGGAATTCCCCTACTTCTACCGCCGCGCGATCATGACCGCCCTCGAGCCCGCCGACCGCTCAGCCGCATGGCGCCGCTACCTCGCAGGCTACGCCGCCTCGCATCAACTCGACCCGGCGTCGCGTCTTGTCATCAATCGCGCCATCTCCGCGATGACCCCCGAGGTATTTGACGACGGGGCGCCGGCCGATCAGCTCGCGGAGCTCGCCGCCATCTTCGACATCGCCGCCGGCATCTTCGGACGCCGCACCGCGATCGATCTCTTCATGCGCCTCGGCCCCGACGACGGGTCAGCGGAGTCACTCCGCGCTCTTCCGCTCGGCGAGCGCGTGAGCGCCACGCTCCGCGGCTGGCTGAGCGCAAACGCGAACGCCGAGGACTGCGACTGCACGACCGCCTTCGGCGCCTCCTGCGATCTGTCCGGCCTCACGGGCGCCGAAATCTGCGCGACCGCGTCCGGCTGCGAGCCCGACGTCAACTGGCCCATGAGCGGCGTCGCGTGGGCCTTCCCGGCGAACGGCGTGTGCAGCTCGTTGCAGACCGCCGCGCCGCTCCAGCGCTGACCCGCGCCAACCCGTGGACACCGCCACCGACCGCCGTCTGGGCAACGCCGCGTTGATCGTCACCACCGTGATCCTGATGATCGTCGGCGTCACGGCCGCGATCGCATTCCGCCCGAGGGGCGACATCGAGATTCCCGCCGAGTGGCGGTCAGAATCTGAATACACCCTGGTCATTTTTGGCCGCGACAGCTGCCCGGCCTGCCTCGCATCGCGCGCGTTCCACAAGGAGCTCGCTGCCGTGGCGGCGACAAACGGCATCCGCACGGTCGCTGCGCTCACGGCGAGCATCGACGACCCGGCGAAGTTCGCCGAATCGCTCGGCCTCCCGGCCGATCACGCTGTCCGCGCAAGCCCCGCACCCGAACACTTGAAAAGCGTGCCTTCCGTCGTCGTCGTCAACCGCAACGGCGAAATCCTGAAAAAAACAGAGGGCGCGTTGCCTGCCGACAAGCAGCGCGCGCTGATGAACTTCGTCATGAATCTGCGGCCGCGTTAGGCCGCGCCCTCCGGGTCAGGCCGCCGCAGCGGAAGGGGTTGCCGCCGGCCAACGCGTGCTCATTGTCGATAAAAATGCCGAGACCCGTGAGCTTACGGGGATCCTGCTGCGAGCCCATGGTGCCGAAGTCATGGGCGTCACCCGAGATGAATGCGGCGCCGCCCCCCCGCTCACTTCACGGGCCCTCGCGGCGCGACCGCCGGGAACGTGCCGGTAATCGGCACGCCCATCGGGCCAGACGGAATGTAGACCACCGTGTGATTGGGCGAGTTGACCATCAGCTTCTGCGCCTCAATCGCCTCATGCTGGATGTACATCGGGCCAACTGCCCGCGGATGATCTGCATCGCATTCGCGATGCCCTGCGCCTGCACCTCGCGCTTCGTGCGCTCCTTCCGCTCGACCTCGGTGTCCTTGCGCTGCAATTCCTGCGTGGCCGCGAGTTTAAGAGACACCGCGTCGGAAACCGCCGTCGGGTACTGCACTGTGCCCACGACAACCCGGCTGATGACGAACGGAGATTCCGCGGCGTACTCGCGCACGCGCGAGAGCACCGCATCGCCGATCGGAATCAGCGCCTCTCGATGGATTCGTTTGCCACGGTCGTGCTGTAGCGATCCATGAACAGCGCGATCTTCGCGTCGTCAATGCGCCAGGCGGTAATTCCGGCGCCGGCAAGTCCGGCTCGGAGGGCCTCGGCACCGAGAAGTCGAAAGACGGGCTCGGCAGCGAAAAGCCCGGCCAGCGCTAGGCGCTGTTCCGTTCTGCACAGGCCCCGGTAGGGCGGGTAGTACCATCCCGCTCTGACCGGTTTTTTTCAGATACCGGGAGTCCAAGATGAGCATGGCATCGCCGGCTGCCCAGCACGATTGATGCTGGCATGAACCCTCCAAAGAGCGGATCGACCGAGAGCGCGCGGCTCCACCGCGCGATGCGCGACGTGGTCGCGCTGTCTACACTGCCGGCAGTGTGGGTGGGGCTTTCTCCGGACAAAGTGGCGGAGAGCCTGTCGGCTGCGTTGCTGAACACGCTGTCACTCGATCTGGTGTTCATTCAGTTCGAAGGCGAGACCGCAGAGCCTTCGGCTTCGGTGCTGCGAAGCCAGTCCACAGCGGACTTCTCCAACGAGGAAGTGGCGCGCGTGCGGGCTGCGCTCGTCGACGCTCTCAAATCGAAAGCGCATGCCGTCGTCAGCAATCCGGTCGGCACGGGGACGCTCCGGGTCGCGTCGACGAGGTTCGGCGTCAGCACCGATAACGGCTTATTGATCGCCGGCTCCTCGCGGCCCGACTTCCCCACTGAGCACGAGCGTCTGCTCCTCGGCGTCGGCGCCAACCAGGCGGCGGTTGTGCTGCAACGGTCGCGCGCCGAGTCTGCGGTTCGCCAGAGCGCGGAAGAACTGTCGGATTTTTTCGAGAGCGCCACAATCGGCATGCACTGGGTCGGCCCGGACGGACTCATCCTGCGGGTGAATAAAGCCGAGCTCGACCTGCTTGGTTACACCCGCGAGGAATACGTCGGCCGGCCGATCGCTGATTTCCACGCAGATCAGGACGTGATTGCGCAGATTCTCGAGCGCCTGAACGCAGGCGGAAAACTGGAAGAGTATCCGGCGCGCCTGCGTTGCAAAGACGGCTCGATCAAGGACGTGGTGATCGACTCGAGCGTGCTATGGCAGGACGGGCGCTTCGTGCACACGCGCTGTTTTACGCGCGACGTGAGCGATAAGAAGCGGGACGAGCGGCTGCGCAACGAAAGCGAGCAGCGCTTTCGCGAGCTGGCCGACGCGATGCCGCACATCGTGTGGACGGCCGGCCCGGACGGGAACATCGACTACCTCAACCGCCGGTGGAGCGAGTTCACCAACCTGCCCGACACCGTTTCGAATGACGCCTGGAGTCGGCTGATCCATCCTGACGATGCGGACGAGGCGCGGCGCCGGTGGGCGGAATCGGTGGCGAGCGGCGTGCCATTCGAAATGGAGCTCAGGCTGTGCGATCAGCGCACCAACACGTTTCACTGGCATCTGCTCCGGACGGTGGCGGTATACGACACGGACGGCAGAGCCGTGCGCTGGTTCGGCACCGGCACGGATATCGATGAGCAGAAGCGCGAGCAGAATACGTCGGCGTATCTGGCCGAGGCGAGCGCCGCGCTCGCCTCAATCGCGGATGAAGAGAGCACGTTAGAAAAAATCGCCACGCTTGCCGTGCCGTACTTCGCCGACTGGGCCGCCGTCGACATCGTCGAGCACGGCCAGTTGCGGCGGCTGGCGGCCGCGCATACGGATCCCGCTAAAGTCGAGCTCGCGCACGAGCTCATGCGGAAGTACCCCGACGACCTGTCCTCGGGCGCGGGCATCGCCGAGGTGGTGCGCACCGGCGTGCCGCAGTTCCAGGTGGGCATCACCGACGAGCAGTTGGCGAGCGGGGCCAAGGACGCCGAGCACCTGCGGCTCTGGCGCGCGTTGGGGGTGAAGTCCTATATCTCCGTGCCGCTCACTGCGTCAGGGGCCGCGTTTGGCGCGCTCACGTTCGCCACGGCGGAATCAGGCCGGGAGTACTCGAAGGCCGATCTCGCGCTGGCGACGGATCTGGCGCAGCGCGCGTCGGTCGCTGTGGAGAACACGCGGCTGTACGAGGCGCTGCGCGATGCCGATCGCCGCAAGGACGAATTCCTGGCGACGCTCGCGCACGAACTGCGCAACCCGCTGGCACCGATCGCCAACGGGCTGCAGATTCTAGCGATGCCCCAGGCGACCGCCGAAACCGGTGAACGGGCACGCGCGGTCATGGCCCGGCAGGTCGAGCACATGGTCCGGCTTGTCGACGACTTGCTCGATGTCTCGCGCGTGATGCGCGGCCGCATCGAGCTGCGGCGCGAGCTGATCGAGATTGAGACGGTCGTCGCGCGCGCGGTCGAGATCGCCCAGCCGGTGATCGACGTGCGGCGGCACACGCTCGATATTGAGATGGCCGGCGGATCGCTTCTGGTGAATGCGGATCCTGTCCGGATGGCGCAGATCATCAGCAACCTGCTCGCCAACGCAGCGAAGTACACGCCGCACGAGGGCCGGATCCGGCTGACCGCCGCGCGGGAAGGCAACGACGCGGTCGTGCGCATCGAGGACACGGGGATCGGCATCGCGGCCGACAATCTCGCGCCCATTTTCGAGCTGTTCGTGCAGGCAAGTCACGACGGCGTCCGCGCGGGCGGCCTGGGCATAGGCCTGACGCTGGTTAAAAATCTCGTGGAGATGCACGGCGGCGCCGTCGAGGCCCGCAGCGCCGGCATCGGCACGGGCTCAGAGTTCGTCGTCCGGCTACCGATCGCCGAGCCTGCGGCGCTTCGCGCGCCCGTGCCTGCGAAGGTTTCGCTCCCGGCGCCGCTTCTCCCGGGCCGCCACGTCCTCGTCGTGGACGACAACCAGGACGCCGCGCGTAGTCTTGCAACGTTGCTGACGCTGCAGGGGCACGAGGTGCGCGTGGCGTTCAGCGGACGGGACGCGCTCGAGATCGTCAAGCATCACATGCCGGACGTGGCGCTGCTCGACATCGGCATGCCGGGCATGGACGGCATCGAGCTGGGGCAGCTCCTCCGCCAGCAGCCCGGTTGCGAGCGCGTGGTCCTGGCGGCGCTCACGGGCTGGGGTCAGCTTGAAGACCGCCGCCGCACCGCAGCCGCCGGTTTCGACCACCACCTCGTCAAGCCGCCCGACTTGAAATCGCTTGAACAGTTATTCGCGCCGAAGGCGTAGCCGTCACCCATCGGCTTGCAAGGGTACGCGCTTTGCAAACCGCTACCGCTGAAGTCTCTTGGCGACGGCTTCGACTTCGCTCCAGACGCGGAGCAGGTTGCCGGACCACAGCTTGCCGATTTCATTTTCCGAGTAGCCGCGCCGCACGAGCTCGAGCGTGACGTTGAACGCTTCGGCTGCGCTGTTCCAGCCGGTCACGCCGCCGCCGCCGTCGAAGTCCGACGAGATGCCGACGTGGTCGATGCCGATCTTCTTGACGAGATAGTCGATGTGATCGGCGAAGTCTTTTACCGTCGCGCGGCCGGCGGCCGGCCACTTGGCGGTGATGTCCGCGAGCTTGCGGTCGTAGTCGGCACGGCGCTCGGGTGACAACGCTTCCACCGCAGCGTTGCCGCGGCCTGCTCCACCACCGCGCGCAGCCGGCGGCGCGTTTGGATCTTCAACCGGGCACGGCGGCGTCGCGCCACCAGCTCCCCTGCCACCGCCGCCGCCGCCGCGGCCGGTCAGACCAAATTCCAGATTCAGTGCGGCCAGTGCCGCGGTGCGCTCCGCGGGGTCGACTTTCACGTACGCCGCGAACGCGACCGTCTGAATGACGCCGCCATTCTTCTTCAGCGCGATCAGCTGCTCGTCGTCCATGTTGCGGCTGTGATTCGCCACAGCGCGCGCCGACGAGTGCGACGCGATGACTGGCGCCGTCGAGATGCGCATCGCTTCAAGATTCGCGCCCTTCGATGGATGTGAAAGGTCGACCATCATGCCGAGCCGGTTCATCTCCTTGATCACTTCGCGGCCGAGCGGCGAGAGTCCGTTGTTGTAGAGATAACCAAGCACCTCGCCGTTATTCGAGTCGGCCATCTGCGAGTTGCCGTTGTGCGCCATCGACATGTAGCGGCCGCCGAGCTTGAAGAACTCCTCGACGCGCTTGATGTCCGTGCCGATCGGGTACGCGTTCTCGACGCCGATCACCGCGATGCGCTTGCCCTGGCGATGGAGGCGCACGACGTCGGCCGGTGTGAGCGCGAGGCCCATCTTGTCCGGCGCGATCTCTGCGGTCAGCCGATGGATCGCCGCAAACTGCCCCTTCGCGCGCGCGTACGCGGTGGCAAATCCCTCCTCGGTCAGCGCGCCCTGGCCTTGATAGACGATCAGGAAAGCGACGTCCATGTCGCCGTCGATCATCTTCGGCAGGTTGACCTGGTTGGTGAGCCGCATCGTGTAGTTGCACGCCGGCGTGAAGTTGTTGACGCTGATGTCGTTGTGCGTGTCGAGCTTGATCACGCGGTCGTGAATCGCGCGCGCTTTGTTGATGAGCGCGGCGTCGGGATTCATGGCGCCCTGGGCGCTGAGCGAAACGGAAAGGGTCGCCGACAGGACGGCGATGGCAGCGGCAGAGGCGAGACGATGGTGTCCGGACATGCCGGGAATTTTACTCCGGTCGGAGCGGCCTAGAGCGTTCGGAACCCGGCCACGCCGCGGAGCGCCCGGTCAAACGTGACGGTCTCGGCGCAGCCGGCTGCGACGTGCGAGAGACCGATGACGAAGTCGGACAAGTCGGCCCGGCCGAGTCGGTACAGCTCGACGGCGCCCTGGACGAGATGGCGGTCGATGATCTCGAAGGCCTCGGTGGAGAGAATACCGTCAAGCGCTGCCAGAACGTCGTCCTTCGGGGTTTTGTAAGCGCCGCGGAGCACCCAGACAAGTTCGCAAAGCACCAGCGGTGAGATCGCGCAGCGGCCGCCGCCAGCCGTGGCTTTGATAATCGCTGATTCAGCGCGTCTGGCCTGCGCACGATCGTCCTGGGTGAGGTAGCGAACCAGGACGTTCGTGTCGAGCCCGGTCACCGGCGCCGCGCAGCTTTCCGGATCGCCTGATCCATCGCCGCCAGGCTGACCACCGCCCGGCCGGGCCGGTGCAGCAGGCCTTTGAGCGCGCCGACCTCACCGGACGCAGCCCGCACCCGGACGTTGCCCGCAGGATCGATGACGAAGTCGAGCGCGTCGCCGGTATCCACGCGCAGGTGATCCCGGACGGCCCGAGGCACGGTGATCTGGCCTTTACTGGTAAGGGTTGCTGTCGGCATTCCTTACTTTTATCACAATTCCTTACCGGTCCGGCCCGAAAAACGCCTACGTCAGGAGCCTCTTCACCTGCGCGTTGTGCCGCGCGACGTGGGCGGCGGCCCAGGTGCCGACCTGGTACAGGTTCACGGGCGTGCCCACAGACGATTTCACGGTGAACCCGAGCGCCCGCGCTTCAGTCAGGCCCGACAGCGCCTGCAGCATCTTGTCTTTGCTGTGACGAAGCATGTCCAGCGCGTTCTCGACCGTGAGATCGGCCGGCGGATGGAAGCGCGGCGGCGCCTCGAGCTTGGCGGGCACGCGCATCGCGATGTCGGTCCACGGCGTCTCGACGAAGCCGTCCGGCGCGGGGCGCGCGCTTGGCACGGAGCCGTCAATCAACCCCGCAAACGCGTTGTTGATCGCGCCGACGTGCCAGGAAACTTCGGCCGGCGACCATCCTCCTTCGCTCGGCTTGATCATGAGAGCTTCGGAGGACGAGCCCTCGATCCGTTTAAGAAAGCGCGTCATCGAATCTGAGAAAGCAGTGGAGAGTTCGGCGATGCGTTCGGCGTGACTCATCTACCTAATTGTTACCTCTAGCGGCTGGTCGAGGCGAATCCGGAGGATCGTGCCGACCGGAAGCTCCGCGTTGACGCCTTCGGTCGCGGCGACCGTGCCGCCCGCGCCGATCATGACGCCGGCGAGTGCGCCCTTGCCGCCGCCGAGCATGCCGCCGATGATTCCGCCAACGACCGCGCCGGCGCCGACACGCTTGGCGTCTTCGCTGCCGCTGCCTTCGATCACTTTCACGAGCGACGCGCGCATCGGCGGACGCGTGCCGTTGATGATCATCTGGTCGAACGAGAGCGTAATGCTGCCCTTGCGGTTCATCCTGCCGGCCACGGTGACCGAGCTGACGAATCCGCGCGCCACCGAACCGGCCGGAATCACCAGCTCGTTCGCCCGATTGACATCCACAATCGTCGTCGCCTCAAACCGCTCTTCGATCTTGGCTGTCGCGGAGCTGAGCGCGTTCTGCAGCCGCACTTCGAGCTCAGTGCCGACCGGCAGCGTGACGATCTTCTCGACGACCTCGTCGCCCATAATGGGCTGCGCCTTGACGCTCGACGACTGGAGCTTCACGTGCAGCGTCTCGATCCGATCGGCGAGATCCTTGACGTCTTTCTGCGCGACGTTGCCTTCGCGCCGCAGCTTGACCTTTAGATACGCGAGATCTTCCTGGATCTCGGCGAGCGTCTTCTCCGACTGGATCGCCAGCGCGGGGTCGATCTTCTTCATCGAGGCGACCCGCCGGGTGACCACGCTGGCGGAAGCCTCAACCCGGGCCAGATCAGCCGCGGTGGCCGTTTGGCCAGGAGCGGCGCCCAAATGCCCAATGGTCAACAAACCAACGGTCAATACCGATGCCACAGTTCTCGCTCCCACAGTTCTTAATGTCATTGCGGCCCCCCTACCCTCTATTTTCGGTCAATCCCTGCTTACACCTTATTATTTGACTGACGATGGCCACGGCTGTTCGGCTTCATAAAACGACAGGGGTTCAGGTCGGGGATGTGCAGGTCGGCGGCGGCGCCCCGATCGTGGTGCAGTCCATGACCCTGACGGACACCGCGGACGCGAAGGCGACCGCTCAGCAGTGCATCGAGCTGGCCCAGGCGGGGTCGGAGATGGTTCGGGTCACGGTCAACGTGCCCGAGGCCGCCGCCGCGGTGCCCGAAATCAAGCAGCGGCTGCTCGACGCTGGCGTCACGGCGCCGCTCATCGGCGACTTCCACTACAACGGGCATCTGCTCCTCACCCGCCACCCCGACGCCGCGAAGGCGCTCGACAAATACCGGATCAACCCGGGCAACGTCGGCACGGGCAAGCGGAGGGACGAGCAGTTCTCGATGATCTGCGACGTCGCCGTCCAGAATCAGAAACCGGTGCGCATCGGCGTCAACGGCGGCTCGCTTAATCAAGAGCTGGTCATGGCGAAGATGCAGGACAACACCGATCGCAATCTCGGGTTGTCCTCTGAAGACATCATCAACGAATGCATGGTGCTGTCGGCGCTGCAATCGACGGACCTTGCGCTCGAGTGCGGGCTGCGCAAGGACCAGATCATTATTTCGTGCAAAGTCTCGCGGCCGCGCAATCTCATCGCCGTCTATCGGAATCTTTCGAAGCGCACCTCGCAGCCGCTGCATCTCGGGCTCACCGAAGCCGGGATGGGCGTGAAAGGCATCGCGTGGTCGGCTGCGTCGCTCGGCATTCTGCTCAATGAAGGCATCGGCGACACCATCCGCGTCTCGCTCACGCCGAAGCCCGGCGGCGATCGCCGCGAAGAGGTCTACGCTGCGATCGAAATTTTGCAAGCGCTCGAGCTTCGCTCATTTTCGCCGTCGATCACGGCATGCCCCGGCTGCGGGCGGACGACGTCGTCCACGTTTCAGGAGCTGGCGGAACGCGTGCAGGACTACGTGCGCGAGATGATGCCGGTCTGGAAAACATCGCATCCGGGCGTCGAGACGATGACTGTCGCGGTGATGGGGTGCGTCGTCAACGGCCCGGGCGAATCGAAGGCGGCAAACATCGGCATCTCTCTTCCGGGAACCGGGGAATCGCCGAACTGCCCGGTTTTCATCGACGGCGTGCATGCGACGACGATGAAGGGGAATTACGATGAGCTGGCTGAAGGCTTTCGCCGGCTGATTGATGACTACGTCGCGAAGAAATACGTCAATCCGGTGAATTAGTGAATGCGGATCTTCGATAACACGCCTGCGTTCACGCGGAAGATCACGGACGAAGACATCCGCTTCTGCTACACGTTCTTCCTGCAGCGCGAGCCCGATGACGCCGGGATGGCGCACTACCGCGCGCGCAAAGCGGCGGGCGCGACGTTGGAGGAATTGATCCGCGGATTCGCGGCGTCCGATGAATTCCTGATGAAGATCGGAAGTCAGCCGCAGAACGACGTCGTGGACGTCGATCTCGGCGGGTATCTCGTGGCCGTGCATCGGCTGGACCCGGACTTCGGGAATCACATTTTCCAATTCAAGGAATACGAAGAGCACGTGCGCAAAGCGTTGCGCGAGAACATCGGCGAGGGCGGCGTGTTCGTCGATATCGGCACGAACGTCGGCGTGATGGCGCTGATGGCCGCGAAGATTATCGGACCGACGGGCCGGGTGATTGCGATCGAGCCGGAGCCGGCGAACCTGCAGATGCTGTACCGCGGCATCATCATCAACAAGCTCACGAATGTTGAGGTCTGGCCGTTCGCGGCGTCGAATGCGCGCAACCTGTTTTCGCTGGCCGGGCTATCCAACGGGCATCTCGAAGATGGCGCGGCAGGCGGCAAACTCGCGCAGTCGGTCGTGCTCGACGATCTCCTCGGTGATCTCCCCCGCCTCGACTGCGTGAAGATCGACATCGAGGGCCACGAACCGGCGGCGACCGAGGGCTTCTGGAAGAATCTGGAGAAACATCGCCCCGCGCTCATCGTCGAATGGAATCCACGGACGCTGAAGCGGTCCGGCGAAGACCCGGGGTCGTATGGCGCGCGGCTGCTGGAGATTCACCCGGAAATGCGCGTCACGTCCGCGTTCGGCGACGATCACGTCGTCAGGACAGCCGACGAACTTGTCCAGTTCTGGGAAAAGCGCGACCGAGAGATCACGGCAACCGGCAAGCTGCCAGCGGGCGCATTGCATTTCGACCTGGTCGCCCGTTAAGGCTCCACCCTGACCTTGGACGTAAGATCTCCCTTCTATGGCACTCGTTCATGATTCTGAAGTCCGCGCCGGCATCGAGCAGCGCATCCGCGCGCTCACGCCCGACTCGCGGGCATGCGGCTGTTGGAAATGATCGCGCTCCTGACCGCGCGGCACAAGCATCTCAACCATCACCTTACGCAGTTCGGAGTCTAGTCATGAGACGCGCATCCCTCCTTCTTACTCTTGCTCTCTCTTTTGGCGCGGCACTTTCCGTCGAGATCGGCGCGCAGTCAACGAAACCGATTCCCGGGTTTGCGGACTACGGCAAGTGGGAATCGATGTCGCTGAGCGGATCTGTGGCCGGCGCCGCGGGCGGCGGCGGACGATTTGGCGGCGGCGGCAGCGGTCTCTCGGCCGACGGCAAGTGGCTCGGCTACACGATCACGAAATCCAATCGTGACTCGGAGCTTCGATTGCTGAATCTGGGCACGAGCAAAGTCGAGACCGAAGCGTTCGGGACCGGCCTCGTCTATACAGCGAACTCGAAATGGGCCGGATGGAGCGTGGGCTACTCGCAAGCGCAGCAAGACCGTATGCGCGCCGCCAACCAGCCGATTCAGAGCAAGTTCGCCCTTTACGATCTCGCCGCCGGCACAAAGACGACGATCGACGGCGTCCAGACGTTCAGCTTTTCTCCTGACGGCAACTTTCTCGAGATGAGACGGTACGCGCCCTCCTCCGCTCCCGCCGCTGGCGCGGCAGCTCCGGCGGGCAGGCCCGGGGGCGCTCCGGCTGGTCGTGCCGGAGGCGCCGGGCCTGAAGATGGCGATGCTCTTGGCGTCACTGTGATCGTGCGCAATCTCGCAACGGGCGCGGACGTGACGTTTGGCAACGTCGGCGAATCGGCGTGGCAGGATTCCGGCGCGATGCTCGCGGTGACGATCAGCGCCGCGGAGAAAGCCGGCAACGGCGTGCATCTCTACAACGCGGCGAGCGGCGCGCTCCGCGTGCTCGATTCGAGCGCGAACTCGTACACGGGTCTTGCCTGGCGTCGTGAAAGCCGCGATCTCGCGGTGCTCCGCGCAAAAGCGAACGACGCGAAAGAGGGATCAACCTATGAAGCGATCGCGTGGCAGAACGCCGGCGGATCGCCGGAGAAACGCGTCTCCTACGATCCGACAGCTGACACGACGTTCCCCGCCGGATCGCGGCTCGTGTCATTCCGTCGTCCGTCGTGGAGCGAAGACGGCAAGACGATGCAGTTGGGCTTCGCGCAGTGGGAAGACCGGATCGTCGCGGCGCGCGGCGGCGGCCCAGGCCGCGGAACGGCCGTTGGCGATGCGGACGGCGCGGGCGTGGGCATGGGCGCGAATAGCGCTGGATCAGACGAACCGGCAGATGTTCACGTATGGCACTGGAAAGACGTGGACGTGAACTCGCGGCAGAAGCTGAGCGCGACGGCCGATCGCCGCAGGAATTTGCTCGCGATCTGGAGCCTCGATGCCAACAAGCTCACGCCGATCGGTAAGGACTACCAAGAAAACATCGGCGTGATCCGCAAGTCGAACTTCGCGCTCGCGTCCGAGTGGGCGCCGTACGCAATGGATCGCAGCATCGGCCGGCCGTCGACGGACCTGGTGCTCGTTGATTTGACGACGGGCGCTCGCACACCGATCAAGACGAAGATTCCGGGCGGCGCGTCCGTGAGCACGAACGGCAAGTACCTGCTCTACTCCGACGCGGGCGACTACTGGACGATCAACCTCGCGACGAAAGCCGTCACCAACATCACCAAGGGCGTCGAGAGCGTGTTCGTCGACAAAGGCTCTGACTCGACAAGCCCGCAGAAACCGATGTTCGGCACGGGCGGATGGTCGAGAGACGACGCCGCGCTGATTGCGTACGACGAGTTCGACATCTGGACGATCGCGCCTGACGGCACGGGCACGAAGAAGCTGACCGACGGCCGCGCCGAACGCGTCCGCCATCGTCTCGTGAGCGTGGATCCGGCGGCGAATGTGGACGGCGTCGACGTCACGAAGCCGCAGTTCGTGTCGCTCTTCGGCGACTGGTCGAAAAAATCCGGCTACGGGCGATTGAAGCCGGGCGGCGGAGTTGATCGCCTGGTCTTTGCCGACAAAGCGATCGGCGGGCTCGGAAAGGCGAAAGATGCCGACGTTTACGTCCACACGGTGCAGAGCTATGACGACTCGCCCGATGTGTTTGTGAGCGACGCGAGCCTGGTGAATGCGAAGCAGGTCACGAACACGAACGCGTTCCAGGGCGACTACGCCTGGGGCCGGAGCGAGACGATCGAGTTCACGACCGGCAAGATTCACAACAACGGCGAGAAGCTGCAGGGCACGCTTTATTACCCGGCCGGATATCAGCCCGGCAAGCAGTACCCGATGATCGTCTACATGTACGAGCAGCTCTCGGACGGCGTGCATCAATACGTCGCGCCGAGCGATCGCAGCTACTACAACACGAGCGTGTTCACGACGAACGGCTACTTCGTGCTGCAGCCGGATATCACGTTCCGCCCGAAAGAGCCGGGCCTTTCGGTTGTCGAGTGTGTCGTACCCGCGATCAAAGCCGTCGTCGCAAGGGGCGTCATCGATCCGAAGCGCGTCGGCGTCGTCGGCCACTCGTGGGGCGGGTTCGACGCGGCGTATCTCGCGACGCATACGCAGGGAGTGCTGGCCGCTTCCGTCGCCGGCGCGGCGATCACGAATCTCGTGAGCAACTACGGCAACGGCCATTGGGCCTCGGGCATCGCCGAGACTGATCACATCGAGACCGGGCAACAGCGTATGGTGGTGCCGATCTATGAAGATCTTCAGGCGTACGTGCGGAACTCGGCGGTCTTCAACATTGCGAACATGACCGTGCCGTTGCTGCTTGAAGTTGGTAACCAGGACGGCACCGTGTACTGGCACCAGGGCGTCGAGATGTACAACATTGCGCGGCGCGCGAAGAAGAACGTCGTGATGATCGAGTACAACGGCGAGGACCACGGGCTGGCGCAGTACAAGAACCAGAAGGACTACCAGCAGCGCATCCTGCAGTGGTTCGGTCATTACCTCAAGGGCGACCCGGCGCCGAAGTGGATCACCGACGGCCAGTCTGTGCTCGAGCGCCAGGACGAGATTCGCAAGAAAGCCGCCACGCCCACCGGCCGCGGCGGCGGCGGGCACTAACTACCCGTCTCGCCTACCAGCCGACCTTTACGCCCTTCTTCGACAACTCATCGTCCATGAACTTCTTGAGCGGGGCGAAGTAGTCGATGATCGCGGTCGCGTCCATCTGCTTCGATCCCGTCATCGTTTCGAGCGCTTCCTGCCACGGCCGCGAGACGCCGAGCTTGAGCATTGCCTCGAGCTTCTGGCCCGCCGCCTTGCTGTCGTAAATCGAGCAGCGATGGAGCGGCGTCGTGCAGCCGGCTTCCTTCGCGAGCGCCCGATGGAACTGGAACTGAAGAATGTGCGCGAGGAAGTAGCGTGTGTACGGCACGACGGCCGGCACGTGATACTTCGCGCCCGGATCGAAGAACTCTTCGCCGCGCGTGGAGCCCGGCGTGATGCCTTGGTACTTCAGCCGCAGATCCCACCAGGCTTTGTTGTAGGCGTCCGGCTTGACCTCGCCGGAAAACACCTTCCAGCGCCACTGGTCGACCAGAAGGCCGAACGGCAGGAACGAGATTTTTTCCAGCGCGCGGTTCATCAGCAGGCCGATGTCGCGAGACGCGTCCGGCACGTTCGTGATCATGCCGATCTTCTGCAGATACTCCGGTGTCACGGAAAGCGCGACGGTGTCGCCGATCGCTTCGTGGAAGCCGTCGTTCGCGCTGTCGCGAAAGAGCGCCGGCAGCGTGTTATAGGCTCGCTGGTAGAAGTTGTGTCCGAGCTCGTGATGGATGACGTTGAAATCCTCCTCGGTCGGCGTGATGCACATCTTGATTCGCAGATCGTTGACCGCGTCGATATCCCACGCGCTCGCGTGACAGACGACGTCGCGATCGGCCGGCTTCACGAACAGCGACCGTGTCCAGAACGTCTCGGGCAGCGGCGCGAAACCGAGCGAGGTGTAGAACCGCTCCCCGATCTTGACCATGTCGGTGGCGGATGATTTTCGCTGCTTCAGAATTGTATTGAGCGAGTACCCGGGGTCGGCCGACGCGCTGGACACCAGCGGATAGACGTTCGACCAATCCTGCGCCCAGATATTGCCGAGCATGTACGCGGGGATCGCACCCTCGGCCGGCACCGCGTCGCCATACTTCTCATGGAGCTTCATGCGCGTGTACGCGTGCAGCGAGAGATAGAGCGGCTTGACCTGCTCCCACAGGCGGTCGAGCTCCTTCGTGAACTCATCGGGCGGCATGTCGTACTTGGCGCGCCACATCGCGCCCGAGTCCGAAAATCCCAGCTCTTTCGCGCCTGCGTTGGCCAGCTCGACGAAGCGCGCATATTCCGGGCGCATCTTTGGCGAGATCGTCTGCCAGCCTTCCCAGGCTTCCTTGAGCCGCTTCGGATCGCGCGACTGCGCAAGCACCTCGGTGACGCCGCCGACATCCAGGCAGTTCGCTTCCTTGGAAAAACCGGACGTTGACTGGTCCGGACACCACTTCCCTTTGCCGTATTCGCCGGTCATCGACGACATGATCTTCGTCATCTCTTCCGACAGCTTCGGATCCGCGGGCGCGGCGGTCACCAGCGCGACCTTCAGCAGATTGAGCTGGCGCCGCAGCTCAGGCGCGACATCAGCCTTGTCGAATCGCACTGCTTCCTTCGCGTAGCGCACGGTCGCGTCGATGAACGCCTGGTTGGCTTTAGCGCCCATCGCTTCCGTGTCTTCAGTGATGAAATTTTCGGAAACCCACCCGGCCTGCTGCTGCTCGATCGCCAGCTTGAGGACGGTCGCGTTGACCTCGTCAATGAACTTCTGCGCGTCGGCCGCGGTGGCCGCCGTGGCCACGGGCTTGCTGTTGTCGCTCCCGCCGCAGGCCGCGAACATGAGGGCAACGATTGACGCTGTAATCAGACGTTTCATGTGAGCTCCTGCAAGGATCGCCTGTGCCAGATGGCGACCAGGATGACGCCGACAATGGTAAGACCGATCGAAAGACCAAGCCACAGGCCCGTCACACCCCACCCGCGGGTGAAGCACAGCCAGTAACCCAGCGGCAAGCCGATGATCCAGTGACCGATGATGTTGTAAATCATGGCGGTCCGCGTGTCGCCGAGCCCGCGAAGCGCGCCCGTGGCGACCACTTGCCATGCGTCGAACACCTGAAGGGCCCCGTAGAGCATCAGCACCGTTGTGCCAACGCGAAGCACGGCTTCGTCATTCGTAAAGATGCCGAGCAGTGCTCGCGGCGCGATCACGTACATAGCGCTGGCCACCAGCATGAACGCTGACGCCAGCAGCAGGCCGCACTTCCCCGCGAGCCGGATGCCCGAAGGATCGCGGCGGCCGACGGCCTGGCCGGTGCGCACGGCCGTCGCCGCGCTCAGGCCGAGCGGAATCATGAATACAACACTCGCGATGTTGAGCACGACCTGATTCGCGGCAATCGCGAGCGGCGAGATTCTGCCGGACAGCACCGACGCCGTCGCAAACACGCCGACCTCGAGCGCGATCTGAATCGCCGCCGGCCAGCCAAGCCTGGCCAGCCGCCACACGCGCGCGAACTCGCCGAAAAACGGCACGTCATGGAGTCCGGACGAATTGCGGCGCTCGCGCCAGACGATGACGCTGAACAGGAATAGCGCGAGGTAGATGCGCGCGCCGACCGTCGCCCACGCCGACCCGTTCGTGCCGAGCGCCGGCGCGCCCCAATGACCGTAGATGAGGATCCAGTTGCCGACGGCGTTGATGATGTTCGCAGAGATCAGCGCGACCATCACGGGCCGGACGACGTTCATCGCCTGGAGATAACGGCGGAAGACGAAGTACAGCATCAGCGGAATCACGCACGCGATCTCGATCGCGACGTAGGGCCGGATGATCTCCAGCACTTCCGGATGCAAACCGAACGCCGGCATCCACCACACGAGGAGCGCGGCGACGCCCATCAGCAGCACCGAGAGGATCATCGCAAGCTTCAGCCCGGCGAACAGCCAGCGATGACACTCGTCGATACGCCCCGCGCCGAAGCTCTGCGAGACGTAGGTGTCGAGCGAAAACAGCATCCCCATGCCGAAGACCATCACGGCCATGAAGATGGTCGAACCCGTGCCCACCGCGCCGATCGCCGCGGGACCGAGCGGCCCGACCATCACGGTGTCGACGATGCCCATCATGATCCAGCCGAGCTCGGACAGGATGACTGGAAGAGCCAACGCCGACATGGCGCGAAGTTCGCGGCGCATGTTCTGAATATTAAGATAGGCTGCTCCAGCCCCCGGGAGGAAAAGAGGGTTCATGCCGCGCTACCGTTTCGCCGCCACCACCGCGCTCGCCGTCGTCATCGCCAGCGCATCGCTTGTCGCCGACATCAAGATCCAGGAGAAGACGACCTTCCAGATGGGCGGCGCCATGGGCGGCTTGATCAACAAGCTGGCCGGCGACGCCGCGAAGGATGGCGTCGTGAGCTCGGTCGCGGTGCGCGGATCGCGCAAGATGACGACCAACGAGGCCAACGGCAAGATCATCGATCTGGCCGAAGAGAAGGTCTACGACATCGACTTTCGGAAGAAGGAATACCGCGTCACGACGTTCGCCGAGCTGCGCAAGAAGTGGCAGGACGCGCAGGAGAAGGCCAGGAAAGACGTCGACGACATGAAAGAAGACAAGCCCGATCCCCGCCAGGAGGGCAAGCAGTACGAGGTCAGCTTCGACGTGAAGCAGACCGGCCAGTCGAAGACGATCGCGGGCCACAGCACGCGCGAAGCGATCGTGACGGTCACGATGCACGAGAAGGGCAGAACGCTCGAACAGGGCGGCGGCCTCGTGATGACAAGCACCATGTGGATCGCGCCAAAGATCGCCGGGATGGACGAGAGCCTGGCGTTCGATCTGAGGTTCGCGAAGGCGATCTACGGCGACCTGATCCCGTCCCTTGATGCCGCCGAGATGAGCATGCTGCTGGCGTCGTATCCGTCTTTCAAAGAAATGTCGGAAAAGATGTCGGCCGAAGCGAAGAAGTTCGACGGTACGCCGCTTTCGGTTTCGACGACGCTCGAGGCGGTGAAGAGCGCAGAGCAGATGGCCGCCGCTACCGCGCAGAATGCGAATCCGCCGACTGGCGGAGGCCTGGCCGGCCGCCTTGCCGGGCGCATGATGCCGAAGCCGAAACCCGCCGAACAGAGAACAAAGGCCTTCTCATCGTCGAACGAGACGATGTCCATTTCCACGGTCGTAACGGATTCCGATACAGCGATGCCCGCAGGATTCAAGGAGAAGAAGTAATGGCGAACGAGACTCGACGGAAATTCCTGACGATGGTGCCGGCGGCGGTCGCTGGTGCGGCGGTGGCGGGGAAAGCGTTTGCGCAGGGGGGCGCGCAGGCGCCGGTCGGCCCGATTACGGCCGCGACGATCGAGTGCGCCGAGACAATTCCGGGGCTTGATTTCCACACTGACGAGGAAGCCGCGATGGCACGCGGCCTCAACAACAACCTCGCGACGTACGGGCGTCTGCGCAACGTGAAGATCGGCCCGGAGATCGATCCGGCGCTCGTGTTCAAGCCGAACCTGCCGGGCCAGGAGCCGAAAGGCCCGTCGACACCGGGCGCGAAGATCGCGTACAGCAAGCCGCCGATGACGTTGAAGCGGCCGGCGAATCTCGAAGACGTGGCGTTCTGGCCCGTGACGCATCTTGCGGCGCTGATCGAGCGACGGCTCGTGACATCCACGGAACTCACGAAGATGTATCTCGGCCGGTTGAAGCGCTATCAGCCGACGCTCAATTTTTACGTGACGCTCACCGAAGATCTCGCGCTCACGCAGGCCGCGCAGGCGGATGCGGAAATCAAGGCCGGCAAGTATCGCGGTCCGCTGCATGGCATTCCGTGGGGCGGCAAGGATCTCCTCGCGACGAAAGGCATCAAGACCACCTGGGGCGGCGAGCCTTACATGGAACAGGTCTTCGACTACGACGCGACCGTTGTCGAACGGCTGACCAACGCCGGCGCGGTGCTCGTGGCGAAGCTCACGCTCGGCGCCCTCGCGCAGGGCGACCAGTGGTTCGGCGGCCAAACGAAAAATCCGTGGAACGGACGCGGCTCGAGCGGCTCCTCCGCCGGTCCGGGATCAGCCACTGCTGCGGGGTGCGTTGGATTTTCGATCGGCACCGAAACGCAGGGCTCGATCATCTCGCCGTCAACGGCCAACGGCGTCGTCGGCCTGCGTCCGACGTACGGACGCGTGAGCCGGTACGGCGCGATGTCGTTGTCAAACACGATGGACAAGATCGGCCCGATGTGCCGGTACGTCGAAGACACGGTGCTCGTGCTGAACGTGATTTACGGGCCTGATGGCCGCGACAACTCCGTCGCGAATGCCGCGTTCTCGTGGAACCCGGCGCAGCCGCTGGCAGGGATCAGGATTGGGTACGTGCGTTCCGCGTTCGAGCCAGCCGCGGCTGCCGGTGCGCCTGGTGGCGCGGGTGCCGCCGGTGCCGCTGGTGCCGGGCGAGCGGGTGCGGCCGGAGCGGGGAGAGGCGGTCTATCGCCTGAAGAGCTCGCGGAACGCCGGCGGAACTACGACGCCGTTCTTGCGACGTATCGCAAGCTCGGCGCGAAGATTGAGCCGGTTGAGTTGCCGGATATGTCGATCTCGCAGGCGATCAGCTTCATTCTCTCGACCGAATCGGCGGCGGCGTTCGACGATGTGACGAGAAGCGGCGATGTGGATTTACTTTCCACGGGCACGTCTCGCAGTTCGTGGCCGAACGCGTTCAAGACGGCGCGGTTCGTTCCGGCTGTCGAGTACATCCGCGCGCAGCGCGCGCGTGTGTTGCTGATGCGCGAGTTCGACAAACTGATGAGCCAATACCACGTCGTCCTGCACGCCGGCAGCGACGCGACGTTATCAACCACGAATCTCACCGGGCATCCAGCGATGGCGGTCAAGTGCGGCATCGTCGCAAACGCGCCGCAGATTCTGATGCTGACCGGCCGCCTCTACGACGAAGGCACGCTCGCGCGCGTTGCGATGGCGTTCGAGCAGGCGACCGAGTGGAAGGACCGCCATCCGAAGATGGCGTAATTACAGCCGTCTCGCGGGAACTTTGATGACGTCGTTGGGTTCGATGGCGGTGGCCATCTTGTCTTTGGTAATCCTGAGCCTGGTGAATTCGCCGGTCTTTGGATCTTTACGCTCGATTTCGATTCGGTTCGCGGCGCCCTGTTCGGAGACCCCGCCGGCAAGGGCGATGGCTTTGGGGAGAGTCATGCCCGGCTCCCATTTGTATTCGGTCTGCGAGTTCTTCACATAGCCTGTGACGTAGAAGTACGGCGCGACTTCGACGGTGATTGTGTCGCCGTCGCGGATCGTGGCGGCTTCGCCTGCGCGGCCCTGGAGCAAGTCATCCTTGCGAATCACGATTGGCTCAGTCAACCCGGCTCGCCTCACGTAGATCCGCGAACCGGCGGACGGCTGCAAACCGCCAGCAGCGGCGATGGCGCTGGAAATGGTCAGGCGCTCCTCCATCAACTGAATCCTTCCGGGTGACCGGACGGCGCCCTGAACGGTGACGGAGGCCACGTTCTTTTTCGGAACCATGATCGTCGAGCCTGCCGTCACGGCATCGCTGAATGTGATCGGCGCGTCACTCGATTGCGTGTGAACTCTTGCAGCACTGCCCATCGGCGATACGCCGCCCGCGATCGAGATCATTTGATCTACGGTAAGTCCCTCGCGCCACGCGTACGCGCCCGGTGACTTCACTTCGCCGAGCACCCAGACTGAATCGCTCGATGAACGCCCCTCGATCGACGCGACAACGCGCGCGCCGGGCAGCGTTCCGCTCGCGATCAAAGCGGCGCCGACTGCCTGCTGCAGAGCAGCGGCCGTCAGGCCCGCAGCCTTGACTTCGCCAATGTAGGGCAGGCGAATTATGCCGTCCGGCTGCACTGTGTAGTCTTTGTTGAATTCCATTTGGCGAACGACACCGACGGCGACTTCAAGACGAATCAGTTGACCGACCTGAATCGCCGGGCCGGGCGGGGTTTGAGGTTCCGGAGTCACCTCCATCGGCTCCGCCGCGAAGATCTCCATGTTCGCGCGAACGTCGACGTCACTCTGGGGGATTCCAGTTTTCACTCCGCCCTGCACACCGCCCTCGACCCCGCCGGCAACACCGCCCTGCACTCCGCCGGCCACGCCGCCCTGCACACCGCCGGCGACACCGCTCTGAATTCCCTGCGGCATCTGTGCCGCTTGCGGCGGAGTTGTGGACCACTCCGCCCGACGCGAGTCGAGTTCTGAACCTGGAAGCACTGCTCTCGCACGCGCGACCTGGCCACCGGCGACGAGAACCATTGACGCGAGGATCGCGATGCCGGCGAGGCTCTTGCTGCGCCCCGACAGCGCGCTCACGTCGTCGTGGCCGAGGATTCTGCGGATGCGCGCGAGCAAGGAACCGCCCGTCGCGGCAAGCACGGGCGCGGGCATCGCGCGAAACGATTCCAGATCCGCGAGCGCGGACGCATACGCGACGCGATCGCTGCAGACGTCAAGGGCGAGATCATCGCAACACAGCTCGCGCTCCTGGCGGACGCGGTGCGACACGAGCCACACGGCCGGGTGATAGAAGAGCAAGGTTTCAACCGCGGACTGCAACAGGTTCACGAGATAGTCATGCCGGCGCACGTGTGCGAGCTCGTGCGCGAGAAGCGCTTCGACCTGCTCCATCGACAGGCCGCTCATTGCGGCTGCGGGCAGGAGCACAACCGGCTTGAACGCGCCAATCACTGACGGCACTTTGACGAAAGCGGATTCCACGACGCGAACGCGCGCGCGGATGTTCAGCGCGGCGATCAGGCGATTCGCGATCGTTTGGACGCTCGCTCCGGCAGCGGTGACTCGCCGTGTCAGCCGCCTGGCGCCGAACCAGCCGAACGCCAGGCGCGTCGACAGCGCACCGACGCCGAGCATCCAAATGGCAAGCACGAGCGAGGCGATGCGCGGATCGACGACGGGGAGGCTCGACAGGGTCCACGGTCCACGGGCCAACGTCCACGGTTCGCGGCCGTTCACCGTGCTTTGTCCTGGGTCCGCGCTCCTTGACGCAGAACCGAGCACCTCGGACGGCTGCGAACCGTGGACGATGGATGATGGACCGAGGACCTCGGCGACGTTCGCAACAAAGCCCGCCGTCAGAAGCGGCGCCACCGCCATCAGCGCCAGCGCGGCAACGCCGACGAAATATCGCGCGCGAGGCGTTCGGGCAATTGCGAAGCCGAGCGCGGCCATGACGCCGATCAAGGCACCCTGCCAAAGGAAATGAATGAGGGCTGCGGCCGCCGCTGTTCTCATCGCTTCTTCTCCTCTTTCTTCGCTTCTTTTTTGGCTTCAATCAGCTGCCGGATTTCCGCGAGCTCTTCCTTCGACGCCGCGTGCGAATTGAGCGCATGCATCACGAGCTGCGCGGACGATCCGCCGAACACTTTCGCGATGATGTCGGTGACGAACTGGCGCTGCGTCTGCGCCTGCGGGAGCTTAGCCGAATAGCTGTGCGTGCGGCTCGACTGATCCCGCGCAACGAGACCCTTCTCGGCCATGATCTGCATCAACTTCAGAGTGGTGGTGTAGCCGGTGGGCCGAGCGGAGTCGAGCGACTCGTGGACCTGCCGGACCGTGGATGGCCCTTTGCTCCAGAGCACCTGAAGGATGGCCAGCTCGCCCTCGGTGGGCTTCGGCAATTTCGTCATGGGCTGGAGTATCTACGAAAGAGTTCGTATATGTCAACGAATAGTTTCGTAGAGCGTCCAAAGGCAAAAGTGAAAAGGCAGAAGTCAGAAGGCCGGAGCGGGTAACTTCTGCCTTTTGCCTTCTAACTTCTGCCTTGTCTAGGGCTGCTGCTCGATCGTGACTTTGTTCATCACGATGGGCGTCGCTGGTTTGTCCTGGCCGTCCGTCTTCGCCTGGCCGATGGCTTTGACAACGTCGAGGCCCTCGATCACCTTGCCGAACACGGAGTGACGGCGGTCGAGATGCGGCGTCGGGCCGAGCGTGATGAAGAACTGGCTGCCGTTCGTGTTGGGACCGGCGTTGGCCATCGAGAGAATACCGAGCGCGTCGTGCCGCAAGCTCGGATGGAATTCGTCCTCGAAGTTGTAGCCCGGACCGCCGAAGCCCTTGCCGAGCGGATCGCCGCCCTGAATCATGAAGCCTTCGATGACGCGGTGAAACACGATGCCGTCGTAGTACGGCACCCCGGTCTTCTTGTCCTTCGTGCCCGGATGCGTCCAGTCCTTCGAGCCCTCAGCGAGGCCGACGAAATTGGCAACAGTCTTCGGGGTCTTGTCCGCGTAGAGCTCAGCCGTGAACTTACCCATGGTCGTGTCGAAGTGCGCGAGTGTGCGAGCCAT
>JBKJHW010000059.1:0-13806 GCA_046598935.1 Vicinamibacterales bacterium | reverse complement strand
CCTGCCGACCGGCGCGACGTTCAACGATTTGATTGCTCAGGCCAGGACCGGAGCGGTGAATCACGGCGCGTGGGTCAGCTCCGTGTCATCGCTGTCGAACGGCTGGAAGAGCGCGGGACTGATCACTGGCCAGGACCACGGCAAAATCGTGTCCTGCGTGGCGACGCAGAACGGCGGCAAGAAGTAGCACCAACTGCCCGAGCGGAACCGACCCCTGGAGACGGTTCCGCTCGGGCATCCCATTACCAGATTCCGAAAGAAAGTACAAGTACTGTACTTCCCGGCCGGTTCTGCCGAAAAGCCTTGGGTATGGCGCTAGCTCTCCGTGCTGCCCGGCCCGAACGACCTTATCGCGAGCTCACCATCGGAAGGTCCAAGCTGACCTTCTACCTTGGCGACTGCCTGAAGGTTCTCCCCAACCTGTCTGCGGCGTCGATCGGCGTGATCGTCACGTCGCCTCCCTACAACATCGGGGTCGATTACCGCAGCTATCAGGACGACATGCCGAGGTCGGAGTACTTGACCTGGACCGAGCGCTGGACGCGCGCGGCGGCCCGGGCGATGAATCCGGACGGGTCGCTCTTCCTCAACGTCGGCGCCAAGCCCACGGACCCGTGGGTCCCGCTCGAGGTGGCTCAGGTCGCCCGCCATCATTTCAAGCTGCAGAACACCATCCACTGGGTGAAGTCGATCGCGATCGACCGCGAGGCCGCAGGCGCAAACGCTGGGCTCGAAAAGGACCTGGCTGTCGGGCATTACAAACCCATCAACAGCGAGCGGTTTATCAACGACTGCCACGAGTTCATCTTCCACTTCACGCCCGGCGGCCGCACCCGCCTCGACAGGCGAGCGGTCGGTGTGCCCTACCAGGACAAATCCAACATCAAGCGCTGGGGCGCCACCGGTGAAGACAAGCGGTGCCGCGGCAATACGTGGTTTATCCCTTACGAAACAATCCAGTCGCGCGACCGCGACCGGCCGCACCCGGCGTCGTTCCCGCCCAAAGTGCCTGAGCAGTGCATCCGCCTGCACGGCCTGGAGCGGGCCGGCACGGTCATGGACCCATTCCTGGGCTTAGGCAACACCGCGATCGCGGCTGCACGGCTCGGGCTGGATTTCGTTGGAATAGAGATGGACGAGCATTACCTCGCCGAGGCCATCCGCCGAATAAAGGCAGAAGTTTGAAGGCAGAAGTCAGAAGTCATTTCTGATTTCTGCCTTTTCACTTTTGCCTTTGCAGCTAGAAACTGATTCTTCCGCCTAGCTGCAATTGCCATCGCGAGCGCAGGTCGTCGCGCTGGAACTTGGTAAAGGTCGTCGCATTCAGCCCCGTCAGGTTATAGCCGGTAAACGGCGCGATCGCGGTGACGCTCGCCGGGGTCGGCTGGATCGCGGTGATCTGGTTGAACGAGGCGTACTTGAAGAGCCCGCTCTTGCTGTCGATGAGGTTGATCAGGTTGATCGCATCGAGAGTGACCTCGACCTTGACCTTCCGGAACGGCAACGCCAGCGCGACCCGGCCGTCGAGCGTATTGGTCCACGGCGCGCGGCATGCGTTTCTCGCAATCGTCCGGCCGATAAAATCCTTGAGACAGCCATCCGCCTGAATAAACGTCAGCAGGTCGTTGTAGTTACCGCCGGTGTAAGTGAATCCGCCGTCGGTGGCGCTCGCCGGGATATAGAGAAGATCGTTCGTCCCTCGCCCATCGCCGTTGGCATCGCGGCCAAACGCCAGCGTGTAGGGACGGCCGGACTGGCCGGAGTAAAACACGCTCAGCGTCGCCGCGGTGTTCTTGATCAGCGTGAATTCACGGGCAGCCGAGGCCGTAATCCGATGCCCGACGGCGAAATTCGAACGCGCGAGCGGCGGGTTGTTCGGATCGCCGGGCGTGTAGACGTTGCCCCAATTCGACGCGGCCTGGTCCGAGGTGCCGTCCGTCAGCGTTTTCGCCTCGTTATAGGCATACGCCGATGCGAAGTACCAGCCGTCTCTGAAGGGCCGGCGCACTTCGAGCGACGCCGTCCAGTTGTAACCCTGGTGGGTGTTGGTCAGGAGAATCGCATCCGACAGCTGCGCGAAGCGCTTGACATAGAACGGCCGGCCGCCGACGCCCACGAGCGTGACCGAATTCGTGTAGTTGTAATTCTGATACTTGATGTCATTGATCGTCCGTGAGCCGACAAACTCGGCCGTCGCATACAGCCCCCATGGCAGCTTGCGATCGATCGCAAGGTTGCCGCGGTACACCGAGGGATATTTGAAATCCGGATCAAGGAAATCGATCTCGTTCGAGAACGCGCCGGCCGTCGCGCCGGTCACGGTCTTCGGCTGCCCCGCCGCGTTGGTCACAAACGGGATCCGGTTCGCCGTGTTGAACGTCGCGCCGATCCGCCTGAAGTCCACGCCCGTGTTGCCGAACTGGTTCGAGAGCCAGACGTACGGCGGACGGCCGCCGAAGATCCCGATGCCGCCGCGCACCTGGTTGCTGCCGTCGCTGAACACGTCGTAATTGAAGCCGAACCGCGGCGACCAGAGCCTGTCGTTGGGGACGATGTCGGTCCGATGGTCGAGCAGGCTGACGGCAAGGGGATTGGCCGACGGCTTATCGGGTAACTGCGCCGCGTCAAAACGCACGCCGAGCGTGATCGTCAGGTTCGACCGCATACGCCACTGATCGCCCGCGTACGCGCTGAGCTGCCGCACGCGAAACGCCGCCGCCTGCTTCGGGTTGCCCGTCGCCGAGAAGCTGTGGTCGAACTGCTGCGCCTGTCCCAGCACGAAATTCTGGAGGCTCGAGAACGTGTAGGAGCCGAAATTGTCACGGATGAAGAAATTGCGGAAATCGAAGAACTGGTTGCTCGTGCCCAGCGTGAGCGAGTGGTTGCCCTTGACCGCCGTGAACGAGTCGGTCACTTCGAGAATGTCCTGGTCCAGTTCGTTGGCGCCCGAGAACTGCTCGCGGCCCGACTGGATGGTCACCCCGGTGGCGAGCGTGACGTTCACCTGGGGAAACGGCTTCGACTCGAACGGCTGCGGCTCGCGGTGATCGCGCACGGTCGTGTAGACGACGCGCAACTCGTTCACGCCCTTCGAAAACGCAGAGTTCAGCTGCGCCACCGACGACCGCGTCTTGTCGACGAACCGGTAATAGTTGTCCGGCGTTTTATAGAGGGTCGTCGACGGCGTGCCGACGTCGTTGAGCGCGTTGATGAAGTTGTGACGGACCGTGAGCTGATGACGCCGGGCCAGGTTGAAGTCGAGGCGTCCGAACACCTTGTCGTTGTTGGTCGTCCGGGAAAACTCAGACGTGGCGGAAGAGCCGATGTCGTAGCCCCAGATGTTCTTCAGCGCGAGGAGATACTGCTCGACCACTGCGGCGCTGGCCGCAAACTGCGCGCCCGAGCCGCCAACCGAGACACCCACGGGGCGCTGCCGGCGATATGAATCGGTCGCACCGAAAAAGAAGATGCGGTTCGTGACGAGCTTGCCGCCGAGGCTGCCGCCGCCCTGCTGTTCGCTGAATGCCGCAATCGCGCGGTCGCCGGCGCCCTTGCCCACCCACTTCTGGTTGCGTCCGAAGTAGAAGCCGGATCCGTGAAACGCGTTCGAACCGGATTTCGTGATCGCGTTGATGCCCCCGCCGGCGAACCCGCCCTGCCGCACGTCGTACGGCGACACGACCAGCTGGATCTCCTGGATCGCGTCGAAGGCGATCGGCTGCGTTTCCATCGCGCCGCCGGGCGTGCCGGCCGATCCGGAGAGGCCGAAGAGGTCGTTGTTGAGCGCGCCGTCGATCTGCAACGTGTTGTAGCGGAAGCTCGATCCGGCGACCGAGATCACGCTGGCGCCGTCGCCGCCGTCGCCGCCCAAAGAGTTGAAGAACGGGCTGATCCGCGCGATGTCGTAGATGCTTCGCGAAATCGTCGGGAGCACTTCCTTCACCACATTCGGAATGTTGGCCCCGGCGCCCGCGCGCGTCGGGTCGATCACGCGCGTCTCGGCCAGCACCTGCACCGTCTCGGTCACATTCGCGAGCTTCAGCGTGAGCTTCACCGCGCGGTCTTCGCCGAGCGCCACCACGACCCCGGCCAGCGACTCATCTGTGAAACCCGCGAGCCTGGCGGTGATCGCATACGGCCCGCCGACTCGAACGTTGAGCAGCGTGAACCGGCCGTCGCTGTTCGCGACGCCGTCATATGAGGTGCCCGTCGGCGTGTGCACGGCCACGATCGAGACGCCGGGCAGCGTGCCGCCCTGCTGGTCGACCACTGTGCCTGAAATCGTGCCTGTGGTGATGGTTTGCGCCGAGGCTGAGGTCGGCAAGGCCAGGCAGAACGCGAAGAGTACTAACGCAAGGAAGAGCTTCGAGAAGTGACGCATCCGCTCAGTCATGCTGTGGTCCCGCCGAAAAAACAAACGCCCGGCCAGCAATGCCGGCCGGGCGTCTTTTTAGAAGCTGATCCGACCGCCGAGCTGCAGCTGCCACCGCGACCGGAGATCGTCGCGGAAGAACTTCTGGAACGCCGGTGCGACCAGCGTCGTGATGTTGTAGCCCGTCTGCGGCGCCGTTGCCGTCACCGTCGACGGCACCGGCTGGATGACCTGGATCTGGTTGAAGCTGGCATAACGGAACTGACCGCCCTTGTTGTCAAACAGGTTGATCAGGTTCTGTGCGTCGAGCGTGATCTCCGCCTTCACCTTCTTGAACGGCAACGCCACGGCCACGCGACCGTCGAGCGTGTTCTGCCACGGTGCGCGGCAGGCGTTGCGCGGGATGATCTTGCCGACGTAATCCTTCAGGCAGTCGTCGGCCGACACGAAGTTCAGCAGATCGTTGTACGTGCCGCCCGTGTAGGTGAACGTATCGGTGGCGGTCGGGACGTAGAGCAGGTCGTTCGAGCCCCGTCCGTCACCGTTGACGTCGCGACCGAACGCGAGCGTGAACGGCCGGCCGGACTGGCTCGAATAGAACACGCTCACCGTCGCCTTGGTGTTCTTCGGCAGCTTGATGTCGTACGCAGCCGAGGCGTTGAGCCGGTGGCCCACCGCAAAGCTCGAGCGCGCGAGCGGCGCGTTGCTCGCGTCACCGGGCACCGAGTTGAAGCCCCAGGCCGACGCGGCCTGGTCCGACGAACTGTCGGTGATCGACTTCGAGTCGTTGTACGAGTAGGAACCGGTGAAGAACCAGCCGTGGCTGAACGGGCGGCGCACTTCGTAGCTCGCCGTCCAGTTGTGGCCTTCCTTGGTGTTGGTCAGGAAGATCACGTCCGAGAAGGCCGAATTCTGACGGATGAAGAACGGCCGGCCACCGACGCCCGTGACCGTGGGCGACGCCGCGAAGTTGAGGTTCTTGAAGTTCACGTCGTTCTGCGTGAGCGACCAGATGAACTCCGCCGAACCGTAGAGACCCCAGGGCAGCTTGCGATCCCACGCGAGGTTGCCGCGGATGACCGACGGGTATTTGAAGTCCGGATCGATCACGTCGATTTCGTTCGTGAACGTGCCGGCCGTCGCGCCGGTCACGACCCGCGGCTGCACCGCCGGGTTGGCCACAAACGGGATCCGGTTGTTCGAATTGAACGACGCGCCAATTCGCTTGAAGTCGACGCCCGTGTTGCCGTACTGGTTCGAGAGCCACACATACGGCGGACGGCCCGCGAAGATGCCGACGCCGCCGCGCACTTGCTCGCTGCCGTCGCCGCGCACGTCGTAGTTGAAGCCCACGCGGGGCGACAACAGCGAATTCTTCGGCGTGATGTCCGTGCGGTAGCCGAACGCCGAGACCGAGACCGGGTTGGCCGTCGGTGTGTCCGGGAACTGCGGCAGGTCGTAGCGTAGGCCGGCCGTCACCGTCAGCTGGTTCTTCACGCGCCACTGATCGCCCACATACGCGCTCAGTCCGCGGACGCCGAACGCCGACGCCTGCTGCGGGTTGCTCGTGGCCGAGAAGCTGTGGTTGAACGACTGTGCGACACCGGCCTGGAAATTCGCCAGGCTGTTGAACACGTAGGAGCCGAAGTTGTCGCGGATGAAGAGATTGCGGAATTTGAAGAACTGGTTGCTCGTGCCGATGGTGAACGTGTGCTTGCCGCGCACGAGCGTCAGCGAATCGGTCAGTTCGAGCACATCCTGGTCCAGTTCGTTGGCCGTCGAGAACGCTTCGCGGCCGGCCGAGATCGACACGCCCGGGGCGAGATCGACCGAGACGTTCGGGAACGGCTTGGTTTCGAACGGCTGGCCTCCGCGCACGTCGCGAATCCGGCCGTAGCTGACGCGCAGCTCGTTGAACGCGCGGCCGAACGACGAGTTCAGCTGCGCGACCGACGAGTTGGTCTTGTTGGCGAACTGGTAGTAATTGTCTGGCGTCTTGTAAGACGTCGCCGACGCCGAGCCGATGTCGGTGAGCGCGTTTACATAGTTGTGACGGACGGTGAGCTGATGACCGCGCGCGAGGTTGAAGTCGAGGCGGCCGAAGTATTTTTCATTGTTCGTCCGCCGCGAGAAGTCGCCCTTGACGTCGCCGGTGATCTCGTAGCCATAGGTGTTCTTCAAAATGCCGATGAACTGGTCCACCTGAGCTGCGGTGCCGAGAAACTGCGTGCCCGAGGCTCCGATCGAGACGCCGACCGGACGCTTCCGGCGGTAGCCTTCACCGGAGCCGAAGAAGAAGGCCCGGTTCTCAATAATGCGGCCACCGAGCGTGGCACCGCCCTGTTTTTCGCTGAAGTTCGCAATCGCGCGATTGTCCGCGCCCTTGCCCACCCACTTCTGGTTGCGGCCAAAATAAAACGCCGTGCCGCTCAACTTGTTGGCGCCGCTCTTCGTGATGGCGTTGATGCCGCCGCCCGAGAAACCGCCCTGCCGTACGTCGTACGGGGAGATGACGAGCTGAATTTCCTGGATCGCGTCGAGGCTGATCGGCTGCGATTCCATCGCGCCGCCCGGCGTGCCGCTCGAACCCGACAGACCGAAGAGATCGTTGTTCGCCGCGCCGTCGATCTGAAGGTTGTTATAGCGGCTGGTTGTGCCGGCGACGGAGATCACCGACGGGCCATCGCCACCCGCGCCGCCCGTGTTCGGCGTCGCGTTGAAGCGCGGGTCCAGCCGGACGAGGTCGTTGATGCTCCGCGTGATCGTCGGCATCAATTCCTTCACCACGTTCGGGATATTGCTGCCCGCGCCGGCGCGCGTCGGATCGATCATCTGCGCGGACGCGCTGACGTTCACCGTTTCGGTGACGCTGGCGAGCTTGAGCTTCACTGACAGCGCCCGCTCTTCGCCAAGCGCGACGTTCACATCGTTGAGCGTCTCGTCCTTGAAGCCGGACATCTTGACGGTCACCGTGTACGGGCCGCCGACGCGAACGTTGAGCAGCGTGAACCGCCCGTCGGACTGCGCCACCGCCTCATACGACGTCCCCGTCGGTGTGTGAACCGCGACGACCGTCGCGCCGGGCATCACACCGCCCTGCGCATCAACGACCGAGCCGGAAATTGTGCCCGTCGTGATGGTCTGAGCCATCGCCGGACGCGCAGAAATAACAGCCGCACTCAGGGCAAGACCGAGGCACAGCGTTGCTTTCAAAAAGAGCTTCATTGCGTGCGTCTCCAATTTAAAGAAGTTGACTGTACTCAAGGGGGCAACAGCGTCAGCCAAGGCCAGCGAGTATAGCAGTACGCCTATTTGATCTTGGGCGGCGGCTTGAGGGTGTATTCCTTGACGTAGGTCAAGTCGACGTTCGGCCTGTTACGCACAGCAATCTCGAGCCGGCGACGCCGTCTGAGCGGGTCCGGATTGTTCGAGTAATACCCGAGGATGTAGTAGTCGCTCGTTTCGTTGTCGATCCGCCGGAGCGCCTTGTCGAAGTCATTTTGGTTGACGACGGCGAAGCCGCCCGTCAGCTCGGCGATCACCCGCAGCGTATCCTGCGTTTTTCGAACAAACGTCTGGTATTCGGCGGCGTTGATCTCCTGCTGGTCGATATCCGGGCCCGCCGTGAGGCCGCGCGGATCGATGGTGTAGAAGTTGACGTTGGCGCGATTCGCTTGCCGCGTGAGCTCCGACAGCTCGCGAACGAGGTCCGATTCGCCGAGCTGGTTGTTGCGCTCTTCGAATGGATTGCTCAGCAACGACTCGTCCACCGCGTTCGGATCGGTCAGCCCCAAGATCGTGCTGCCGTCCCTGGAGTTGCGCTGCGCGTCGGCGCGCTTGCGGGCATCCGGGAACGGATTGAAGTCGTATCCGCTCGAGACGTACAGGAACGTCTTACGCCGGTTCGAAATCTTCTCGAGCTGCTTGACCATGTCGTACGCGGTCGAAAATGCCGTGTTCGCGCGGTACCGCACTTCAGCCGGGCCGTTTGATGTGCTCGCGGCCGAGACGAGTTCGGAGGGACGGAGGCCGGCGCCGGCAATCTTCGCGACGGCTTCCTTGATGCGCTTCCGGTCGTAGGTGAGGTTCTGCTCGATCGACGAGTAGCCCGTCGAGACAATCGCGAACAGGTCGCCGTCGTGAATCAGAAGCTCCGCCATGCGGTTGAGCAAACTGCGCACGCGCGACGTCATGTTGAATTCGAAGTGCAGGTCATCGACGAAGATGATGATGACGCGGCCGGAAGTATCAGCCGCGGGCCGCGCGGGCGGCAGGATCACGCCGGCCGGCGGCGCCGCCGCGACAGGCACAACGTCCTCGATCGTGCGCCCGCCATGGACGAGCGTCATGCTCTCGATCTTCTGTTCGACGCCGTCCTCAAGGAGGATGAAGTCGGCCTTGCGAAGGTCGGGAATGAATTGTTTGGTCTTTGCGTCGCGCGGCGTGACGTCGCGACGCACGAAATCAATCGCGCTCGTGAACCTCGTCCCCGTCTGATTCTGGGGTGGCGTCGTCGGCGCCTGGGGCTGCGTGCCCTGGGCCCACACGGTCGCCGTGGTCAGGACGGTTGCGATCAGCCGAAGCTTCCATTTCATGGTGTTCATTCCCGTTAATTATCTCCGAAGGCTCCCCTTCGGGTATCTCCGAAGGCTCCCCGTCGGGCATCTCCGAAAGCTCCCCGTCGGGTATCTCCGAAGTCGCCCCCGAAACCGCGTCGTCGCGGTCGCGCGATCGCCCGCCGCGCCGGCCCCGCCGACGCCGTGGCAGCTCCTGCCGGATGGCTTCCAGCTCGTCGCCGAATTGGGCCGCGCCGGCTTTGACGAGCGGCTCGTCCAGCCAATCGTCAGGGTTGAGACGCGCAGCGCGCTCGGTTAGCCTGTCGCGCTCTTCGGGCGTCCGTGAGCGCCGGACGATCCGCTGAATCAGTTCGGCGAAGGCCGCGCGCAGACGCGCCGCTTCCGCCGCGCCGAGTACACGGCCGGGCAGTGAGTCGTCTTCGAAAATAACGGCCGGCGCCGGAGTGGCCGCCGCCGCGGCCGGGCGCTTGGCCTCCGACTGGCGCTCGCGCCGCTCGTCGTGTCTCTCGCGCCGCTCGTCGTGTCTCTCGCGACGTTCGCCTTGTCTCTCGCGACGTTCGTCGCGGCGCTGCCGGCCGCGGTCTCTGTCGCGCTCGCGGTCGCGATCGCTGCGGTCGCGGTCCGGATCGGGCGCCGTGAGCGCCGGCGTTCTGAGAAGCGCGGTCCAATCGAACGTGAGATCCGGATGGGTGTGCTCGAGCGCTTCCATCACTTCGGGGTCGAGGAGGTTGCGGCCGACTTTGCGGTTCGACGGAGACCGGAACATGTAGAGCAAACGCGTGCGTCCGCTCGCCTGGCCGGCGCCCGGCCGGGACGAGTGCATGACAAAGGTCGTTTCATACCCGCGCTTGTCGCGCGCGTGTCGAAGGAACGGCACGGCCTACTTCTTCTTGGGGCCGAGCTTCGGTTTCGGTTTGCCCGGCTTCGCCTTCGGCGAGGCTTTGGTCTTCGATGCGCTCGCCTTCGGCTTCGACTTCGACTTCGGCTTCGACTTCGGCTTCGTCTTCGGCTTCGTCGGGGCCGCGGCCTTTGCGGCGGGCTTCGGCGCCGGTTTCGCGACAGGCGCGTTGACAGGCGCGGCCTTCGGCGGTTGAGCTTTCAGGTTGCCTGCCTTCGGTTGCGGCTTCGGCGTGGTGGCCGCGGCGGCCGGGGACTTCGCCGGAACAGCAACGGGAGCCGGCGGTGGCGGCGGCGGCACAGGCTTCGGCGGCGGCAGCACGACGGGCAATGACGCGGCCTTCGAGCCCTTCGAGGACGCTCTCACGGCATCCGGGTTGAGGTGCACGCGCACCAGGTCGAATTGATCGTTGACCGGGCGGTACGACCAGATCTCGCTCGCGATCACATGATTGGCTTCGCAGAGCCGCCGCGCGGCGTCCACGGCGAGGACGGGCACGTACAGGTGGAATGGCACGCGAGCGCGGGAGAAATGCGTCCACTGCGCCATCGCTTCGAGGTTGTTTGTGGATTCCCCGGTCTCGATTTCGATCAGCGCAGCCACCCTCTTCCCCTCGAGCAGAATCAGATCGGGGAAATAAGTGTGGTGACCGACTTTGATCGGGGCCTGCCGTTCGTCCCCTGCGTTCGCCAGAACATCAAACTTGCGCTTGGCTTTGAACTTGGCGAGAAGAAAACGAATCAGCCGGTCATGCTCGAGCTGTTCGCGAACAGGGCGAACAAAAATAGGCGTCACGGCACGCGTATCCTAACACGTAGAATCGGTCCGCTACGTCCATGCCCGCCCGCGCTCACGTCCTGATCGTCGATGACGACCCTGTTGTGGGCCAGACTTTTGGCCGGATGCTGACCGTGAGCGGGTTCGAAGCCACCGTGGCCCAATCGGCCCAGTCCGCCCTCGAGGCCGCCGCGGTGCAGTTGCCGGATGTGATCCTGACTGACCTCAGAATGCCCATGTCCGACGGCTTTGACCTGATCACCCGGCTGCGCAAGGATCCGCATCTGCGTGAAGTCCCGGTCGCGGTGATCACCGGTGACCATTTTCTGACTGAGGAATTCCTCGCCGAGCTCCGCACCTACGGCGCGGCCGTCCGCTTCAAGCCGTTGTACATGAACGACTTGCTCTCGCTCGTCGAGGGGCTCCTCGCATCGGGTCCCGATCCGCGGGCCGGGCGGACAGAAGCTTGATGAAGCCTTCGCTCGTCCACATCATCGGGGTCCCGCTGGACCTTGGCGGCGGGCGCCGCGGCGTCGATATGGGGCCGTCGGCCGTGCGAATCGCCGGCCTCGGCGAGCTGCTGACCGGCCTCGGGTGCAAGGTCGTCGATCGCGGCGACATCGACGCGCCGATCCCGGAAATCAAGGCTGCGGGCGATCCGAAAAAGAAATATCTCAAAGAGATCGCGCGCGTGTGCTCGAAGCTGCACCAGCGGTCGTTGCAAAGCCTGCAGGAAGGCGCCCTCCCGCTCGTGATCGGCGGCGATCATTCCCTCGCGGCCGGCTCGGTCGGGGCGTCAGCCGATTTCGCCGCCGGCCAGCAGCGCGACATCGGCCTCATCTGGGTCGACGCGCACGCCGACATGAACACGCCGCAGACGACGCTGAGCGGGAACGTGCATGGCATGCCCCTGGGTGCGCTTCTCGGACACGAGCCGTTGGAGCTCGCCAGAATCGGCACCTCTTTTCCGAAGATCAAGCCCGAGAAGACGGTGCTCATCGGCATCCGCAACCTCGATGACGCCGAAAAGACGCAGGTCCGGGATGCGGGCGTGCACATTTTCACGATGAAGGACATCGACAAGCTCGGCATCGCGAACGTCATGGAGCGCGCCATCGCGATCACGACGGCCGCGACCGCCGGCATCCACGTGTCATTCGATTTGGATGTCTGCGATCCATCGATCGCGCCGGGCGTGGGCACGCCGGTCAAAGGCGGATTCAACTACCGCGAGGCGCACATGGTCATGGAGCTACTCGCCGACACGGGCCGCATCCTGGCGATCGACCTCGTCGAGATCAATCCAATCCTCGATGTGCGCAACCAGACGGCCGTGCTCGGCGCCGAACTTGCGCTCTCGGCGCTCGGAATGCGAATTCTTTGACTTCTGCCTTTTGATTTCTGATTTTGTTGGATGGTGGGCCGAGAAGGGATCGAACCTTCGACAATCTGGTTAAAAGCCAGGTGCTCTACCACTGAGCTATCGGCCCGCTTGAATAATTGATTCTAACAGCACACCGGCCCGTCGCAGGCCTTCCACGAAAATGTCGGGCCGCTGACCGATGCCCATCCGCAGGTGATGTTCGTATCCAAACGCAGAACCGGGCGCGAGCATCACGCTCTGCTCCACAGCGAGCCGGTCCGCGAGCTCAAGCGACGGGACATTGATCACCGACGCGTCGTATTTGATGAGCGCGAGGAGTCCGCCGCGCGGCGGCGTCCACGACAGGTACGGGCGCGCCGCGATCCACGCCGCGGCCGCTTCAAGGTTCTCGGAAATGATCCGGGTATTTCGCGCGACGATCGCGTCGCGGTGTTTCAAACCCAGACACGCCAGCGCATCGTTCAGTTTTCCGGGGCTCAACGTGATGTAGTCGCGCAGGGCCCAGCACTTATCAACAATTTTAGAGCCAGCTGCATCTTTTCCTGCTGCGATCCAGCCGATGCGCAGCCCCGGCAATCCGAACGGCTTCGACAGCGTGCCGACGCTGATGCCAAGCTCCCCGCGATCGAACATCGGGCCCGCAAATGGTTCGCCGCCAGGCACCTCGAGCCAGCGGTACGCTTCGTCGCCGATCACCGTCGCGCCCACCTTCGCGGCCAATGCATACACCCTGTCCGCTTCGGTGGGCGAAAGCATCGCGCCCGTCGGATTGTGCGGCGTGTTCACCATGATCAGCTTTGTCTTCGGCGTGATCAGTTTTTCGAGAGCATCCACGTCGTAGCGATATCCGGTGTCCGGCCCGACGTGCCACAGCGAGACATCGCAGCCAATCGACCGGGGCACTTCGTAGAGCTGTTGGTACGCCGGATACGGCGCGATGACATGGTCGCCCGCGTCAAGCAGCACGTTATATAGAAGGTAGTTGGCCTCGATCGCGCCGGTCGTGACAAGAATGTGATCGGCGTCGCCCCGCTCATATGTGTCCGCGAGCATCTGCCGGAGCGCTGCCGTGCCGCGCGCCTCGCTGTAGCCGAGCGGAATCGCCAGCAGCCGCTCGATGGCCGCGGCCCGTTCGGCGGGCGGTTCGAAATCCAGGAGGTCGTTGGTTGACAGCGGCAGGATGCCGCTTTCCGCGATGTCGAACTGGACATTGGTTTCGTGCCGGGTCATCCAGCGTTCGAGCAGGAATGGCGGGAGTCTCATTCGGGACATCTTATTTGCACGGGCCTTGATCTACTAGATGGCATGACGATCAAAGGCCTCTTTTCCGGTAAGTTTTTGCCGCTTGCCGTCGCCAGCGTGATGTTGTTGCTCACCGTCGGCTGTGCGACCAAGACCATCAACCACATCCTCGCGGACCCGTCGCGCTACCGGAACAACGAAGTCAAACTGAGCGGCACCGTCGTCGACAGCTACTCGGTTCTGGATCGCGGCGCCTACCAGATCTCGGACGGCACCGGCCGGTTGTGGATTGTTTCCTCACACGGCGTGCCGCGCACCGGCGCGAAGGTGAAGGTGACCGGCCGAGTTCGCGAAGGCGCGAATCTGGGCAACCTGGGCGGAAGAATCAACCTGCCGCCCGGCGTCGCCGCCGGCATCGTGATGATCGAGACCTCGCACTCGGCGAAGCGGTAGTCCAACGCGTTACTGAACGAGCGTCAGTTCCACGTCGAACACCAGCGTGGCGTTGCCCGGAATCGGCCCCGAGCCGGACGCGCCGTAGCCCAGGCTCGGCGGG
>JBKJHW010000055.1:0-20409 GCA_046598935.1 Vicinamibacterales bacterium | reverse complement strand
GGAATAAAGCACACGAGAACGCTGCCGATGATGATCGCCCAGTCGAGGGGGGCTAGGTGCATCGCGAGAGTCTAGTCGGTCCATGTGGAATATGGGAATCTGGCAATCTCGCCATGTTCGATCGGGCAATGGGCAGTCGGGCAATGGATCGGAGGATCTTCAATTGCTGATGTTCAATTGGCCTTTGCCCATCCATCGCCGATCGCCAGATTGCTCGATCGCACATGGCCAGATTGCCAGATTCCCCGATTGCCGATGAACCGGGTATCCTGTGGCCCACATGTCTTCTTTGTATTGGGCCAACCGGACCGGAGACAACCGGCGCAAGGCATACCCGAAATACAGGCGCGACGCGACGGTTGACGCGGTGGTGATTGGCGGCGGGTTGACCGGCTGTTCGTCCGCTTACACCCTCGCGTCCGCGGGAATGAACGTCGTGTTGCTCGAGGCCGGCCGGCTCGCTTCGGGTGCCACAGCCGCTGGTCTCGGCATGATTGTTCCTCAACCCGACACGACGTTCAGAGGCGTGGACGCCGCGCGCGGACGCCGCGTCGCGCGACTCGCGTGGGAAGCCGCGCAGTACGGCGCCATCGATCTGGCCGCGACGCTCAAGAAGCTCGCGATCAACTGCGACCTGAAACTGTCGGCGACGCACGTCAACGCATTCGGCTTCGCCGACGGCGACGTTCTGAAGAAAGAACAAGCCGCGCGCAAAGACGCGAAGCTCGACGCCGCCTGGCTCTCAGCCGGCTCGGCGAAACGCGCGATCTCCACGGATTCGTTTGGCGCGATCCGCCTGCGCGGCGGGGCCGTGTATGACCCGGTTCGCGCGGCACTCGGACTCGCGTCGATGGCCGAGAAAAAAGGCGCGCGAATCTTCGAAAACTCGCGCGTGATAAAAACGACATTCACGCGCAAGGACGCGACGGTGTTTCTCGAAAGCGGCGCGAAGATCAAGACGCGCGCGATCATCGTCGCGACCGGCGAGCCCGGCGCGGCGTTCAGGCAGTTGCAGCGTCACGTCCGCGTCACCGACGGCTACGTCGTCGTCACGCAGCCGCTCAGCGCCGAGATGCGGCGCGAGGCGGGCAGCCGCGCGTATTCGCTGGTCGAACGCGGCGAGTCGGCCAGATTCTTGCGGTTTCTCGCCGACGACCGCGTGCTCTTTGCCGGTGTCGAGGTGAAGCCGCAGCCCGATCGCGTCCGCGAGAAGATGCTCGTCCAGCGCGCCGGCCAGCTGATGTACGAGCTCTCGCTCCATTACCCGTCAATCTCGGGCCTTAAGGCCGAGTGGGCCTGGTCGCTCCCGGTCGTGACGACGCTGGACGGCCTGCCGTGGGTGGGCACCCACAGGAATTACCCGTTCCACTTCTTCGGCATCGCCCTCGGCTGGCACGGGGACTCGGTTTCCTGGTTCACCGCCCGGGCCGCGGCCCGCCATTTCACGGGCCAGTCACGCCCCGGGGATGACGCTTTTGGCTTTCTCAGGGCGCTCTGAATCAGGTCCTGAACTCTTGCACCTTTAAACCCCTGGACAGGTCTAACATCTGGAAGCCAACTGGCTGGAGACCTGTATGCCCCGGACTTATCCGCTCACTGAGCACTTGCTTCGACGCGCAGCGTTTGGCGCTGCGGAGACCGAGGTCGCCGATTTCGGCGCCCTCGGGTACGCCGAGGCCGTTGAATCGCTCCTGAATTACAACGCCGCCCAGGCGGACGCCATCGACGACAAGATCAGGACGCCCGGCTACGTCGGCGTCATTGCGACGCGGGCGTTCGATCCGACGACGATCGGCGACGCGCGCCAGCGCTGGCTGTTCCGCATGGTGCACTCGCCGGCGCAGCTCCAGGAGAAGATGGCGCTCTTCTGGCACAACCACTTCGCCACCGGTTACAACAAGCTTGCCGGCGTCGTCGGCGCGCAAGACGCGGCGCGTTTGCTGGACGCGCGACCGTCGCGCGACGCGGGCGGGCAGATGGGGCAGATCGAGCTGTTCCGCGTCATGGGGCTCGGGCGGTTTTCGGATCTATTGACCGAAGTATCGAAGCATCCGTCGATGTCGATCTGGCTCGACGGGCGGCAGAACACGCGCACGAGCCCGCAGGAAAATTTCGGCCGCGAGATCATGGAGCTCTTCACGTTCGGCGTGGCGAATTACAACGAAGCCGACGTGTACGCCGCCGCGCGGGTGTTTACGGGGTGGAATTACACGGCCGTCGGCGACCGCCTGCTGACGTTCCGGCCGTACAACTTCGTCTACAACGCCAGCCAGCACGAGACCAGCGCCAAGACGTTCAGCTTCCCGATTTACACGAATGGCGACCGCACGATTCCGGCGCGGTCCGCGGCGCAGGGCCAGCAGGACGGCATCGATCTCATCAACGCGCTGGCCCGGCATCCGGAGACGGCGCGGCGCCTGGCGCGCAAGCTCTGGGCATTTTTCGTCAGTGAAGTGCGCCAGCCCGATCCGTCGTTTGTCGAATCGGTCGCGGCGGTCTATCTCGCCAGCAACACGGAGATGAAACCGGTGATCCGCGCGGTGCTGAACTCGCCGCAGTTTACGGACCGGTCCTGCTTTTTCGAGCGCTATGCGTGGCCTGTGGAGTACGTCGTACGCAGCATCAAGGAAGTCGGATTTCTCGGCTACTCGGTGAACGACGCGCTGACGCCGCTCGTGAACATGGGACAGACGCTCTACGAGCCGCCGGATGTCGCAGGGTGGGACCTCGGCACGTGGTGGTTCTCGACCGGCGGCATGCTGTCGCGCATGAATTTCGCGTCGGCGCTCGTGGCGAATCAGAAATTCAATCTTCGCGATCTGGCGCGGCCGTACAGGGCCACACCGGAATCGATGATCACGGGTTTTGCGATGTCACGGCTGACGATCCGGCACCCGGACCCGGCGGTGTACGACGCGCTGCTTAATTACATTCGGGCCGGCGGCACGTGGACCGGGTCGGAAACGCAGCTCACCAACAAGGCCGCCGGCGCCGTGCATTTGCTGGCCGGCTCGGCCGATTACCAGTTCGTTTGAGGAGCGCTGCCATGTTGAACATGAAAACAACGCGCAGGAATTTCATTCGCGGCGGTGTGTCGGCGTTTACGGTCACCTGCGCGGCGCCGGCGTTCATCTCCGACCTGGCAAAGGCGCAGGGCGCGAACCGGCGGAACCTCGTGGTCCTGTATCTCAGCGGCGGCAACGACGCGCTGAGCACGCTGATCCCCTACACCGACAGCTTCTACTACAGCCGCCGCCCGACGCTCGCGGTGCCCGCGGCCAGCGTGCTGCAGGTCGGCGCGGACTCGTCGGGAAAAGCGCTCGGGCTGCATCCGCGGCTCACCGGCCTCAAGCAGATTTTCGACGCGGGCCATCTTGCGATCGTTCAGCGATCCGGCTACAGCAACTCGAGCCGGTCGCACTTTCTTGGCACGGACATCTGGGCGACGGGCAACACGGCGAACACCACCGGTTCCGGCTGGCTCGGCCGGTATCTCGATCAACTGCCGAACCCTGTGCCGCCGCTTGCCGGCTGGAGCTCGGTCGGCACCGTGCCGCACTCGCTGATCGGCAACTACGTCACGGCGCCGGCCATTCCGAATCCGGCGACCTACGCATTCCAGAGCCCGAACACCGGCGCCGAAGCCACGTACTCGCGCAATGCGATGGCGTCGATCGCGTCGCATCTGCCCGAGGATCGTCCCCAGGTCGCGTTTGTCGCAGGTACCGCGCAATCCGCGCTCTCGACGCTCGATCAAGTCAACCGCGTCTCGACCTACGTCGGCACGGTGACCTACGCCAACAACGGGCTCGCGCAGGCGTTCAAGGCTGTGGCCGGCGCGATGGTGCAGGGGATCGGCACGAAAGTGTTCTGGGTGCAGACCGGCGGATTCGATACGCATGCCAACCAGGGCACCAACCTTGCGAACGGCACTTACGCCACGAACATGGCGACGGTCGGCGATTCGCTGCTCGCGTTTCACAACGACATGAAGAACCGCGGTCTGCTCAATGACACGTGCGTCCTCGTCTTCTCTGAATTCGGGCGCCGCATCACCGAGAACGGCAGCAGCGGCACCGATCACGGCGCCGCCGGCGTCATGATGGCGATGGGCGGCCTGGTCAACGGCGGTCTCTACGGCACGGCCGCGTCGCTCAACCCCGACGCGCAGAACCCGACGCTCGAAAACAACGGCGGCGACGTCCGCTTCGAAACCGACTTCCGGTCCGTCTACGCGCGCGTCATCGACAACTGGCTCGGCGTGGATTCGACGGGTCTCCTCTTCGGGGATTACCGAAAGAGTTCGCTTTCGTTTATTTAGGTCGGGCGGACCCGTTGGCCAGGTTCACTGTTTCTTCAAATGGAGCGTGTGAAGGACCCTGTGAGCGAACGGCGCAATCAGCACGCTGGTGACTCCGATGAACACGATGCCCGAAAACAGGGCGTAGCAGCCGGCGAAAAATTTGGCGGCGTCGTTCGGCAACTCGCCGACGGGGCCCATCCCGCCGAGCAACATCGCGGCATTCAGGAATGAGTCCATCGCGCTGAACTCGGCAAACGCCATGTACCCGGCCATGCCGATCCCCAAAACCGCGAGCAGCACCGACGAACCGGCCAGGAAGTGCATAGCCACGCGCCGATAGAAGAGCTTCGTCGGCAGCAGTGCGTGGGATCGATGCTCGTACATGCGCCCAATATAGCCCCGGCCAACCTTTTCCGGATCACGTCCGTCTAATTCCCCTAGAACTTCATAGGGAGTGCAGATGAGACGAAGGCCCAGCGGTGCGGACGGCGATTTTTTGGGAGGCACCCTCGACATGCTGGTGCTGCGAACCTTGAAGTTGGGGCCCGCGCACGGGTTTGGCATCGCGCAGAGCATCGGCAGGCGCTCGTCTGACGTGCTGCTCGTCGAGGAAGGGTCGCTGTACCCCGCGCTCCATCGCCTCGAGGAAAAGGGCTGGATCAGCGCGGCGTGGGGCACGACCGAGAACAACCGTCGAGCCCGCTTCTATTCGCTGACCGCTCGCGGCCGCCAGCAACTCACGGCGGAATCCAATCGGTGGGCGCAGCTGGTCGCGGCCGTCGGGCGCGTGATGGAGCCAACGCCATGAGCCTTCTGCGATTCTTCAAACGCAGTTCGCGGGACGCCGACCGCGCGGCGGAGATCCAGTCGCATGTGGATCTGGCGACCGAGCACTACATCACAGAGGGACTGTCGCCGGCCGACGCGCAACGTGAAGCGAGACGTCGCTTTGGCAATACGCGCGCCCATCAGGAACGCGTTGACGATCTCCACCGCCCTCCGGTGTTCGACGCGCTCCGTCTCGATCTTCGCTACGCGCTGAGGATGTTGCGGCGAACGCCGGCATTCACCGTCGCTGCGATTGCAACGCTGGCGATCGTCATCGGCGCCAACACCGCGGTGCTCGGCCTCGTCGATCACATCCTGCTTCGAAAGCTCCCGTATCCGGATCCAGACCGCCTCGCGTTCGTCGCGACGAACCGCCATTCGCCGTCGGACTCAGACACCGGTACGTGGGTCGATGGCACGATGTGGGAAGCGGTGCGCGACCGTGTCACAACAGCCGACCGCGCGGCATTCGTGCGCGGTTCTGGCGGCGTGAACTTCAACACGGGATCCACAGCGGTGCTGGTCAAGCAGCAGCGCGTGGGCGCCGGGTTCTTCCGCGTGCTCGGCGTCGCGCCGCTTCACGGCCGCGAGTTCTCGCCTGAAGAAGACGTGAAGGGCGGGCCGCGCCTCGCGGTCTTGAGCTTTGCGCTCTGGCGATCCGCGTTCGGCGGCGACGCCTCAATTGTCGGCCGCAGCATTTCTCTCCGCGGTGAGCCGTACACGGTCGTCGGCGTGATGCCCGAGGACTTTCGCGGCACTGATGACGTAGACATCTGGACGCCGCTGCGCCCGTCGACGACGGGCGAAGGTGGCGGCACCAACTATCAGGCGGTGGTCCGCCTCTCGCCGGGCGCGTCGTGGGAGCAGCTCAACAGCGAGCTTCGAGCGATGAGCTCGCGCGACCTGATGGCGTCGATGGGACGGATGCCGCAGCAGGACGACCAGTGGCTGTCGGCCGAGCCGATGCAGGCGGCCATGTCTGAGGGGGATCGCCAGCCGCTCGCGTTGCTGTCGGCGGCGGTCGCGATGGTCCTCGTGATCGCCTGCGTCAACATCTCGGCGCTGCTGCTCGCGCGCGGCGCGTCGAGGCAGAAGGAGCTCGCCACGCGAATGGCGCTCGGCAGCGGACGCGCCGCCGTGATCAGGCAACTGATGGTCGAGGCGCTCGTGATCGCGTTGTGCGGAGGCGCCGCCGGACTGGCCGTGGGCGTGCTCGGTCTTGAGGCGCTACAGCAACTGGCCGGCGAAACGTTTGAAGGCTGGAAGAACGCGGCCGTTGACGGGCGCGTAATCGCCCTCATCGGCGGAATGTCCGTGCTCACGAGCGTGCTGTTCGGCCTCGTTCCCGCGTGGCAGGCGAGCCGCATCAACGTGCAGCGCGGCCTGGCTGACGGCGGCTCCCGGAGCATCGCCGGCGGATCGCGCCACTGGCTGCGCCGCGGCCTGGTCGTTGCGCAAGTCGCACTTGGTGTGGTGCTGCTTGTGTGCGCCGGGCTGTTGATTCGGACGTTCGCCAAACTCGACCGGCTCGATCCCGGTTTCGAAATCAACGGGCTCACAACCGCGAGCGCGTCGCTACAGGACGCGCGCTACGAAACGGCCGAGCGCATCAATCACCTCTTCGACGAAAGCCTGTCGAGGCTCGCCGCCACGGCCGGTGTGGAGTCCGCCGCCGTGTCACTCGAGCTGCCGTACGAGCGCCTCCTGAACATGGGCGTGCGATTCACGGACCAGGAGCAGGGGCGTACGGTCAACGTCGCGTACGTCACGCCGGATTTCGCGAGGACCTTGCGGATTCCACTCAAGCGAGGACGCGACCTCGCAGCGACCGATCGCACCGGCACGGCGCCTGTTGTGCTCGTCAATGAGACGTTTGCGCGGCTTGTGTCGAAAGACCGCGATCCCATCGGGCGGAGGATCCGCCTTTCCGGCGTCGAACGCGAAATCGTCGGCGTGATGGGCGACGTCAAAGCGAAGACGTCGTTTGTCATGAACGGGATGACGCCCGGACCGATCACGTCGCCGCCGGAAGTCTTCGTTCCGGCCGCGCAGCTCTCCGACGCGTTCTTCAATCTGGTCCACCAGTGGTTCCGGCCGGTGTGGTCGGTTCGCGCAAACAGGGCCGACACCGCCCGCATCGTCCGCGACACGATCGCCAGCGTCGATCCGCTCCTGCCGATGGCGACGGAACAGACGATGGCGGAGGTGAAGGCGGCGGCGCTGGGCCAGCAGCGTCTGCTCATGACGCTGGTCGCGCTTGTGGCGGGGGCTGCGCTCTTGCTCGCGGCGATGGGCCTGCACGGGTTGATCGCGCACAGCGTCTCCGAACGCACGCGCGAGTTCGGGATTCGGCTCGCGCTCGGCGCCACGGCCGCGCAGACAGTGCGATCGGTGGCGTGGTCCGGGCTTTCGCTGACCGTGATCGGCGCCGTGATCGGTGCTGCGGCGTCGATCTACGCGGTGCGGCTCGTGAAGTCGTTTCTCTGGGGCGTCGAGCCCGGCGATCCGCTGACGTATGCCGGCGCGATGGCGTCTCTCATCCTGGTCGCCGCGGTGTCGAGCGTGCTGCCGGCGATGAAGTTGTTGCGGATCGATCCGGCGAAGACGCTGCGCGATTAGGCGCGGAAATAATCCGCCTGCCAGTTCTTGACGCGTTGCTTGATCGCGTCGGGCTTGATGTCCCCGTTGGCGATGATCTCGCTGACAAGAGGAACGAGCTCATCGTTGCCCGCGAATCGCAGCGCGACGAGATGGCGCGGCGCGAGTTTGTGAATATCGGCGTGCATCGAAGCTGGCAGCACATCCCGAAGCCGAAGCTGCATCTCGAGGCGGATGACCCGATCCTGCACCCGCAGCGTGAACAGCCTCAGAACGAACGGGAGGACCACCAGCGCCAACGCGACGAGCGTATTGAGCAGCTGGACCCACGACGGATTCTGAAACAATACGTATGCCTGCCGGAAGAAGGCGACGGCAAACACCGCGCCGATGGCAATAAACAGCGGCACGCGCTGACGATGGTTGGCATAATTCTGCATACCCACATCCTAGCGCAGGGTCGCAGGTAAGCGGGTAAGCCGGTAAAGCTACCCGCTTACCCGCTTACCCGAATCTTTCAAGGTAACTGTCCGATTGAACACCGGCTTCTCAGCCGTGCTGTCTTTGTCCACGGCGAAATAACCCAGCCGTTCGAACTGGACGAGATCTCCGGTGGGTCGTCCAGCCAGCGACGGCTCGACTTTCGCCTCCGTGACGCACTCGAGCGAGTGAGGGTTCATCTGCTGCAGAAAATCCGAATCGCCAGCGCCGGGGTTTTCCACGGAGAAGAGCCGGTCGTACAGCCGAACTTCGGCATCGACCGCGTGAGCGGCGCTCACCCAATGGAGCGTCGCCTTCACTTTGCGGCCGTCCGGCGCGTCGCCGCCGCGTGTGGCGGGATCGTACGTGCAGCGGAGCTCAACAACGTCGCCCGCCGCATTCTTGACCACGTCTTTGCATGTGACGAGGTACGCGTTGCGCAGCCGCACCTCGCGGCCCGGCGCCAGGCGGAAAAATTTCTTCGGCGGATCTTCCATGAAGTCGTCGCGCTCGACGTAGATCTCGCGCGAGAACGGCACCGTGCGCGTGCCGGCCGCCGGATCGTCGGGGTGGTTCACGACGGCCATGTCTTCGGTCTGATTCTCTGGATAGTTTTCGATGACCAGCTTCAGCGGCCGCAGCACGGCCATCGCCCTCGGCGCGCGCGTGTTGAGGTCCTCGCGCACGCAGAACTCGAGGAGCCCGACGTCGATCATGTTCTCGCGCTTGGCGACACCGATCTCTTCACAGAACCGCCGGATCGCCTCCGGCGTGAACCCGCGGCGCCGCAGCCCGGCGATCGTCGGCATGCGCGGATCGTCCCAGCCCGACACATGCTTTTCGTTCACAAGCTGCAGCAGCTTGCGCTTGCTCATCACCGTGTACGAGAGATTCAGGCGCGCGAACTCGATCTGCCGCGGCGCGCTCGGGAGCGCGACGTGTGCGATCAGCCAGTCGTACAGCGGGCGATGCGCTTCGTACTCGAGCGTGCAGATCGAATGTGTGATCTTTTCGAACGCGTCGGACAACGGATGTGCGTAGTCGTACATCGGATAGATGCGCCACCGGTCGCCCGTCCGATGGTGATGCGCGCTGCGGATGCGGTACAGCACCGGGTCGCGCATGTTGATGTTCGGTGACGCCATGTCGATCTTCGCGCGCAGCACACGGGAGCCGTCGGCGAATTCGCCGGCGCGCATCTTTGCAAAGAGTTTACGGTTCTCAGCCGCGGGGCGGTCGCGATGCGGGCTGTTCTTGCCCGGCGCGCTCAGCGTGCCGCGATACTCGCGGATCTCATCGGCAGAAAGGTCGTCAACGTAGGCGAGCCCCTTGTCGATCAGCTCGAGCGCGCACTCGTACAGCCGCTCGAAATAGTCCGAGGCGTAGTACAACCGGTCATCCCACGAAAATCCGAGCCACCGCACGTCACCGAGAATCGACTCGACGTACTCGGTCTCTTCGGTCACGGGGTTGGTGTCGTCGAACCGGAGGTTGCACGTGCCGGAGAAATCCCCAGCAACGCCAAAATTCAGGCAGATCGCCTTTGCGTGACCGATGTGAAGGTAGCCGTTGGGCTCTGGAGGAAACCGCGTCGCGACGCGCTGCCCGTGCTTTCCGGACGCGTTGTCGGCGGCGACGATCTCCCGTATGAAGTCTGAAGACACGATTCCCTATTCTATGTCCCCATTTTTCTTAACCGGAGGGGGACAGGGCTCCAGGTTGATGCCATAAACTTTGTCCGATGGCCACCAGGGATTCGAGCTTCGTGTGGACCCCGCTATTTGTTGTCTGGCTGGTGGCCATGGTTGCCGTGCTGGGCAGTTTGTTCTTCAGCGAAGTCATGGGCCTTCCGCCATGCGTGCTCTGCTGGTACCAGCGGATTTGTATGTATCCGCTCGCCGTCATCGCAACCGTGGGATTGGTGATTCGTGATCGGCGTGCGGCGCTCTACGCGTGGCCGCTCGCGGTGACCGGTTTCATCGTCGCTGTTTATCACAACCTGCTTTACTACCATCTGATTCCGGAAAGCATCACGCCCTGCACGGCCGGCGTGTCCTGCACGGACCGGCAGCTCGAATGGCTCGGCTTCGTCACCATTCCGTTGCTGTCGCTCTCCGCATTCACGGTTATCGTGGTGTGTCTGTTCTGGTTTCGCGCTCGCTTGGAAGGGGCTGTTCTTGAAGATCACTAAAGTGACGTTGTTCGTAATTGCTGTACTGCTCATCGGCGCGTTTGTGCTGGCTGCGAAATGGTACGGCTCCGAACAGCCGGCCCCGGCAGCGTCCACGCCGGCCAGCCCGGCCGCGACGGGCGCGATGCTCGTCCGGCCGCACAGTCCCACGCTCGGTCCCGACGTCGCGCCGGTCACGATCGTCGAGTTCTTCGATCCCGAATGCGAGTCCTGCCGCGCGATGTATCCGATCGTCAAGCAGGTGCTGGCGGACTTCGAAGGCCGCGCCAAGCTCGTGATCCGGTACATGCCGCTGCATCCGAACTCGATGCAGGCCGCATCGCTCCTCGAAGCCGCGCGCGAACAGAACAAGTATTGGGAGTACCTCGAGATCGTCATGCAGCGGCAACCGGAGTGGGCGAGCCACGGCGCGCCGCGCCCGGAGTTACTCGTGACCTATGCTCCGCAAGTTGGCCTCGACGCCGCGAAACTGCAGCAGGACGCAGCGGCATTGCACATCCGGGCGCGTATTCAGCAGGACCAGGCCGACGGCACGGCGTACGGCGCCACCCGGACGCCGACGTTTTTCATCAACGGCAAGGTTCTGCCGCGCCTCGGATACCAGGAACTCCGCGCCGCTGTTCAGGCCGAGCTGCGGTAAGCCAGACCCATCAAGAACCCGTAAGAAAAGGACCATATGCGCACACTCCGATTAATCGTTCTCGCCGCTCTGTTTTCCTCGGCCATGGCCGCCCAGCAATCCGACGCGAAGAAGTGGGACATCGCCGACCCGTTCGGGCCGGTGACGAAACTCGAGTTCGACACCACGGAAGGCACGTGGATGAACGTCGATGTGAGTCCCGACGGCCGCACGATCGTGTTCGACCTGCTCGGCGACATCTACACCATGCCGATCGGCGGCACCGCCGCCGGGCCGATCGCCGGCACCGCCGCCGGGCCGCTTGCCGGCAGCGGCGCGCAGGCCGCGACGAAGATTGCCGGCGGCCCGGCGTTTGAGATGCAGGCCCGTTTCAGCCCCGATGGATCGCGCATCGCGTTTACCAGCGATCGCGACGGCCTGTGGAATATCTGGAGCGCGAAAGTCGACGGTTCTGATGCGAGGCAGATTTCGCGCGAGCGCCAATGGTTCGTGAACAGCCCGACCTGGAGCGCCGATGGCAAGGCCGTGTTCGCGCGCCGGCATTTCGTCGCCGGACGCTCGCTCGGCGCCGGAGAAATCTGGATGTACCACGCGGCCGGCTCTGACGGCCTGCAGATCACGAGAAAAGACAACTTCCAGAAGGACACCGGCGAACCCGCGGCATCGCCGGACGGCCGCTACGTGTACTTCTCGAAAGACGTCACGCCGGGCTCGACGTTCGAATACAACAAAGACCCGAACGGCGTGATCTTCGCCGTCCTTCGGCACGACCTTCAGAACGGCCGCCAAACGACGGTGATCGCCCGCCCGGGCGGATCGGTCGCGCCGCGGCCGTCGCCGGACGGCAAGCGCCTCGCGTTCATTCGACGTGTGCGCACGAAGAGCGTGCTCTTTGTGAAAAACCTCGAGACCGGCGAAGAATCGCCGGTCTTCGATCGCATCGAGAAAGACCTGCAGGAAGCCTGGACCGTTCATGGCGTGTACCCGCAATACAGCTGGACGCCCGACGGCGCCCGCATCGTCATCTGGGGCGAAGGCAAGATCTGGAACGTGGATGTCGCCGCCAAAACCGGCAGCCAGATTCCGTTCACTGTCCGCGTCGATCAGACGATGGTCGCACCCGTGCGATTCCAGCAGAATGTCGCGCCCGATGAGTTCGCCGTGAAGATGCTGCGCCACGTGCGCGTCTCTCCGGATGGAAAGAATGTCGCATTCGGCGCGCTCGGTCACGTCTACGTCCGGCCGTTGCCGAACGGCGAGCCGCAGCCGATCAGCGCCTCCGCAGCGGACGCCGATGTCATCGAGCAGGCACCGTCCTGGTCGCGCGACGGCAAGCTAATCACGTACACGACCTGGAGCGACAAGGATTTTGGCCGCGTGATGACTTTCGACACCGCGTCGAAGCAGTCGCGCGCCGTCGTCACGAAGCCGGGTCACTACACCGAGCCGGCGTTCTCGAACGACGGCAAATGGATCGTGTACAGAAAGTCCGGCGGCGACGGCCGGCGGTCGGATCTTTACACAAGCGAGCCCGGCATTTACCTTGCCGCTGCCGATGGCTCGGGCGCGCCGCGTCTGGTCGTCGAGAGCGGAGCCGACCCGGAGTTTTCAACCGACGGCACACGCATCTTCTTCCGGGACCAGCGCGCGGAGTTCGTGCTGGCGAGCGTGGACCTGTCGGGCCGCGACGAAATCGTGCACGCGACGTCGCCGAACGCCCAGGAGTTCGCGATTTCTCCGGACAACCAGTGGATTGCGTTCGAGGAGCGATGGCGCACGTATGTCGCGCCGCTCGTGCGCACGGGACGTCCACTGAGCCTGAGCCCATCGGTCGGCGCCGTGCCGGCCGCGCAGATCTCAAAAGACAGCGGTTTCTTTCTGCATTGGTCCGGCGACAGCACACGCGTGTACTGGACGCTCGGGCCGGAGCTCTTTTCTCGAGCGATGGACCGCACGTTCTCGTTCGCCAATCCCGCGCTCGCCAAGAGCGACGAGCCGGAATCGAAAGGCGTCAACATTGGATTTACGGCGAAGGCCGACAAACCGTCGGGCGTGACGGCGCTCGTCGGTGCGCGCGTCATCACCATGGCGACGGGATCCCAGGCGCAGTCGGTCATCGAAAATGCCGTGGTCATGATCACGGACAATCGCATCACCGCGGTCGGCCCGTCGGCGCGCGTCTCGATCCCCGCGAATGCACGCAGGATCGATGTCCGCGGCAAAACGATCATGCCGGGCATCATCGACGCGCACGCGCATTTTGGTTCCGTGGGTGACGGCATCCAGACCCGCAACGCCTGGCCGCTCCAGGCCAACCTCGCGTTCGGCGTGACGACGATGCACGATCCGTCGAACGACACCGAGATGGTGTTCAGCGATGCCGAGATGGCGCGCGCCGGCGCGACGCTTGCGCCCCGCATGTTCTCGACCGGCACGATTCTCTACGGCGCCGAGACGGCGTTCAAAGCGCAGATCACTTCCTACGAAGATGCCCTGATGCATCTTCGCCGCATCAAGGCGGCCGGCGGCTTCAGCGTGAAGAGCTACAACCAGCAGCGCCGAGATTCCCGGCAGATGATTCTCAAGGCCGCGCGCGAGCTCGAGATGATGGTCGTGCCCGAGGGTGGGTCGCTCGTCTACCAAAACACGTCGCAGATTCTCGATGGCCATACGAGTGTCGAGCATTCTCTGCCGGTGCCGGTGCTTTACAACGACATCGTGACCGCGTTCGCCAAGAGCGGCGTCGGCTACACGCCAACCATCGTCGTCGGCTACGGAGGGTTGAGCGGGGAGTTCTACTGGTACCAGAAGACCAACGTGTGGGAGAACAAGCGCCTGCTGCAGTTCGTGCCCCGCGACATCGTCGATCCGCGATCACGCCGGCGAATCATGGCCGCCGAAGATGACTTCAATCACGTGCTCATCGCACAGAGCGCGAAAAAGATCGTGGATGCCGGCGGCATCGTCGCGCTCGGAGCCCACGGCCAGATGCAGGGCCTCGCCGCGCACTGGGAGCTGTGGATGCTCGCGCAAGGCGACATATCGGCGTACCAGTCGCTTCAGTCGGCGACGATCGGCGGCGCGAAAATGCTGGGGCTCGACAAGGATCTCGGATCGATCGAGGCCGGTAAGCTCGCGGATCTCATCGTGCTCGACAACAACCCGCTCGAGAACATCCGCCATAGCGAGAGCATCAACATGGTGATGGTCAACGGCCGGCTGTACGACAAGGACCTCAACGAAGTCGGTAGCGCGCGCAAGCGCACGCCGTTCTGGTTCGCGGGGCGGTAACCGCTCAACCTTCGACGAGCGATTTCAGTTTATCGAGGTCGAAGCCGAAGAGATCCACGTCGCTTGACGCGCGCACGCGCGCGACCGAGCCCGTGCCGTGCCGCTGGACTTCGTACTTCACGTAGCCGCCGGATGGGATCACGAGCCGCAGTACATGCGGAAAATGGAACGCGTCGACATTTGTCGACCAGGCGATGTCCGCGCCGCCGACCTTGCTCGTGCGTTTGACTTCAGCGCCTACGGTGATGCCGCGGCTTTGCGGAACGGACGACGACACGGCCGTCATCCATTCCGTTTCGCGCGCGGGGTCGAACATGACGCCGGCGATATCGGCGGGCGCGCCGTTGATCAGGATTTCTTTCGAAACTTCAAAGCTCACTTGACGATGATAACGGCGTTTGCCGTGCCGGCGGTGAGCTTGGGTTTGCCGTGCGGGAACTTGTTGACCTGCAGCAGGTACGCCGTCAGATCGAGCGAGATCGGCTCAGTCATCTCCATCGAAAAGTCGCTCGGCATCGTGTCGTGAATGATCTTCGACAGATGACTCGCCGGCTTGCCCTTCCAGCGCGTCAGAAATTCATCGCCGCCCAGATCCGGTCCGCGCGATGTCGATGTGACCGGCCCCTTGGGCACGATCGCGTGACAACTCGCGCAGCTCTTGTCGAACACGGCCTTGCCGCGAAGAGCCTGGGCCTTTGTGTAGACGCCGTCGCGCGCGGACGGCGTCTGCGCTTGGACAGCGATGACAGCCGAAAGAGCCATCAACATGGAGGGCCATAGAGGGCCGTGGAGTAGCTTCTTCAAGGTCTCAAAGCCTTTGGAAAAAAAGGGAGCTCCATGGCTCTCCATGGCCCCCCAAGGTGGAAACTACGCCCAGCTGTAGCCGTGTTTCGACAGCGGGAGCGACCGCAGGCGCACGCCGGTGGCCGCAAAGATCGCGTTGGTCAGCGCCGGGATAATCGGCGGCATGGCCGGTTCGCCGAGGCCCGTCGGGTTGTTGTCGCTGAGCAGCCAGTCCGTCTGAATCACCGGCGGCGACTGGCGCATCCTGATCAGCGGGTACTCGTTGAAGTTCTTTTGCACGACCGCGCCGTTGGCGATCGTGAGATCGAGCGTCATCGCCTGGCCGAGCCCGTCAACCACCGAGCCTTCGACCTGGTTCAGCGCGTTGGCCGGATTGATGATCTGGCGGCCGACGTCGCCGGCGACCCAGACCTTATTGACCTTCACGCGCTTCTCGGCGTCGACCGTCGCCTCGACGACCTGCGCGAAGTAGCCCAGGTGGCTGAAATGAAACGCGATCCCCATGCCTGTGCCCTTCGGCAGCGTGCGCTTGCCCCAGCCAGATTTTTCCGCGGCGAGCATGACGACGCCCTTGGCGCGCGCCGCGTTGAAGCCGCCACCGCCGCCGCCCTGGGCGGTTTGCGGGAGCGCGATCGGCGTGGTGTCGAGAATCGCCGCGCGAAACGCCACGGGATCTTTCCCGGCAGCGTGCGCAAGTTCGTCGATGAACGACTGCATGACGAATGCATTCACGTTGCTTCCGGGCGCACGGTTCGGCCCGGTCGGAATGAACGACTGGTTGATCGACTGCACGATGGCGAAGTTCGGGACGAATCGGGCCGGGAACTCGGTGGCGCCGAGGTTGGCCGAACTCGATGGCGCGGCCGCCGGGCCGATGGTGACGAAATGATTTTTCCACGCGACGAGATTGCCGCTCGCGTCGACGCCGCCTTTGAGGAAGTGCCAGCCGCACGCACGGTTGTAGACGTCGTGCGCCATATCGTCTTCGCGCGTCCAGCGCAGCTGGACCGGCACGCCAAGCACCATGTTCGCGATCGCGACCGACTCGGCGATGTAGTCATTCGCGAGCCGCCGGCCGAAGCCGCCGCCCATGCGCATCATGTGCATGGTGATGTTGTCGGCAGTGAGGCCGCTGAGACGCGTGGCGATCTGGAACGCCTGCTGCGGCGTCTGGCTCGTCGCCCACACTTCCAGTTTGCCGGCATGGAATTTCGCCGTGCAATTCATCGGCTCCAGTTGCGCGTGCACGAGGAACGGATACTGATACGCGGCCTCCACCGTTTTCGCCGCGGTCTTCAGCGCGGCGTCGACGTCGCCGTCATTTCTCGTTGTCGAGTGCGGCGCGGCTTTGGAGAGTTCGAGCGCTTTCGCGTCGAACGCCGCGGTGCTGTGCGCGCCCGCAGGCCCGTTGTCCCACACGATCTTCAAGCTCTTGCGGGCGTTCTCTGCGATCCACCAGCTGTCGGCGACAATGGCGACTCCGCCCCACAGGCTGTTGTTGTTCGGGTTCTCAAGTTGTGGCGCGATAACGAAGCAGTCGACGATGCCGGGCATCTTCTTGATATCCGCCGTGTTCGCGCTCGTCACCGTGCCGCCAAATGCCGGGCACTTCTCGTAGATTGCGAATTTCATCCCCGGCAAGTTGAGGTCCATGCCGTAAAGCGGTTTGCCGGTCACGATCGCGGGGGTGTCCACGCCTGTCTTGCTCGTGCCGATGATCTTGAACGTCTTCGGATCCTTGAGCGCAACGCTCGACAGCGCCGGCGACGCCATGTTCGCAGCTTTCGTGACGAGATCGCCGTAGGCGATCGAACGGTTCGACGCCGCGTGCATCACCCTGCCGTTGGCCGTCGTCAGCGATTCGGCGGGAACGCTCCACTCGACCGCGGCCGCGCCGATCAACTGCGCGCGCGCGGCGGCGCCGAGCTGACGCATCGGCGTGTACTGGCCGGGCGTCGCCGTGCTGCCGCCGGCAGACTGGCTGCCGTACTTCGCGCTGCTGACGTCGCTTTGCACGATGCGGACGTCTTTCCAGTCCACATCAAGTTCTTCCGCGATGATCATCGGCAGCATCGTCTTCACGCCCTGGCCGACTTCCGGGTTCTTGGCCGTGATCGTGACGGTGCCATCTGTGTTGATGACGATGAACGCGTTTGGCTCGAGCGGCGGCGGCGGCGCGCCGCCCTGGCGGCCCTGCGCGACGAGATCGGCGAACGCGTCGGTGTACATCGCGATCATGAGGCCGCCGCCGGCGGCGGTCGTGACCTTCAGAAAGCTGCGGCGATTAACGGTGTTGGAAGTCATGAACGTTCCTCGCGCGGGCCTACCTGGCCTGAGCTTGCGAAGGCAAGGTCCGCACCTACTTTGGTTGACGCGTTGTTGTTGTTGCCGGCCGCGCGATGGATGCCTTCGCGAATCCGCGTGTAGGTGCCGCATCGGCAGATGTTTCCGCTCATCGCGGTGTCGATCTGGGCGTCGGTTGGCTTCGGCGTCGCCGCGAGCAGCGCCGCGGCGGACATCAGCTGTCCGGCCTGGCAGTAACCGCACTGCGGCACGTCGAGCTCGACCCACGCTTTCTGCAGCGGGTGTGTGCCGTTCGGCGAGAGACCTTCGATCGTCACGATTGGCGCGTTGACGGCGTTCTGCACCTGCACCTGGCAGGCGCGCGCCGCGCGGCCGCGGATGTGCACGGTGCATGCGCCGCATGCGCCGACGCCGCAGCCGTATTTCGTACCGTAAAGGTGCATGGTGTCGCGCAGCACCCAGAGGAGGGGCATATCGCCCGGGACGTCGACTGTCTGGGTTTTACCGTTCACATTCAGGGTGTAGGCCATGGCGACACCATCTTAAAGGGCAAAGGGCACAAGGCAGAGGGCAAAGGTCAAGGAGTTTAGGGAAGAGGTACAGGGGAGAGGTACAGGGGAGAGGTTAAGGGGCAGAGGGTGTGCTATCTGACGATGAAATATCGGGAAAGCTTCGACGGCCGCGATCATCCACGCCGGCCCCGCCACGAGAGGCTGCGCGACGCCGGGACGACCGGATCGTGTTTGGCCCACGACATCGAAAGATAGCCGCTGGCCTGCACAAAAATCGCGTAGCGCCTCAGACCTGGCCTCTTTCCTCTTCCCGCTACCTCTGATCTTTGCCCTCTGCCCTTTGCCCTGCTCACAGGTCGTTCACCGCGGCAAGCACATCCTCCGCGTGCCCATCGACCTTCACGCTGTCCCAGCGGCGAGCGACCTTGCCATCCGTGCCAATCAAATACGTCGTCCGCGCGATGCCCATGAACTTCCGGCCGTACATCGACTTCTCCTGCCACACGCCGTACTTCTCAGCTGTTGCGTGATCCGCGTCGGCGAGCAGCGGGAAGTTCAGTTCGAACTTGTCGGCGAATTTCTTTTTGCTTTTCTCGTCGAGGATGCTCATCCCGAAGATCGCGGCCTTGCTCCTTTTGAATTTCGGCAGGTTGTCGCGAAATTCACATGACTCTTTGGTGCAGCCCGGCGTGTCGTCCTTCGGATAGAAGTAGATCACCACCGGTTTTCCCGCGTAGTCAGCGAGCGTGTGTGCCGTGCCGTCCTGGTCCTTCAGCGAAAACGCGGGAGCTTTCTTGCCCGGATCAATAAGCGCCATGCGCTTGATGTTACATTGTGGCGAATGCCGCTCTATGACTTCCGCTGCCGCGCGTGCAGCCATACGTTCGAATCGCTGGTCCGGATTAATGCGGACGGCAGCGGTTTTCCTCCGCCGGCCGAGTGCCCGAAATGCCGCGCGGCGGATCTCGAACGGTTGCCGAGTGTGTTCGCCGCGTCTTCGCCGGAAAAGCGGCAGGCGGCCGCGAGCGCAAAGGTCAGCAAGGACGCGAAGCAGGGTCATCGCGACAACGTTCAGACGGAACGCGAAGCCGAGGACCATCGGCGCGAAGACCACTAGCGGCTGAATATGCTGAAGGCTATTTTCGGCCGACCGAAACCCGCATCGCCGCCGCGCATCGCCGCAGTGATTCCCGCGGCAGGCAAGAGCACGCGATTCGGCAGCGACAAGCGCCGCGTGCTCATCGACGGCGTCACCATGCTCGACCGTGTCGTCAATTTGATGAAAGCGGCCGGCGTCGAGGACGTGGAGATCGTGGAATCGAATCCCGGCGTCGACCGCGGCATGTTCTCGACGATACAGATCGGGCTCGCCAGTGTTGACGCGTCGCACATCGTCCTGATTCATCCGTGCGACATGCCGTTCACGGCCCAGGAGACCGTGCGACTCGTCATCGCTGAATGCCTACGCACGCGCCGGCCTGTGTGCCCGCGCTTCCGCGGAAAGCGGGGACATCCGCTTGCGTTGCCCGTCGCACTCATCCCGCCGCTCCTCGCCGTAGATCCCACGACGCCGCTCAACGAAGCGCTGGCGCTCGTCGGCGCTGTTAGGATCGAGTTGGACGTTGACGACCCCGGCGCGATCCGGGATGTCGACGTGCCAGCTGACCTGCATGTCCAGCCATAGCCACGACTCGCTGTTTCATCACATGGCCCGCCTGCGCGAATCCGGCAGGCGCTTCGCCGTCGCGACCGTCGTGAAAACGCACGGCAGCACGCCGCAGGTCGCAGGCGCGAAGCTCGTGCTCGATGACACCGGGAAGTGTGTCGGCACGCTCGGCGGCGGATGCGTTGAAGCCGACGCAATCATTGCCGCGCGCGTCGTCATGGAAAAAGGCGGCCGCTCGCTGCGCGCGTACGAACTGACCGAGGACCTCGCCTGGAACAGCGGCCTTGTGTGCGGAGGCACGATGTGGATCCTCGCCGAGCACGGCGACGACGCGCTCACGGTGGACGGGCGGGACGTGCTGCCGGATCTCGTGCGAGCGGCTTCCGGTGAATCGACGCCAATCGCGATCAAGACGACCATCAGGAAGCTTGACGCGACGCGCAGCGAGTTTGTGAGACGCGCGATCGAGCCTGTCAGCGGTGCGCCAACACCCCGCGTGCTCCGCGCGAGCGACGACAGCGAGCAGCTGGTTGACGTGATTTCCGGGAAACCCCGGATTATTGTCGCCGGCGGCGGACATGTTTCGCTCGCGATCTACCGGCAGGCGCAGCTGCTCGACTTCGACGTGACTGTTCTCGAGGATCGTCCGCATTTTGCCGGCAAGGAAAGATTTCCCGGCGCGACGGTCATTGAAGCCGACATGGCCGCTTCGATTGCGTCGATGGCGTTCGGCTGGCACAGCTTTCTGGTGATCGCCACGCGCGGCCACAAGATGGACGGCGACTGCGTGCT
>JBKJHW010000117.1:0-21547 GCA_046598935.1 Vicinamibacterales bacterium | reverse complement strand
GCCAAATGTCGGCAAGTCGACCCTCTTCAACGCCGTCACGCGCACCCGCAAGGCCGAAGCCGCCAACTATCCGTTCTGCACGATCGACCCGAACATCGGGATCGTGACCGTGCCGGATGCGCGGCTGTACGAGCTGCAGAAAATCGCGAAGACCAACGTCGTGATCCCTGCTGCCGTCGAGTTCGTCGATATCGCCGGCCTCGTGAAGGGCGCCAGCACGGGCGAAGGCCTCGGCAACAAATTCCTGACGCACATCCGCGAAGTCGATGCGATCGTGCAGGTCATCCGCTGCTTCGAAGATGAAGACGTCCTGCACGTGTCGGGCTCGGTCGACCCGGTGCGCGACATCGAAGTCATCAACACCGAGCTGATTCTTTCGGACCTCGATTCGGTCAAGAAGCGCCGGGAGAAGCTCGCCAAGGACATCAAGCGCGGCGACAAGGTCGCGTCGGCGGAAGAAGCCGTGCTCGCGAAGATCGAGGTCGTGCTCGATTCGGGCAAGCCGGCGCTGCTGACCGAGCTCACTCCGGAAGAGAAGTCCATCTCCGCCGGCGCGTTCCTGCTCACCGACAAGCCGACGATCTTCGCCTGCAACGTGAAAGACACGGATCTTGCGACGGCGGACTCGAACCCGCACGTGCAGAAAGTCCGCGAGCACGTGAAGTCCCACCTGGCCTGCGAAGCCGTCGTCATCAGCGCGCAGATCGAAGCCGAGTTGATCGATCTGTCCGAGGACGAAGCGACCGGGTTCCTCAAGGAACTGGGCGTGGCCGAGAGCGGCGTCGGCGCGCTGATCCGCGCGACATACCATCTGCTCGGCCTGCGGACTTACTTCACCGCCGGCGAAAAAGAGGTCCGCGCCTGGACGATTCACGCAGGCGACACGGCCCCGAAAGCCGCCGGCGTGATCCACACGGACTTCGAGCGCGGATTCATCAAGGCTGAGACCGTGGCGTACGCCGATCTTGTGAGCTGCGGGTCAGTCGCCGCCGCAAGAGACAAGGGCCTCTACCGCATGGAAGGCAAAGAGTACGTCGTCGCTGATGGAGACGTACTCGTATTCAAGTTCAACGTTTAACCTTCACTGCCCTTCATGGCTAGACCTAGCTCGGCGCGTGGACCTGAATTGAGCGCCACTTGCCTTGGCGGAACCGGATCACGCTGAGCGTGGCCCGCGTGGCGTGGCCGAGGACAATGGCGAGCCAGATGTCCGGGGCGGTGAGATCGCGCGTGAGCGACATGAACATGCACCAGCCGATGGGCACGGCCACCTGCGACACGATTGAGATCACGAGCGGGCTACGGGTGTCGCCCGTGCCCTGCAGCGCACCTGTGTAGGCGAGCGCGACCGTCACAAAGAGCCCTGATACCGCCAGGTACGACAAGAGCTGCCGGCCGATCTGGCCGGCGACACCGTCGTTGAGCGAGAACGTTGCGAGCAGGGGGCCCGGAATCAAAATGAAGAGCAAGCCCACGACCGTCGCGACGCAGAGGCCGATCTTGGCCGCGCCCCAGGCCGCCAGCGCCGCGCGTTCGGGCTTGCCCGCGCCGAGGTTCTGGCCGGCGACTGCCGCCGCCGCGCCCATCAACCCGACCGACGTCCAGGTGATCAGCGAGAAGAGTTCCGTGTAGCCAACCGCGTACGCGGCCTGCGCTTCGCCGCTGTCGGGCAGCGATCCGATGAATCGCAGCATCATCACGCCGGCGACGTTCATCGCGATGCCCTGCACGCCGGCCGGAAGGCCGAAGCGGAAGAGCTCCTTGATCACTTTCCAGTCCGGCGCAAACGACATATCGCGCGTGAATTTGACGACGAGCCGGTCCGTGAAGAGCATCCACAGGAACACGAGCCCGGTGATTACGCTTGCGAGCGTCGTCCCGATGGCCGAGCCCGTCGCGCCAAGCGCGGGCAACGGCCCGACGCCGCCGATCAATGCGATGTTGAAAATGATGTTGAGCGCCGTGAGCATGATGCCGAGCTGCATCGGCGTCCGCGCGTCGCCGGCCGAGCGCAGCGCGCCGCTCGCCATGAAGAACATCAGCATGCCGATGCTGCCGACAAGCATGATACGCAGGAATGGCAGGGCGACGACCTGCACTTCCGGCGCCGCGTTCACCATGCTGAGCAGCCACGGCGCCGCGAAGTATCCGACGGGCGCCATGACCACAACCGCCATCAGAACGGCGGCAAGAAACGCCTGGTACACCGTGCGATTGACGGCCTCAGCGTTGCCCGCGCCGGCGAAGCGCGCCACGAGCACGCCCATGCCGGTAAAGACGGAACTGATGAAGACAATGACGAGGATCCAGATCTGGATCGAGACGCCGATGGCCGCGTTGCCCGCGTGCCCGACGAAATGCCCGACCATGGCGTGATCGACGACGCCCTGCAGGCCGCCGATGATGTTCTGCAGCATCGTCGGCCACGCGATTTTCCAGACGGCCCGTTGGAGGGGACCGTCAACAATGCTGCGGTCAAAAGTTTTCAACGCATCCAGCCGCGAGGTGTTCTTGCTTCTTCGCGATGTTCAGCGCTTCAAGCTTCGCGGCGACGTCTTCCGCCGACGTCGCCGGCTTGACCGCCTTGTCGATCGCTGCGATCCGGCCGTCCTTGCCGATGTAGAACGTCCAGCGCTGGGAGACGACGCCGATCGACCCGCCGTAATCGCGGAGTGTGCCGTAGGCGTCAGCGACCTTCTTGTCCGGGTCGGCCAGCAGCGGGAAATGCGCGCCCTGCGCGTCGCCAAACGCCTTCGCCTGCTCGGCCGTGTCAACGCTCGCCATGAAAAACGCGACGTCGTACTTGTCGATCAGGTCGCCCTTTTCCGCGAGCGACTTGCACTCGATCGTGCAGCCCCTGGTGAACGCCTTCGGATACCAGGCAATGACGACGGCACGCTTGCCGCGGAAGTCGGACAGTTTGTACGTCTTGCCGTCGCTGGCCTTGAGCGCGAAGCCGGGCGCCATGTCGCCGACCTGGAGATCCGCGGCGCGCGGGAGAACCCGCGCATGAGTTTGCGTACCCGCGGCAAGCCCCATGGCGAAAATCACAAGAGTACTGAGTAGTCGTTTCATCTGTTTCATCGGTGCCGATTGTAGGCCAGGACCAGTGAGCTGGGATATCCTCAACGGCGTGATCGAGGTGGTCGTGTTCACCGGCGGCCGCGGGTCCGCCGTGCTGTCAAAACGCCTGATGGCCCACCCGCGAATTCGGGTAACGCTGGCGGTGAATGGGTATGACGATGGCGCGTCAACCGGGGAAGTACGTCGGTTTTTGGGCGACGCGCTCGGGCCATCGGACTTCCGGAAGAACGCGTCGACTGCGGCCGCCGCGAAACACACGGCGAGCCCGAGCCTGATCGCGCTGCTCGACGCCCGCCTCCCGGTCGCTATCGCGCCCGGGGAAGCGGTCGATTGGCTCCGGGCGCTCAGCACCGGCCAGGTGTCCGGCGCACTCAGTAAACAGATCGATGGCGCTCTCACCGATGAGGACCTCCGTGAGGTCGGAAGTCGTCTCCGCGCATTTCTTAACGCGTGGGACGCGTCGGATCGCACGTTTGCCTTCGGCGACTGCGCCGTCGGCAACCTGGTCTTCGCCGGTTGTTATTTGCGCACGAGCCGGCGCTTCAACGACGCCGTTGACGACTACGCCGGCCTGGTCGGGCTTCCTCCCGGGTTGATCGAGAACGTCACCGACGGCACGAATGCCCACCTCGTGGCTCTCGACGTTGACGGCAAAGTGCTGGGCACGGAAGAGGCGATTGTCGATTCGCGTCGCGGCAATCGCATCGACGACATCTTTCTCATCGACCGGCCGCTGTCGGCGGCCGATAGCGGCGCGCTCGGCGCGGCCGGCACCGCGGCGGCGCGTGAGTTCTTTGCCGCTCATGCGGTGCAGCCGCTGTTGAATCCGCGGCTGACCGAGCGCCTGGACAAGGCGGATCTAATCGTTTTTGCGCCGGGCACCCAGCACTCGAGCCTGTTTCCGTCGTACCTCACGACCGGACTGACCGATCACATCGCCGGAAATTTGCTCGCGCTGAAGCTCCTCATCACCAATTTGCGTCACGACGCCGAGATCACGGGCGCAAGCGCGGTGACGCTTGTGGAGCGCGCGCTGTTTTATATGACGGACAAGGGCCGGCTCGCACTGCCCGCGCCGTGCCTGATCACGCACTATCTTTTGAACGATCCACAGCAGGCCGAATCGGCCGTGCCGCATGTGCCGCTCGGGCAACTGGCGACGCTCGAGGATCCACGGCTCGTCCGCATCGGTCATTACGAAGACGGCGTGAGCGGGCGGCACGACGCGACGAAGGTCATCGAGCCGTACGTGGAATCGCTCCTGGCTGATCGCCCGGTCGAGCGGCTCGCCGTGCGTCTCTACGGCACTTCGTCGCCGAACAAACTGGTGCAGTCGATGCTGGAGATGGCGCGCGGCGTGAGTTCCGGCGTGGCGGCTGGACATCAGATGGACGTGCATCTGCCGATCGCGGATGGCATCGATCCCGTATTTCTGGCGAGACTGCCGTTTGCGGTGTCGCTGCATCCTTCAGACGACGCCGCCGACGCCGCCGTTCGAGCCGGCGCGGAAACGGGCCGCTACACGTACCTCGCGTTGTTCGAATCTTCGGGTATGTATCGCGGCGACGATCTTGTCGGGCTCATGCGGTATCTCGACTGGGGCCGGCTCGATGCGGCGTGGGGCAGCCGGCGGTTGTCGCTGCGCGACATCAAACAGTCTTTTCAACGCTACGACGATCGCGGTCCGGTCATGCGCATGCTGAGCGGCCTCGGCAGCCACATGCTCAGCGCGGCGTATCTCGTGTGTTACGGGCATTACGTCGCCGACACGTTGTCCGGCGTCAGGATCGTTCGCATGGCTGATGCGCTCCGCGTGCCGGTGCGCTTCACCGATCCATTCGTGAATCAGTACATGTTGCCGCAACTGCTGCGCCGGTACGCCGACGTGCTCGAGGTGCCGGTGCAGTTCCTGCCGCTGTCATCCGTACGGGTGCGCCGCACGGGCGTGCTCGAAGGCCTTCGACAACTCGCGATCATCGTCGGCCAGCGTTTCCGCTGAAACGGAGAGACGGAGAGATGACGCGCGTTCTCGTGGTCCCCGCGGCCGGGCTGGGAACGCGGCTTAGGTCTTCGATGCCGAAGGCGCTCAGTCCTGTGGCCGGTCGGCCGATGATCAGCTATGTGCTCGCGCGTTCGGCGCCGTATTGCCGGCACGCGATCGTCATCGTGCACCCGTCGGCCCGGGCGGCGATGGACGAATATGCGGCGGCGGCACCGATGCCGGTGACCGTGGTCGAGCAGACCACGCCGACGGGCATGCTCGATGCGATTCTGCTGGCCGCGCCTGTGGTCGCCGCGTCAGCGGCCGAGCGCGTGTGGATCAGTTGGTGCGATCAGGTGTTGCAGAGCGATGCGACCGCAAGAAGCGTGGCGGAGCGCGAGGAGATGCCGGACCAGCCGAGCGCCGTGTTTCCGACGGTCGGCCAGACACCCCCCTACATCCACTTCACGCGTGATCCGGCGGGCCGGCTTTCCGGAGTTCTGCAGCGGCGCGAAGGCGACACGATGCCGGAAGCGGGCGAGAGCGATTCCGGATTTTTCAGCATGTCTCGCAGCGCCTTCCTCGAAGCGCTGCCGGCCTACGCGCGAGTAGCGCCAGCCGGACGAGGCACCGGCGAGAAAAACTTTCTGCCCTTCCTGCCGTGGCTGGCAGCGGGCGTGGCCGTCGCAACTGTGCCGCTGGCCGATCCGATCGAGGCGCACGGCGTCAACACGCCTGAAGATCTGGCGAGCGCTGAAGCCTGTCTGAGAGCGAGAGCCGTGCAGTGAACGTCTTGAGCGTGGTCATTCCTGCCTACAACGAAGAGCGGTTCATCGGCACACTCCTCGAACGCATTCAGGCCGTGGATCTTTCCGTACTCGGCTACGCGCGCGAGGTCATCGTCATCGACGACTGTTCAAAGGATCGGACGGCCGAGATCGTCGAAGCCATTTCGGGCGTGCGTTTGATCCGTCAGGCGAAGAACGGCGGGAAAGGATCCGCGGTGCGCGCCGGCATCGCGGCTGCCACGGGCGACTATGTGATCATCCAGGACGCGGATCTTGAATACGATCCCGCCGATCATCTCGTCATGCTGCGCGAGGTCGTCGAGGGCCGGGCAAAAGTCGTGTACGGCAGCCGATATCTCGCGTCGGGAAAGCACGCGCGCCAGTCGTGGACCGCATATCTCGGCGGGCGCAGTTTGAGCGTCGTCGGGTGGGCGATGACGGGCACGTATCTGACCGACACGGTGACAGCGCTCAAGTTGTTTCCGCGCGCGCTCATCCAGTCGCTGGCGCTCGTTACGGGCGGGTTCGAGCTGGACCACGAGATCTCCGCGAAAGTGCTCGCCCGCGGCGAGACGATCAAGGAAGTGCCGGTGCGCTACTTCCCGCGCACTCGTGCCGAAGGAAAAAAGATCGGCCTTCGAGACTGGTTCGTTGCCGTGAAAACGTTTTGGGCCTTTCGAAAGGGATAATGACGGGCGTGCAGGACCGGAAGAATCCTTATGAGTCAGTGCCGTGCAATATCTGCGGCAGCAGTGCGTTTCGGGTTGTCACTCCCGCGGCCGAGCGGCCGATCGGCGACTTTGTGGCGGTCTTTCGAAGCTCGACCGACGAGGCGTTGAAAGATCAGTTGGTCGCCTGCGAGTCGTGCGGGTTGCAGTTCGTCAATCCGCGTCTTCGGTCGGATCTCATCCTCGAAGGCTACAGCGAAGGGTCGGATGAAATCTTCGTGTCGCAGGCAAAGGCTCGCGAGCGTACGTTTGACAAGGCCCTGAACCTCATCGAAGGGCTCGCGCCCGGCCGCGGTCACCTCCTCGATATCGGAACCGCAGCGGGATCGTTTCTGCACGTGGCTGCCGGCCGCGGCTGGACCGTGTCCGGCTGCGAGCCCAACAAGTGGCTTTGCGAATGGGGACAGAAGCACTACGGCCTCGACATTCGGCCGGGCACCCACTTCGACCAGCACTACCCGGATCAGGCCTTTGATGTGGTGACGGTGTGGGATGTGCTGGAACACGTCGACGACCCGAAAGCGTTTTTGCTGGAGTGCCAGCGCGTCCTCAAACCCGGCGGGTTGCTCGTTGTGAATTACCCGGACATCGGCAGCTGGATGGCGAGCGCCATGGGGCGCAAGTGGCCGATGCTCCTCACCGCGCACCTCTATTACTTCACGCGAGACACGCTCGCAAAGTTGCTGGCGGCGACGGGATTTGATGTCGTTGAGATGCGGCCGTACTATCAGTGGCTCGAACTGGGCTATATTCTCAAGCGCGGCGAGGCCGTCGTAGGGCCGCTTGCGCGCCTGGGCCGGAGTGTGGCGTCCGGGCTCGGCATTGCCCAACGGCAGGTGCCGTACTGGATCGGTCAGACGCTGGCGATCGCGCGCAAGAACCCCTGACGCGCACGCGCGTCCGCTACTTGACCACCTTGTAAATTTCGACGCTGCCGCGCCAGTACACGGGTTCGAAAAACCGGGGGTTCTGGCCGAACTTCCCGACCTGCTCGCCGTTGACCCTTCGCTCCAGGTCGCCGACGTACACATAGTCCACGCCGAGTTCAACGAGGGCCGCGTGCGCCGCAGCGGGTGTCGCCGTGGAGAACGCCTCGTGGACGGCGGTCATCCCGGGCGTGTATCTGTCGGGATTCAGCGTGAAGAGACCGTTGCCGACGGCCATGCGCCTGCGCGCGAAGGCCGTCACGAATGCCCATGTGTATCGTTCGCGAGGCAGCGCGTCGGTCTGGACCGTTGCCTCTGCAGGCAGTGACGCGTGAATCCAGTTGGCGGCCGCGGTGTCGTCGGGGGTGATGTGAACCGTCCACGGAAATCTGCCGGGGTTCATCGCGACGTTTGAGATATCGCGGGCGTTGTACCAATCGAGCGCCACCGTCGGCGCCGCGGCCGCCACGGCGAGCAGGAAAACCGACGAGAACGCGATCGACGCGCTTCTATTCCAGTTTCTTGCGGCATCGATCGCAAAGGCGAGGAGGATCGCGAGGCAGACGAACATCAGGTGCCCGGTTCGGAAGGTCACCTGTGTGTTCTCGTGCCCGCGCAGATCGACTTGCAAGAACACGACGGTAATCACGACGATGACGGCTGCGAGCGTGATGACCAGCCGGCGAGAGGCCTTGAGCGCGGCCTTCACTCCGAACGGCGCCAGGAACAATGCGGGGCCAAAACTGAGCAGGATGAATGTCCACGGACCCCGTAAGAAAAACCGGTTCCACCCGAAGAGAAACGCATTGGGAATCCGCTGGACCATGCCCAGCCCGAGCGTCAGCCCGAGAAACGCGATGACGATAACGGCCGCGGCCGTTCGTGCGAACAACCACTGGCCGATCCCGCGACCGCGGTTCAATACAAGGATGACCACCTGCGCGAGCCCGTACGACGTCACGATCAACACGCCGTTGAAGCTGCTGATGCAAACGATCCCGCCGAGTAAACACCCTTCGAGGATCGCCGGCGCCAACGTGTCCGGTTTGCGCGCGCGGACCATCGTGACGAGAACAATCAGCGCCAGTGTCAACGCCATCAGGTGTTGCGGTGTCCACCACATGGCGCGCTGAAAACCGTCGACGCCCGGCAGGTTCCAGACCCATCGCGTGACCGCATCGATATTGAACGTGCGAAATTCCGCGAGCGGCCGGCCGTGCGAGAGCTGGTCCCAGATGAAATACGCGCCCTCGAAGCTGGACGCAAGAAGAACAGTGGCCCACGACAGTGCCGCCGATCGCGCCGACACGCCGAAATTGCGGACGGCCAGGAAACCGACGCTGATGAAGGTCAACGCCATTGCCGTATCCGTGAGCATGATGGCGTGATCGACCGGCAGCGCCGGCCTCACCTGTGAGAAGAGCCCCGGTAGCGTGAAGTATGTCCAGTAGTACGGGAACGCCTCCACCGGGAAAAACGGGTTGAGCGGCGGCGTGGAGCCTTTGGCCAGCTCCGCCACCACGCTCATGTGCACGAAGAGATCCGCGTTGAAGTACGCGCGATACGCGAGACCGGCTGGAGTGATTTCGCCGACGCGGGCAAATACCGGCCCGACAACAGCGAGCGCCAGGAGCCAGAGCACACCCAGCGCAATGTGATCGGCGGTCTCGAGACGGTTCAAATGGACGATGCCGGCTTGAGGCCGGCGAAACGCCAGCCAGAACAACCCGGCGAGCGCCGCACACACGACCAGGATCACTGCGGGCGAGCTCACGCCCGCAAGGCGAAGCGATGCGTAGGTGACAGCACCTGCAAAGTAGCCGAACGGCAGCGCGAGGATGGTCTGCGTGAGCCGGTCGGAGTCGCTCCCCGCAAACCAGCGCGCGATCGGCCAGCCCGGCAGGGTGAAGATGGCGGCGAGCAGGAAGAATACGGCGAGATCGAGAGCGGACGGCAGCATCGCGAACGCCGACACGCCGATTCCGCCGCCGGCCAGGACAAACAGGATGCGGCCGGCGCCTCGTTTCATTCGGGGCTCGATGTTCACCGAAAACCAACGAAGTAGTCAAGGGATGGCGGATACGCTGGCGGCGCGAGGGCGTCCTCGACGAAGTGTAGAATTCCCCGATGTCCCTTAATTTTCAGGCCACCCGGTTTCAGTGCACGTGGCCGTGGGAAATGCTGGTCATGCTTTGCGACGGCCGGATCGTGTGCGGGTGTGCCGATCCCTACGCCAAGCGCGTCGTCGGCGACACGCGCACGCACACCGTCCAGGAGATCTGGCAGGGCGAGACGCTGACGCGGCTCCGAAACGAAATGAACGCCGCCGGGTCGGATTTTTGCGGCGATTGCCCGTTGAAGCGGCCGCTCGAGCCCGGCGAAGAGCCGACGATTCGCGGCGTCGAGGTCGGACGGCACCCGGGCCGGATGTTCATCGAGTGCACCGCGGCGTGCAATATCTCGTGCGCCCAGGCGATCTGCGCGCCCGAGACCGGCATCACGAAGACGCGCCAGGCCGGCATGCTCGACTTCGATCTTTTCAGGAAGGTGATCGACGAAGTCGGCCCGTCGCTCGGCCGAATCGATTTTTTCAATTACGGCGAAGCGTTTCTCCATAAGCGCGCCGTGGAGATGTGCGAGTACATCAAGCAGAACCACCCGCATATTTATGTGTACACCAGCACGAACGGCGGCGCCTTCAGCGAAGAAGCGGCGCGGCGTCTCGTGCACTCCGGCATCGACGAAGTGACGTTTTCGATCGACGGCGCGAAGGCCGAGAGCTACGTCCAGTACAGGCAGCGCGGGAAGTTCGATGTCGCGATCAGGAACCTCTGCGCGATGGTCGACGAAAAGAAGAAGTCGGGCCGCGACCTGCCGCAGCTCAACTGGCGCTACATTCTGTTCAAGTGGAACGACAGCGACGAGGAGATGGAGCTTGCGCGCAGGTTGGCCGTCGAGATCGGCGTCGACCGCCTGTGCTGGGAAATTACCGATCATCCTGAAGATTCGTACTCGCGCCGCTTCGTGCGGGGCAGTGACGCCTTCGAGCTGATCCGCCGCGAAACCTGGGACGACAGCAACCTCGGCAACGCCATCCCCGGCGCGACGCCGCGCGCGAAGATCGACGTGCGCACGGCGCCGGCGTTCCTGAAATTCTTGTCGGGCAACGGCGTCAAAGCGCGCGCAGGCAAACCGCTGACGATCAAGACGCGCGTGTCCAATCTTTCCACCCGGCCGTTTGCCGCCGACGCGACCTACGGCCGCCGGCTCGTGCGCCTGGGCGCCCAGCTCTGCCGCGAGGACGGATCGCTGATCGACCTGGATTTCGCGCGCGCGCGACTGCCGGGCCCGATCGGACCGGGGCAAACCGCCGACATCAATATTGAACTGCCAGCCATCGCTGAACCGGGCAATTACGCGCTCAAGTTCGACCTCGTCAGCGAGGGCGTCGAGTGGTTCGAGAAGTGCGGCTCGGCCACCACCCTGACGCCGCTGCGCGTGTCATAATCCCGGCCACCCGGAGGCTGTTTTCCATGAACCGTCGTGTGTTGATCCTCGGAATTCTCTGCGTCACCGGCGTCCTGTCAGTGGAAGCCGCTCTCCAGGATCCACCGCCAACGACGCCGCCTGCGCAGGGCGCCGCGCGCGCCGGCGGTGGCGGACGCCAGGGCGGTCGCGGTCCCGCGCTTCCGCCGATGGATCCACCCGCCAACTGGATATCGTCGAAGAAACCGAAAGAGCTGATCGACTTCGCGATGATGACGTGGCCCGAGGTGTACGACGCCATTCACAAGCAGGGCAAGACGGTCGCGCTCCTCTACGCCGGCGGCACCGAACATCGAGGCATACAGAACGTGAACGGCGGCCACACACTGATGGGTCACCAGATCGCGATGGAAATCGCTCGGCGGCTCGGCAACGCGATCGTGCTGCCGGTGATGCCGTACAGCTCGAACAACGCGAGCAACCAGCAGACCGGCACGCTCGGTCTGACCGCAGAGATCGAAGCGTTGGTGACTGAGCGCATCGCCGAACAGGCGATCGCGACAGGCTTCAAGACCATCGTCCTTCTCAACGATCACGGCGGCAGCGTCGGCCCGAACACTACCGTTGCGAAAAAGCTGGAAGAGAAGTACCGATTGCCTGAGCACGAAGCGAAAAACATTCACGTCTTCTACGCGGACCGCGTCTACGCTCCGGCACAGGACGACTACACGGAAAAAGTGCTCAAGGCGCGCGGCCTGCCGCAGAGTGGCCACGCCGGTATTTCCGATACGGCCTCGATGATGTATCTCGGCAAGGGCAAAGGCTGGGTCCGCACGGATCTGCTGCCGATCGCTTACCAGTACGGGCCGGACGGCAAGATCGCGCCGCCGCCGCCCGCGCCTACCGGTCAGGGTCAGGGCCGGGGCCGCGGGAACGCCGACCCGAACGCCCCGCGTTTTGTCGGGAGCGGCATTACCGGCGCCGGTGGTGATATCGGAGACGCCCGGAAATCGTCCGAAGCGCTGGGCAAGATCCAGGTCGAAATGAAAATCGATTACGCCGTGAAGCAGATCCAGGCGACCATGGCGGGCTTCGTCAGGAAATAGGCGAAGTCTCGCCGGAGCCTTGGCGGAGGCGGACGGCCTACTCTTTGTATTGGCCGGGGCCGATACGCCTATTGGCCATTTTTAATGAAGAAAATCTGCCTGCTCGTCACAGTTCTGTCCGCCGCCGCGTGCGGCGCTAAAAGCCCGACGACCCCCGAGCCGCCGGTGCAGAGCAACGTGGCCGTCTATTCGGCCATCGGCGCCAGCGACGCCAACGGCGTCGGCTCCTCCGCGCCCTGCCTGCCGTACACGACCTGCCCCGAAGGAAAAGGGTATGTCCAGGAGATCGTGCGGCGGCTCAAGGCGTCCGGCAAGATCGTCACGCTGCAGAACCTCGGCGTGCCCGGCGCGGTCCTGAGCCCGGCCATGCAGAACCTCGGCAACCAGCTCAATCGCGGCATCGCCATCAACTTTCTGCAGGACGAAGCGCCTTACGTGCGCACCGACTCCACGCTGGTCACGATCTTTGCCGGCGGGAACGACGCCAACACGCTGGGCTCGGCCCTCAAGGCCGGCCTCGGCGGATCGAACGCCACGGCGTGGGCGACGCAGCAGATCAACGCGTTCGCGACAGACATGGCCGCGCTCGTTTCGGCCGTCAAGACGCGCGCGCCCAAAGCGCGCATCGTGATTCTCAATCTGCCGAATCTCGCTGCGATGCCGTATTCATCGGGGAACACGACGGCAGAAAAACAGATCCTCCAGCAGATCGCCGTCGGCCTGAACGCCGGCATCAACGCCACCGCCAGCCAGGGCGCCATCATCGTCGACATGATGTGCGACAGCCGGTTGTACTCGGCGAGCATTTTCTCGAGCGATGGCTTTCACCCGAACGATTCGGGCTACTCGTTGTTCGCGGATCTGATCTACGCGGTGACGCCGCCGACGTCGCTCACGGCGTCGCCGAAGTCCAGCTGTAGCTACATGAGTCTGTACTAGCGCGGTTTATCGGCAATCTGGCAATCGGGCAATCTCGCCATGTTCGATCGGCAATGGCCGATTGGCAATGGATGGGCGGATGTGCGATTGACAATCTCCAAAAACATTTGAGATTTCATATTTTCAATCGCGCGATCCATTGCCGATTGAAAATTGCCCGATCGGACATGGCCAGATTGCCCGATTGCCAGATTACCGATGAACCAGGCGTTTAGCGTGCCTGAGCACGTCGCCGAGTTCGAACGGTTCTCGAAGCAAAACATCCAACTCTGACGGCTCGACGGGCTGATCCTGCGCGAGCAGCAGTGCGCGCATGCCGGGCAGATTCTCGCGCAACTGCGCGGCGATGGTGCGTCCGCCTTCGCATGTGACATCGATGACTGCCAGATCGACCCGGCCGGGATAACGGGACGCGACAATCAGCGCTTCAGGCCCTGTGGCGGCCGTCAGCACGGGACATTCGAGATCGACGAGCAGGCGGCGGAGCAGCTGCCGGTTCGTCGCGTCCATTTCGATGATGAGGACGGCGCCCGGCGTCACGGTGATGTGCCGCGAGCCGACGGGCTCAGGTTCCGTGCCGCGCACGACCGGCAACGCGATCACGAACGTCGCGCCCTTTCCGAGCTCGCTCGTGACCGTGATGGCGCCGCCCGCCTGTTGAATCAAGCCGTGCGTGATGGCGAGCCCGAGGCCGGCGCCGCGGCCCTCTTTCGTTGTGAAGAACGGCTCGAAGATGTGCGCCATCGTGGCGCGCTCGATGCCCATGCCGGTGTCCGAAACGGCGATGCGGACGATCGACGGATCCGTGTAGGGCTCGCCGTCGGGATTTTCGAGGCCCGGGTTGTAGGTTTCGATCGTGATGTGTCCACCCTCCGGCATCGCGTCGCGTGCGTTGGTGACGAGATTGAGGATGACGCGCTCGAACTGGAGCGGGTCGATGCGGACGACCTCTTCGGTGGCGCTCAGGCGGAGGCGCAGGAGCGATCGCTCATCGAGCAAAGGCTTCAACAGCTTCTCGGCGCGCTGAATGAGCGCGTGAAGGCTGACGGTTGCCGGAGACGTCGGCTGCGTCCGGCCGAACGCCATGAGCTGGCCGGCCAGATCGACGGCGCGCGTGCTGGCGGCGTTGATCTCGCGGATTTCTTCCTGCAGCGGGTCGTCTTGCGGCAGATGCTCGGCGATGACGTCGGTGCGCCCCTGCACGATGTGAATGAGGTTGTTGAAGTCGTGCGCCACGGACGCGGCGAGGCGCGCGACGGCGTCCATCTTGCGGGCGACGCCGAGCTCGCTTGCGAGGTGCAGCTCTTTGCGCTCCGTTTTCTCGCGGTCCTTGTCGAGCACGCGGTACGCATCGATCGCGAGCGCCGCCATCGATACCATGCCGGTGAGGGCCACCAGCCCGCGCATCGCCACTGTGTCCGCGTCGAGCTGGCTTGTATATCGCAGCACCTCATGCATGAGCGGCAGAGAGACGGCGCCAACGAGAAGGCCGTGGCCGACACGCAGAGCGGCGCGCCCCGGCACAGGCTCGTTGAGCACGCGCAGTTCTGCCGGGAACGCCACGTGCCGCGCGCGCACTCCAACCACGATCAACGCAGGCGGCGTGAACCACAGCAGATCCAGCATGGTGGCTGGCTGCAGCACGAGCGAGCTGTGATACGTCGAAAACTCGAGCACGTCACCGATCAGCGCGATCACCACGGCAACGGTCAGCCAACTGTAGACCCACGTCCATCGCACCGACCAGGCGTCGCCGCGATTCGCCAACAGCCGAATGACGATGATGAGATCGAGGCAGAGGAATAGATAAAACGACGGCGCCGTCGTCTCGTAGCCATCCTGGCTCGACGCGGCCGGCACGATGATGAAGTACGTCAGCAGGAAACACGTGAAGGCGACGATGCCGAAGGTGCGGAGCTGGCGCTCGCGGCCGCCGAGGCTTCCGGCCGCGCGGCCGTGCGGCCGCACTTCGATCGCGAGCAGCATCAGGATGTAGCCGGCGAGATAGCCGACGTCCGCGAAAATGTTCCAGCCGATGGTCCAGCGCCCGAGCGGATTGAGAACGGCGTACGACGCCGAGACCGCGAGCGTCGTGACGGCGCTCAATCCGATCAGCGTCCAGAAACGGCGTTCGGCTTCGTCCTCGACTGTGCCGAGCCGGAACCAGACGGCGACGATCACGAGCGCCTGGAACGGCGTGTCGAGTACGTGCTCGCTGAAGAACGTCATCCACGGTGCCGGCAGAACCGGCACCACGAGGAGCACGGCGACCAGGGTCCAGAGCGCGACGTCCACGCGCACGATGGGGTCGCTGAGGAGCGCTTTCAGCATCTAGCGGAAGGTCATACTAGCAAGGAACCGAGGGCGGGCACCGGATGCTTCTGAGAGTGATCGGAATAGTAATGATGCTCGACGGCGTCATGTCGGCGATGGCCGCGCTGCCGCTGGTCAATACGTTCGTCTACCGCAGTTTCCGCGACCAATCGCTCGTGGTCGCGCATTTCCTTATCGGCGTGCTGCTTGTCCTGTCCGGGCGCTTGCTCTTGAGCGAGAAACGACATCGGGTGTCGTTTTCTGAAAAACGACACCCGATGTCGTTTCTGCCGGCGGCAACTCTGGTTGCCGCGTTTGTCGTCGCGTGTGTGGAGACGACGCGGTTCGACTGGCCGGCGCTGGCGCTGCGTGCTGGCTACACGGTTTTTGCGCTGGCGGTGTTGTGGTACAGAACCACTTTGCCGAAGACCTGACCGGATTCCAGGGCGCGGTGGGCATCCGCCGCCTGGGCGAGCGGGAAAGCGCGGTCCACCACCGGTTTGATTTTTCCCGATGCGAGTAGCGGCCAGACTTCGCGTTCGAGCGCGGCCGCGATCAGTCCCTTTTCTGCCGGCGTTCGAATCCGCAGTGTCGAGCCCGTGATCGTGAGGCGCCGGAGAATGATCGGCGCGAGCGGGATCGCGGCCGTGGCGCCGCCCATGAGGCCGATCTGGACGAGGCGGCCCTCGCGGGCGAGGCACGCCAGATTCTTCGCGGTGTAGTCGCCGCCGACGATGTCGAGGATTACGTCGACGCCGCGGCCATTCGTCAAGTCCTTCACGCGCTCGACGAAATCTTCTCTGCGGTAGTTGATCGCCGTGGCGCCGAGTTGCGCGCATCGTCTGCACTTCTCGTCGCTGCCCGCAGTCGTGATGACCGTCGCGCCGCGCGCGGCTGCGAGCTGAATCGCCGTCGTGCCGATGCCGCTCGAGCCGCCGTGCACGAGCAATGTTTCGCCCGCGGCCAGCCGACCGCGTTCGAAGACGTTGGTCCACACGGCGAAGAACGTCTCCGGAATCGCCGCCGCGTCGATCATCGACAGGCCGCCTGGCACCGGCAGACATTGCAACCCGGAGACAGCGCACAGTGCGGCGTAGCCGCCGCCGGAGAGCAGCGCGCAGACTTCGTCGCCGACGCGCCAGGTCCGGCCGCTGGCGGAGCGCGGCTCGCCGGACCCGAGGGCGATGATTCGTCCAGCGACTTCGAGCCCCGGGATGTCCGACGCGCCCTTCGGCGGGGGATAGTGCCCCTCGCGTTGCATGAGGTCAGGCCGGTTCACGCCGGCGGCCTCGATGGCGACGAGGACTTCGCCCGGACCGGGCGTTGGCGAAGGCCGATCTGTCAGGCGGAGCACATCAGCTGGGCCGGGCTTCGAGATCTCAACGGCGCGCACGCCTCGACTATACTCGCCGGTGCCAGTGCCTCTCACGCGGAGGAATCGCTTGAAAGGCTTTTCTACTCTCATACCTGTTGCCGCTGTCGTCGCGGCCAGCCTCGTGGCGTACCCCGCGGCGCAGGCGGTCTTCCGCTCAAGCGTCCAGTACGTCGCCGTCGATGTCGTTGTCACTGATCACAACGACAAGCCGATTGAAGATCTTTGGGTTGATGATTTCGAGATTGTCGAGAACGGGAAGCCGCAGAAGATTGCGGATTTTCAGTTCATCTCGATTCCTGCTGTGAGCAGGAAAATCGCCGCCAACGCCCCGCGCGACGCCGAGCCGGACGTCGTGACGAATACCGCGCCGACCAAGAACAGCCGGCTGTTCGTGATTCTCGTCGACGACCTGCATCTCATCGAGCACGACCTTATCCGACTCAAACGAACGCTGACGGATCTCGTGAACGTGTTTTCGCCCGATGACGAGGTCGCGCTGACGTTCGTGTCTCACTCGAACCTCAGCGTGAATTTCACGCGCAACAGAAGCCGCCTCATGGAACGGATCGACAACATCAAAGCTGTGCTGGGTTTTGGGCTCGACTCGCTGGCACGCGTGGACTCGCCGACCGAATTCGGCGCGATATCGAAACCCGCCCGGTTCAAAGCCGACTACGCCCTGTCCACGTACGACACGCTCAAGAACGTCACAAAGGCGCTCGCCGGCTCGGACCACACGCGCCGCGCGATCTTCTTTGTCACAGGCGGCACGACCCTGAACATGAGCAACGAGCGCTCGAGCGATCCCGGGCAGGCGGTCACCGACTCGATGACCCTGGCGTTGCAGGATGGCCTCGCGGGGACATTCTCTGCCGCGCGCGGCGGCAGCGTGCCCATCTACGCGATCGACCCGCGCGGCAACGTGCAGCCCGAAGATGTCGTTCGCGGCGGCCTCGGCGGCGGCATCACGACGATTGCCAATCCGATGCTGCGTATGGAAGCGCTGAAGAATATTCGCATTCAGCACAACAATCTGGCTGTGCTGGCCGTCAACAGCGGCGGCCGCGCGATTTTCAACGCGAGCGACATGACGCGGATGATCACGGAAATCGTCCAGGAGAACGGCAGCTACTATCTCCTTGGGTACTATCCGGATCCGTTCGTGGCCGACGGCAAATACCATCCGCTGAAAGTCCGCGTGAAACGCGCCGGCGCGCGCGTGCGCGCCCGGCAGGGGTACGACGCGCCGACGGCAGCCCGCAGCTCGGAGAACATCGCGACGACGGTGGCTGCCGCGCTCACGTCGGGCGTGAACATTTCGGCCTTGCCGCTTCGGCTCTTCGCCGAACCCGTGGCGTCTGACGGCAAGACCGCCATCGTCGCCGTCACCATCGAGCTGACATATCCCGCGCCGCTCGACGGCTCGCGTCGATTCGACGACAACATCGAGATCAGGCTCCTCGCGCTCGATGCCGATGCGAAAGTCAAAGGCTCGTCTGTGAAAACCCACCACTTCACCGCGCCGGCGCCGGCAGGAGGGGGCACGGTGAGCTTTCTCATCAATGACCTCATCACGTTGCCGCTCCAGCCGCTCACACTGCGCGTCGCGGTCGGCAGCCAGGCGCTCGGCAAAGCGGGGATGATCCAGGTGCCCATCGAAATGCCGCGGGAATCAAAAGGCCTGTCGATGGGCGCGATCGTCGTCGGCTTTGCCGGTGCGCCGCGTCAGGCGGCCATGGCGCCGGAGCTCTTCAACGGCCTGATTCCATTCCAGCCGACGACCACGCGCGTATTTTCGGCTGACGACGTGCTGCGTCTGTTTGGCCATGTGTACTGGAAGGACAAGAACGCGCAACCGGCTGTGACGATGACCCTGACGGGACCGGGGGGGCCGGTCACAACCGCGCCAGTGTTATCGGCGATGAAAGCCGCCGGCGATCAGCAGGACGCCGTGATCGCTGCGATGCTGCCGATGACGGGCCTGCCGGCAGGGAAGTATCACCTCGCGTTCACCGCGACGCTCGGCGGCGGCAAACCCGTCAGCCGCGACGTGCTGTTCGAGATCAGATAATCGGCTATTGACGACGACAGAATCCGAGTGCGCGAAGCGTCATCCGATGAACTTATATCCCATCCCGTGAACGGTGACGATGTATTGCGGGTGCTTCACATCGGGCTCGATCTTCTGGCGCAGCCACGCAACGTGAACGTCCACTGTGCGCGTCGAGGGCATCGAGTGATATCCCCAGACGTCATTGAGCAGTTCATCGCGCGTGAGCGTCGCCTCGCGGTGCTCAACGAAGTACTTCAATAGCAGGAACTCGCGCGCCGAGAGGTCGATGACCTTGCCGCCGCGTCGCACTTCGGCCTTGCGCACATCCATCGAGATGTCGCCGAACTGGTGGATCGGCGCGCCCGGCGTGGCCGCTGAGGCGGCACGGCGAATCTGCGCTTCGATACGCGCGAGCAGTTCGAGCGTGTCGAACGGCTTGGTGAGATAGTCGTCGGCGCCGAGCTTCAAACCGAGCACCTTGTCGACGACCTGGCCGCGCGCCGTCAGCATGATCACCGGCGCAGTGACTTTCTTCTGCCGCATCTCCTTCACGACATCGAAGCCGTTCATGCCGGGAAGCATCACGTCGAGAAGAATGAGATGCCACTTCTCGCCAATAGCGCGGGCGAGCCCGGATGGGCCGTCAAGCGCCGCCGCCACGTCGTAGCCTTCCGAAGTAAGTCGGTCGGTGGGCGTGAGGAGGAGACCGGGCTCATCTTCGATAAGCAAGACTCTCGCGGTCATTAAACTTCACTGCCCTTGTTGAACTTCATGGTGAAAACCGAACCAGCGGAAGAAGTGTGTACGGAAACGCTGCCGCCGTGCGCCTCGACGATGCGCTGGACGAGGCTGAGGCCGAGGCCGTTGCCGTGGATCTGGCGCTCTTTCGCGTAGCCGCCGCGATAGAACGCCTCGAAGATGTGCGGCAGATCTTTAGTGTCGATGCCGCGGCCTCTGTCGGCGACGGTGACCGCGACCTGGTGATCCGGAGCCTGGCACACGGTGACAGCCATCCACTTGCCGTCGGTGCCGTACTTCAGCGCGTTCGTCACGAGATTGGTGAGCGCGCGGCGATACGCGGATTCGTCGAGATTGACCGTTGGGAGATTCGGAGCGATAGCCACTTCAACCGCAAACCCCGCCTCGCGAATCAGCGATTCGCACGATTCCATGACGTCGGTCGTGAGGCGCCCGATGTCGGTCGGCGCAATTGAGAACTGACGCTTGCCGCCGGAAATACCGGCGAACTCCAGCACTTCCTCGACCATGTCCGTGAGGCGACGGCCCTCGGCGTCGATCAGCTCGCCGTACTTCCTGGCCCGCGCGGCGTCGTGGATCACGCCCGCCGAAAGATTCTGCGCCGCCGATCGGATCACGGCGATCGGCGTTCGAAGCTCGTGCGACACCGTCGCCACGAAATCCATCTGCTGTGCAGCCAGGCGCTGCGATCGCTGCGCGTTGATTGAAATAAGGAACACGCTGACCGAGAGCACGGCCAGCACGCCGAAGCTGATCGCGAGATTGCGGCGGCGTGCTTTGGTCACGGCCGCTTCGAGCGATCCGGCCGGATGCTGCAGCACGAGCTGCCACGCGCCCGGTCCGAGCGCCACACCGGCGGCGACGGAACCGCGCCCGATGACGCGGCTTTGCAGCGCGGTTTCGACGCCTTGCCGCACCGCGGAGGACTTCAGCTCCGTCATCCGTCTCTGATCGTTCGACTGCACGACGATCGACATGCTTCCCGATGAATCAACCGGTCCGGGGATCGGAATCGACGCCGTTCCGCCCGCCGTCAAGCCGCGGATCATCGACAGCGTCGAGCTGTCCACCCGCACATTGAAGAACGTCGTCGCCGCATCGGCGGTCGCTGGGTTGAGATTCGTGTTGGCGGCGAGGCCCTTACTGAAAATCGGCGTCGGCGCGGAATTCTGCTGCGGTTCGATCACCTGCACGTGATAGTCGTCGATGGAGAGGTGCTTCTCGACGAGCGCCGGAAGCACCGAGTCGGTAATCGCCTGTTTGTCGAGCTCGACGATCACATAACGCGGATCGAAATCAAATCGGCGCATCTCGCGCACTTCAGCGGGCGCCGCGCCGGGACGCTGAACGGTCTGCGTCGGGATCACCAGGGCCGGCACGGCGATCATGATCGGTGGCGGTCCAACCGACACGAATCTGAAAGTTGTATTGCCCGACGATGAGAAGGGCGACGCGGGCGCGGTGAACCTACGCTGACCCGCGCGCAGCCTTTCGCGAACAGGCGCCAGTGATGCGGGCCATTCCACGCTTGAAACCGTCCGTGTTGCCGGATCGAACTGTTGCAGGCCGATCGGCGCGTCTTCGGCCGCAGGGCCGGGCTGCGCGCTTATTTCACTGGTCAGATAGATCGCTCGAACCAGCTGCGGGAACGCCGTGGTGTTCTTCCACCGGTCGTAATGCGTCGCAAAGAGCTCCCCCGGGTTCGCCGTCGCGGACGCATCGATCTGCATCGCGCCGAAGAGCCGTCCGATTTCGCGGTCGAAGTCGCCGGCGAAATCGCGCGCGCGCTGGTTGAGCGTGGCGCGCTGCCGGTCGCGGTCCGCTTCGCTGACCTGCCCGAGCCAGCGGTACTGAAAAACCGCAAGTACGCCGACCAGCACCACGAGGGCCGTTGGCCAGAGAAGCGCGAGGAACAGCCGGCGCCGGTCCATGCACCGAGATTACAACGCGCGCGAGCGCGAAAGGCGGCAGCAAACCCGTGCGCCGAATGGTTTTACGATTCTTAACAA